>DASRBV010000254.1:0-12090 GCA_035653455.1 Pseudacidobacterium sp. | reverse complement strand
GTGTTCTTTCTTGCAGCGGTCATCCCTTATCTTGCGATTACCGGCGAGTGGCGCAAGTGGCGGCAGCTTCGCCCGGTGACGGGTCTGCTGTTGTTCCTGGCGATCGCCGCGCCATGGCACATTCTGGCGGGGATCCGCAATCCGGACCATGGCAACCCAATTGGCAATGTTCCCACGCCGGGCCACGTACATGGGTTCTTTTACTTCTACTTCATCAATGAGCACGTACTGCGTTTTCTGGGCAAGCGCTATCCGCATGACTACAACAAGCAGCCCTTCTGGGTCTTCTGGACCGGGCAATTGGTGTGGCTCTTTCCCTGGAGCCTGTATTTTCCGGTAATCCTCCGCCGCGCGTGGCGCAACCGCAGACTTGCCTGGGCCGATGTGCGTTACGACGCTTCGAATACACTGCATTTTCTCGACCCGAAGAGCACTGCCTATGAAGCCGCAAGCATGGCGGCGCGAGTGCGCTTTCGTGCGCGCACGGGATTGCTGCTCGTCATCTATGCTGCGTTCATTCTGGTCTTCTTTTCCATTTCCACAAACCAGGAATATTACACATGGCCTGCGTATTTCCCACTACTGGTGCTGACGGCGGGCGCTCTTGCTTCCATTGAAGAAGCCCCTGAAGCCGGCCGCTGGATCAACAATCGCAGCAAGTGGCTTACCGGAGCGCACGCGGCCTTTGCCATTGTCGGTACGGCCGCGGCGGTCGCGCTTGGTATCGGCCTTTGGACGAGTCGCAATCTGCCGTATGTGCCGGACATCGGAACATTGCTGGCCCATCGCGGCGTGGGTGATTATTCGCTGGCCACGTCGCACTTGTTTGACCTTACTGGACCATCATTTGCCGCCCTGCGTCTGCCTGCCGGGCTGGCCGCCATCGCGTTGCTGGCTGGCCCCATCATTGCGTGGTTTCTGCGCCGGCGCGGAAACGCATTTGAGGCCACCGTGTCTGTCGGGTTTACCGCGGCGGTCTTTCTCATCGCAGCGCATATCGCTTTCGTGCGCTTTGGACCTATGCTCTCTTCGCGCGCCATGGCAGACACAATCAACCGTCTTGGCTCACCTGGCGATGAGTTATTGATTTATGGCGACCAGGCCGATGGATCGTCCGTCATTTTCTATACGCAGAAACAGGCGCTGCTGGTGCACGGCACGAATTCTTACTTCGAACCCGACAGCAATCATCCTGGACAGACGTTTGGCAGCTCGATGATCTGGGGAGCAAATTATCCGGATGCTCCGCACATCTTTCTAAGTGATAAAGACCTGCTGGCGATGTGGGGAAAAGGGCCGCGCAAATTTCTCTTTGTGCCCGGAGATTATACCGCCCATGTAGAACAGCTTCTCCAGGGGCGGCTTTATAAATTGCAGGAGCTGTCGGACAAGACGCTCTATACGGACAGGCCACTGTGAGCTTTTCCATCGCTCATTTCAGGCGGCGGAAGCTGTTTCTGCTTTCAGCCGCTCTGCGTTGAAGTGGGCGATGAGAGCATCAATCACAGGCTGCAGCTTGCCTTCCATTACATCTGCCAACTGGTGGATCGTCAGCCCGATGCGATGGTCCGTGAGGCGGTTCTGCGGAAAGTTATAGGTACGGATCTTCTCGCTTCTGTCGCCGGAACCGACCTGCTGTTTGCGCTCTTTTGCGAGCGCCTCCTGTTGTTTTTCCATCTCAACTTCATACAGCCGGGCGCGCAGAACGCGCATGGCTTTTTCACGGTTCTTAATCTGCGACTTTTCATCCTGGCAGCTCACGACCGTATTCGTGGGCAGGTGTGTGATGCGGACTGCCGAATAAGTCGTGTTTACGGATTGTCCGCCCGGCCCGGACGAGCAGAAGGTGTCAATGCGAATGTCTTTGGCTTCAATCTTGATGTCCACGTCTTCGGCTTCCGGCAGCACGGCGACAGTTATGGCCGACGTATGCACACGGCCCTGCGTTTCTGTTGCAGGAACGCGCTGCACCCGGTGGACTCCGCTCTCATACTTCAACTGTGAATAAACGTGGTCGCCTTCAATGATGGCGATGACTTCCTTCAGTCCACCCACGGACGACTCTGAACTCGAAAGTACTTCCACCCTCCAGCGCTTCTGTTCGGCAAAACGCGAGTACATGCGGAAGATTTCAGCCGCAAACAGAGATGCCTCGTCACCACCCGTGCCTGCGCGGATTTCGAGGATCACGTTCTTTTCGTCATTCGGGTCCTTGGGCAGCAGCAGCAGCTTCAGCTCTTCTTCTATCTTCGGCAGACGCTCTTCGAGGACGGCCAGTTCCTCGCCGGCCATGGCGCGAATGTCCGGGTCACTCTCGTTGAGCATTACTTTGGCGTCGCTGATGCCGGTCTGCACCTGCTTGTATTCGCGGTATTTTTCTACAACGGCCTCAAGCTCACGGTGTTGTTTGGCAATTTTCTGGTACTTCTGCGGGTCCGATACAACCTCGGGCGAAGCAAGCTGCTCGCCAAGCTCTTCATAGCGGGCGGCAATCTGGTCTAAACGTTCAAACATGGAAATTCTCTCTTTTGCGCTCTGTCAGTTGACCTTGATTGTTTGGGAAAATAAGCAGACGAGTGTATCGGCGGCCAGGGCCGCTAAAGAAGAGCGCCGTTTGTAAAGACAAACTGCATCTCCTCTATTGTACAGCGGATTCATATTCCTCGGGCCTCTCCGTTCACAGAACGCATCCTGCCATGCTTCTGCTCTATATTCAACAGACATGGGCGTAAGCTTCCTGTCTTTCGCTGAATTGTGCCAGGCGCTGGCTGAAACCACGAAGAAGCTCGAAAAGCGCGCCCTCATTTCGGACTACCTGAAGCCGCTTGCTGCCGAAGATGCAGGGCGGGCCGCTCTTTACCTTTCCGGGCAGCCTTTTGCCGAGGCCGACCACCGCGTGCTCAATGTGGGCGGGTCCTTGCTTTCAAAGGCAATCGCACAGCTTTCCCGCGCAAGCCAGAACGCGATGTATACCGCTTACCGCAGACATGGCGATATAGGCGGTGCCGCGCAGGACCTGCTCGCAACGCAGGAGGGCCTCCCACCATCGCTCACCCTGGAAGACGTGGAGCGCAGTTTTGCCGGGATCGCCTCAGCGCGCAGTACTGCGGTCCGGCTGCAGCTCGTGCTTGAATTATTGGGCCGCGCCACGCCTCTTCAGGCAAAGTACCTCATCAAGCTCATGACTGGAGACATGCGCATCGGCGTGAAACAGGGCCTGGTGGAAGAAGCCATCGCCCATGCCTATGGCGCGGAGCTCGCGCAGGTGCGACGTGCCGTGATGCTGACCGGGGACCTTCCGGAAGTTACGGCCATGGCGCTCTCTGGCACGTTGGCGCAGGCAAAAATGCGGCTCTTTCATCCCCTGGGGTTCATGCTGGCCAGTCCCGTCGCATCCGTGGAAGAAGCACTGGAGCGGTTTGCGCAGGAAGTTGCGGCTGAGCATGGCGAGGCAGAAGCGAAGCCTCAGCAAGCACTCCACGAGGCACAGCTTGAGGACAAGTACGACGGCGTCCGCGCGCAACTGCATTGCGGAGATACGGGGCAGCCCGGGCGTGTCGCCCTTTTTTCGCGCAATCGTGAGGACATCAGCGAGAGCTTTCCTGAGCTTGTCGAAGCCTTCGCGCAAATCTCCGAACCGGCCATCCTGGATGGAGAGATAGTCGCCTGGACCCCGGCGGACAGCCGCGCGCTGCCTTTTACATCATTACAGCAGCGGCTAGGGCGCAAGCGCGTTTCCCGCGAATGGCGCGACCGCGTACCGGTTGTGTTTATCGCATTTGATTTGCTCTTTCTTGCGGGTGAACTGCAACTGGAACGGACGCTGCGTGAACGCAGGCAATCGCTGGAAGCTTTCGTGGCCCGCATTTCAGAGGCAACGGCGCGCTTGGAGCAGCGCGGTCAGGCAGCGCTCTTCGGTGAAGCCACAGATGCGCAGCATTATCCGCACATCGTGCTTGCTCCGGCAGTGCAATTGCGTAGCGCAGAGCAGCTCGACCGCTCCTATGCTGAAGCGCGCGAGCGCGGCAATGAAGGCGTCATGATCAAGGCGCTGAACAGCACATATCAGCCGGGCCGGCGTGGGCTGGCATGGCTGAAACTGAAGCGCGAGTTGGCGACACTGGATGTTGTTGTGACCGGCGCCGAATACGGACATGGCAAGCGTGCGGGCGTTTTAAGCGACTACACGTTTGCCGTTCGCGATGGCGACAAGCTGAAGAACATCGGCAAGGCCTATTCTGGCTTGACCGATGCTGAAATAAACGAACTGACCCGGTTCTTCAAAGAGCACACAATGGAAGATTACGGACACTTCCGCACGGTGGAACCGTTGATTGTCCTTGAAGTTGCTTTTAACAATGTCATGCGCTCAGACCGCCATAACAGCGGCTTTGCGCTGCGTTTTCCGCGCATTCTGCGTATCCGCAATGACAAACCGGTGGATGAGATTGACACGCTGCAGCGCGTAGAAGAGATTTACAACGCGCAGCCGGACAAAGCAGTGGAGCCATGAGCGGTGCTGCTTTTCTCAATGTTTGTTTGTGTTGCTTCCATCCGCAGAAAACAACCCCACCGGAACGCTGTTGGCCATGGCAGCATATCCGGCAGGCGAAGGGTGCAGATGGTCGCCGGAGTCAAAGGCAGCAAGCAGGTGGTCTGGATGCGCCGGGTCGCGCACCACTGTATCAAAATCAATGACTGCATCAAAATGGCCCGGTGTTCGTATCCATGTATTTACGGCTTGACGGTCTGCTTCGCTCGCTGGCCCCGGATGATAATAGCCTGATTCCGCAAAAGGTAAAATTGTCGCGCCAATCACTTTGATGTTGTGCGCGTGGGCGCGCATGATGATCTGCTGGTATGCAGCGATGATGCGGCGGACCAACAGTTCGTGCGCAGCGGCAGGAACATCCCCATCGCGCGTGAGCGTGCCAATGTCATTGATGCCTTCAAGTACGATGAGCCAGCGCACTCCCGGCTGGGCAATTACGTCGTGATCGAAGCGTGCCAGCGCGTTCGGGCCAAGCCCATCGAGGAGCAGACGGTTTCCACCGATTCCCTGGTTGAGAACAGCTATGCCGGAAGTATGAACATTGGCCTGCAGCCTCTTTGCCAGCACGTCCGTCCAGCGGTCATTGCCATTGGTAGTCGCACCGTGTCCATCGGTAATGGAATCGCCAAGCACTGCAATGGCATAGGATTCAGGCGGCGCTGCCACATCCAGCCCTGCGATGTAGTACCAGTGGTCTACAGTCTTTGCATCAGGCAGTTCGGTGGCGGAAACTTTGTCCCCATGCACGAAATATGAAGTGGCGCGCGAGCCGGGATGGCCGGTCTGCTCCGCCGGAGGTGTGTCAGTATGCAGGGTTATCGCTACGTCTGACAAAGGCGCAACGGGAAATATCACCGTATCGGATACATATTCTGCGCCTGCGGGAATGGTAACATCAGGCGCTCCGGAAAAGGTGACGGCCTTGTCGCTTGCAGGCACGATTTTGTCTGAAGCGCGCGAAGCGGAAAGCGCGATGTGGACTGAGACCAGATGAAGCGGCGTTCTGCCAAAGCGGTTGGAGAGGCGAAGACGGACCTCACTTCCGCCAATGGAGAGATGGATGATCTGGCGCAGAGTTATGTCCTGAATGTCCTGGGGAGCAAGCGAATTTTGCGGTTCGACCAGTTGCTGCGAAGCTGCCCAGGACCCTATCCAGTGGGTCTGCGCATGGCATGCAGTCCCTGAAAGAAAGAAGGAAATAGCGACGGTAGCGGAAGCCAGAAGTTTTTTGCCGGAAATTTTCATCAACAGCCAACGAGAGACTTCAATCGCCATAGGACGGCCTCCAGGCATCAGGTTTTTTGTCACAGGTTCTATTAGTTTTCTATTCAAACAATGTACAGCAGCCAGAGGTTGATTTTCAGAGCATTCCTTGTAAAGTAGAGTCCGTCATTCTGACGACCGCAGGGAGGAAGAATCTCAGCGATGTAAAGTTTAGCAACCGAACTGGGGACTAATAACGAATCAACCGGGGACTGGCAACGAATAACTACTCCTGCTGGGCGGGATTGGGCGTTTCAATGGAGGAGTGAGTGCTGTTCAATCTCGCGCAGATATCAAACTGCTGCTGCGCCAGTTGGTCTTTGCCTTCGCGGCGATAGACCTGTCCGAGTTTGTAGTGCAAACCAGAGGCGTTGGGGGCGAGGGCCACTGCCGTTTCAAGCGCTCGCTCGGCCTTTTCCTGCATTCCAAGTAAATCGTAAGCGCGCCCAAGTTGTTCGAGCACTTTTGGATTGTGCGGAGCGAGAGCGGCGGCCTTTTCCAGATAAGGCAACGCCTGCGAAGACTGGTCCTGCTCCAGCAACAGGATTCCTGCATTCAGAAAGGGCTGCGCATCTTTTACTGGCGAATCTCTCTGCCATGCGAGCGCATTTTCATAGGCCTTTTTTGCTTCGTCTGGACGGTTCAGCCCCTGATAACAGAGTCCCAGATTATTCTCTGCTTTGATGTCATGCGGGCGAAGCGCCAGCGTCTTCTGAAAGCTGTCAATCGCTTCCTGAAACCGGTTTTCGTTGTATTTGGTGCGGCCAAGCAGATACCACGCGTCGGCATCTTCCGGAGCTTCTTTTGTTACATACGTCAGCCACTTGTCCGCATCGGTGAAATCGCCGAGCAGAACATAATCGGCTGCGACAATCTTCAGGTCCTCTGGCTTCGGGGACCCATATTTTGCACCCTCTGTAAATTCGGCAAGAGATTCTTTGGCGCGGTCTTCCCGGAAGAGCGCGTACCCGAGAAGAAAGTGGGCCGCAGCCGACGTGGGATGTGTGGCAAGATGACCGCGAAGAAGATTTTCTGCCTGCGTATATTGCTTCTGCTCGAGGAGCGAATGCGCACTTACTAACGGGTCTGCCTGGGAATATGCCAGCGCACTGGACCCAATAAGAAAAACGCCGTATCGCAGTGACCTGATCATGGATGCCTGTTTATTTTAGGGCTTTGCGCCGGAGCAGGTTTGAAGCCGCTCCAGCATCTGCTGCACGTCCTGAAGACCTGGACTGTACTGCGCCGTTTTCTGCAAGGTGGCCTTCGCGGATGCCGCATCGCCCATCATACATTGCACCTGTGCCAGATTTTTTGCCAGTCCAACAATGTCTTCGTTCCGCTCGAATGCCTTATTAAGAAATGTGGCGGCGCTTTGCAGATCGCCGGATTTTGCCTGAAGCGTGCCCAGATTGGACAGGGCCGTGAGATTTTGCGGATCGCGCCTGAGTATCTGCTGGAAGATGGCCGCGGCCTGTTTGTAGTCTCCTTGGCGTTCGCTTTCAAGGGCCAGAGCGGTGAGTGCCTCGTTGTCTTCTGAGAGCTGTGACCTGATTTCTTCGAGAAGCCGGTAGGCCTTCATGTGAAAGGCGGAGTTGCCTTCCATAGCTGCGCGGAAATATGCCATCGCAAGGTCACGTTGATTTGCATTCGGCGAAAAGACCGGGACGAGATCTTGGCCCTCACCCAGATCTTTCATAACTGCCTTGTCCGGAACTTTTCGGATGCGGTGGTCTGTCCATGCAACGTGAGGAATGTTTTCTGCGCCGCTGCGGGGCATGTGGCAACCGGTGCAGTCGGGGTCCTCAGGATGATGCGATGAGACAAATGCCGCATCGTTGTGGCAAGCGAGACATTTCTTTCTGTAAAAGGCAGCTTTCTCCTCTGGCGCAGGCCGGCTGTGCGGATCGTGACAACTGGTGCATGACATTTTGTCTCCGCTGGCGCGCTTGCACATACTCATGCTGAGCTGCTCTACTTCGCTCACGCCGCGCTCGGTCAGGTTTTTTCCGCGATAGACAAAGTAAGAAAGATAGTCCGAAATGTTGTCTCCAGGTTTGTAATCAAGTGAAGAACGGCCTGCTTTTTCAACGGAGACATCGCCTTCCAGATGACAACTGATGCAGACCGAATCACGTCGCGTCGCGTCGAGCTTTGCCAGATGGATGACCGGGGCCTTGCCGTCGCTTGTCACATGCTGCCGCGTATCTCCGTGGCATGCTTCGCAGGTAATTCCGGTGTGGGCGAACGCAAGGCCTGTGTAGTGGTTGATCGTACCCGGGTCGCTGGGCTTGACAGCGCTCATGTGGCAGCGCAGGCAACTGGCCTGCATGGGAAGCGCCGGCGGCATTGCCGTCACGGAACCAAGGCCGGGCTTCATGTCGTAGGAATGCGAAGCCGCATACCAGGCGATAGGCGATTCAAATAAGTAGCCGTTGACGGAATAAAGATACGTCACACCTAAGTGACCGGATCCGAGATAGTAATCAAGCCTGCGCTCGGCGCCGGATTCTCCTGCCCTCAGCATCAGATTCCTGTTCTGGACAGAGATGCTGTATTCCGTGCCCGATGTTTTGTGGTCGAACACGCCGGGAATGGCCTTGTCCATTGCACGGCCACTCGCGTTGGCCATCGGCGTCTGTAAATACTTTGCGTAGATGTCCTGATGGCACCGCGCGCACGCAGCATCCGCTTCACGCACAGGTGTTGCTGTTTCCTGTGCAACGCTCATAGCGGCAAGCGCGAGAAGAAAGCACCAGACAGAAACGAATCGCGTCACTGCTGCTCCTTCAGAATGCCTTTGCCTTCTTCGATTGTGTAAATATGGTCTACATACGGTGGATGAAGATTCTCCCGCGCGCCATCGGGCCAGCGGATTTCGAGGTCATCTATTTTGTCAGCATTGCCCAGGCCAAAGTGGACACGCTGATCATTCGATGAAGCGAAGCTGCCGCCGCTCAGTACATCTTCGCGCTGTATGATTTTTCCTGTCCTGAGGAAGGCCACTGCGCCTGTTGCGTCGCGCGGGCTTTTGGGGCCACCGATCAGCCTGCACTCGATCCAGTGATGATGGTCATCGCTGACGTTTCGCAACAGGGTCGGAGGACCGTCTACGTTGTTGATGACCACGTCTGTCTTTCCGTCATTGAATAAATCGCCGAAGGCCGCGCCCCGCCCGCGGACCACATCGGCCAGCCCCGTTCCCTTGACAGGTGGAACAAGCTCAAACTTCCCATTGCCGAGATTTCTGAAGAGCAGCGGCCTCTCGGCAACACTGGTGCCCCAATCGTGCTGGTCTGCCTGCGGATACACATGGCCGCTCGCGATGAAGATGTCCTTCCAGCCGTCATTGTCGTAATCTATAAAACCATCGCCCCAGCTTAGAAACGGGACCGTGGCTGTTGCAATTCCGGCGTCATAGCTTACATCTGTAAAGTCCATCTCACCGTTATTGCGATAGAGGACCTTGTAGTCATCAGAAAAAGTCGTGTTCAGGATGTCGAGGCGTCCGTTGTTGAGGTAGTCGCCCACGGCAATGCCCATGCTTGCGGTTTCGCGGCCATCGTGGTTCACAGCATAACCCGATTCGTAGCTCAGGTCCTCAAATGTCCCGTCGCCCTTGTTGCGGTAGAGATAATTCGGGGTGGAGTCATTCGCAACTAAAAGATCGGGTCTGCCATCCCCGTTCAGGTCTACAAAGAGCGAGACGAGACCGTAGTATCCAGGCGGATCAGAGACGCCTGCCTTCACGCTTACGTCAGTGAATGTGCCGTCTCCATTGTTATGGAAGAGATGGTCCTGCTCGCCTTTCAATCCGCGCGGGCCGCAGAAGACCACAACTCCGCGGTACTGGCAGGTATTCGAGACCACCGACGTTGCACCAGGAACAGGTGGATTGCTGAAGTCGAACTTTGTGTATCCGGGAACGAAAAGGTCGAGTCTGCCGTCGCCATCGTAATCGCCAAAAGTGGGACTTGTAGACCATGTGCCCAGCGCCACTCCGGCCTTTTCCGCAACATCGGTAAAGGTCCCGTCATGATTGTTGTGGTACAGGCGGTTCTTGCCCAGGTTGGTGACGTAAAGATCCGGCCAGCCGTCGTTATCGTAGTCGCCTGCGGCCACGCCCACACCCCAGCGCTCATTCGTCACACCCGCTTTTTCTGCGACATCAGTAAATGTCCCGTCGTGATTATTGTGAAAAAGCGCGGCATGGGGCGGAGTCGCCTTTCCACTCATCGCATCATAGGTCGAGCCGTTGACCAGATAGATGTCCACCCATCCATCGTTGTCATAGTCGAGCAGGGCCACGCCGCTGCCGAGCGACTCGACAATGTATTTCTTTTCCGGGCTCCCAACCACATGCCGCCAGGATGAAAGGCCCGACTCCTGCGTTACATCTCTGAAGACGACCGGCCCACGGTCCACGAATCCTCCAGCGGTAATGGGCCGGTGCTCGGCATCATGCACCGGAGCGTAGACGCCTCCGGTAGCAGCGCCTCCCTGCTGCGAGGTCATCTGGGCAAAGAGGAGCACTGGCGAAAGCAGACAGGAAAATGCGGCAAGGTGGATTACCCGGAGCATGATGAAAAATTCAATGCGCTGTGCTTTTGATCGAAATAGCATCGCTCGCCTGTTGCGCCACAGCCTCACTCGCCTGCCGTTGCAGGCGCCCATATGTGCGCATCTCCTGCTGCGCTTCGGCAGTTTTGCCCTGCGCCTTGTACACAGAAGACAAAAGAAAATGGATCGAAGGCTCATCGGGAGAGTCTTTTTCGGCCATCAGCAGATCAGGGAGGGCCTCGTCCGGTTTACTCAGCTTGATCAGCGCGCGCGCGCGGTCTACGCGGGCCTGCATCAGGCCGGGACAGCGCTCAATGGCCTCGTTCACTTCGCTCAGCGCGTCCTGCGCTGGAGCATTTGCTTCCAGCATCGCATTGGCCAGCTTCCAGCGCACGGCGCAGTTGTTGGGATTGATGGCCAGCTCGGAGCGAAACTCTCTCTGCGCCGACTCCCACTTGCCCGTTACCCAGAAGACATTACCCATATGCTCATGCATGCCCGGCTGCTTCGGTGCCAGATCAATGGCCTTCTTGTATTCCACCAGTGCGCCGTCATAATTCTTCATGCTCTCGTCAATCTCGCCCGCTACGATGTGCGCCATCGCAGAGTTGGGATCAATCTGGTTGATGCGCCCAAGAGCATCTTCTGAAAGCTGAAGGTAAGTCTTGCCCAGCAGATACCATGCCTGCTGGTCTTTCGGGTGCCGGTCAAGATAGCTGCGCAGATACGGCGTGGCCTCGTCGTATCGCTTCAGATTGACAAGTGTGCGGGCAAAGGCCATCTGTGCAGTGTCATCATTGGGATTGGCGCGGACGGCAGCCTCCAGCAGCGGTTCGGCCTTCTCGTCCTCGCCCATCTGCGCATAGCTCAGGCCCAGCAGCGCAGAGGCCGTCGGCATATCAGGATTCAGCTTCAGCCCCTGTTCCAGCGCCTGTGCTGCGCGCGTGTAGTCTCCCTGGTTAAAGTACAGCATCCCCAGATTGTTGTACGCGGGCGCAAGGTGAGGAGCGAGCTTGAGCATCGCGCGGTACTTCTCGATGGCGGTTGTGTTGTCTCCCCGCTGCTGCGCCGCTTTCGCCTGCTCATAGAGCGCCTGTACCTGCGGCGTCACCTCGTCGTCGGCAGATTGCGCACAGGCAAAGGTGGCGGCCAAAAGCAGGCAACAGGAAAACCAAATGACAACAGATTTGCGGGGAATCATCGCAGCGCCATTATTTCTGACTTGATTCAGCATTCGCAATGAAGAAAAATGCCGGACTGTGGTCAGCAGTCCGGCATGGAGGCAAGTGTTACATTCGTTGGAAACCTTTGCCCCTCTGATGTTCTCATCAGTAGGGCGTTTCTAAGGCCTAGAATTCTATTCGGAACATCACCTGGCCTTGTCGGTTGCCGCTATTTGCTGACTGGGCTTGTCCAAAGGTCCCATCACTGATGTTTGTGTCTGGGCCACTGAAATGGGTCCGGTTTAATAAGTTAAAGTAGTCCACCTGAAGAATGCCCTGGAACCGTTCTCCAAAGTAGAAATGTTTACGGACATTTGCAGCTTCATCGTAGAACGCTGGGTTGCGCAGTTCGAGATAGTTACGCTTTGCATTGCCGAGTGTAAAGTCTGGAGCTGCTGTGAAAGCATTTGGGTCAAAGATATAGGCTGAAGATGCCTTTCCCAAAAGGTAATCACGCGTGCGATTGTAGTTCGCGGTGCTCAGCTTGACCGA
>DASRBV010000253.1:0-11698 GCA_035653455.1 Pseudacidobacterium sp. | reverse complement strand
ATGGCTGACATGTACCTGATGGCGGTGGAGCGGCTCGCCGCCAGCGGGCTTCGGCAATATGAAATCTCGAATTTCGCCCGCGCTGGAGCCGAATCCGCACACAATCAAAAATACTGGCTGCGCAGGCCTTATCTGGGTCTGGGAGTAGATGCGCATTCCATGCTGCGCGCAGCAGATGGCACCGCCATCCGCTTTGCCACAACGGACAATCTCGAAGACTATCTGCAATCGCCCGGGTGGGACGACCGCCACGCCCTCTCCCGCCAGGAAGAGTTGGAAGAGGCATGGTTTCTGGGACTGCGTCTGAATGCGGGAGTCTCTTTGAAGGTGCTGGAAGCGGAGTTCGGAGCAGAAGCCATCGCAGGTTTCCGGCCCACACTCAACGTCCTGGCCGAAGAGGGCTTTGTGCAGCAATCCGGCGAAACAATCCAATTGACCCCACAGGGACGCTTGCTCTCCAACAATGTCTTTGAACGCTTTCTGCTTCCCGCCGCTGCAGCTTAACGAATGGGCGCAAAGAAAAGGCCCTTTGTCTTCGCAGTCAAACGATGCGGCTGAAATTGACTGACAAACCAGAACTGCCAGAGTAGCCTTTGCACTGAAAGTGAGAGGGTAAGCTGCTATGAAGAAGATTGCATTTTTTACGGTCCTATTTCTGGCCTGTTCCGCGTATTCACAAACCACGCCGGCGGAGAAGCCCACGCTCCGCAGCATTCTGCTTGCACAGATGAAAGAAACCCACAACCAGAAAGAGTGGTTTGTGCCCGCCAATGTGGCCGTGGCGGGTCTGACTGCGGACCAGGCCAATTGGAAAGACGGTAAGGGAAACCACTCCGTCGGCCAGCTCGCTTATCACCTCGTCTACTGGGACACGCGCAGTCTGGAGAAGTTCAAAGGCGAACCAACCCCCAAATTCAGCGGAAACAACGACGAGACCTTCGACAACTTCGACAGCAAAAAGTGGGACGAGACCGTCCGCCAGCTCGACGCGGTCCTGACCGAGTGGGAAAAAGCCATCGCGACTGCCGACGATGCAAAGCTGGAACAGTGGGCCTCAGATATTGAGAAAATCAGCGCGCACAATGCCTATCACATCGGACAGATCATTTATGTGCGTAAAGAGCAAGGCTCCTGGAACCCGGAAAATGGCGTGAAGTAAGTCCCTGCCGGACGTCTTTTCGGTCCCGCACGCAGAAGGACGTCCGTCACATATTGCGTCCAAACCTATAAAATATCTTCAGGTCAGGGACGCGTACACGCTTGAAACACATCGCAATTCTCGGCTCGACAGGGTCTATCGGAACCAGCACCCTCGACATCATCGAACAATACCCGGAACGCTTTGCCGTAGCATCTCTCGCAGCAGGCCGCAATCTCGACGCTGTTTTTCAACAGTGCGAGCGCTGGCGGCCCCGTGTGGTTTCCGTTGCTACGGAAGAGCTCGCCACAACACTGGCTGCGCGTCTCAAGAGCGCGGGCATTTCCGGAATTGAAACCGTATTCGGCCCAGAGGGCACAGTCCTCGTTGCCACTCTGCCGGAAGTAGACTTTGTTGTTTCCGCCATCGTTGGTGTTGCCGGGCTGGAAGCCACCTACGCCGCCGTCGAAGCAGGAAAGGCCATCGGCCTTGCAAATAAAGAAGCGCTCGTGGCTGCCGGAGAAATTCTTACCGCGGCCGCACGCAGGAAAAATGTTCCGTTGCTGCCCATTGATTCTGAACACAACGCCGTTCACCAATGCATGAGGGCGGGCACAAAACACGAAGTGCGCCGCATCTGGCTCACTGCTTCAGGAGGCCCATTCCGGACCCTGCCTCTTGATCGCTTTGATTCCATCACAGTAGAGCAGGCCCTCAAACACCCTACATGGGTCATGGGGCGGCGTATCACGATTGACTCAGCCACCATGCTGAACAAAGGGCTTGAGATCATCGAAGCGTGCCGGCTTTTTGATGTCCCGCCGTCTACAGTCAGAGTCACCATTCATCCGCAATCTACCGTGCATTCGCTGGTCGAGTACATTGACGGAAGTATTTTGGCGCAGATTTCCGTTACCGACATGCGTCTTCCCATCCTGTATGCGATGAGCTACCCAGAGCGGGTCTCTTCTGACCTGACCTTCGACATGTCTGCACTCGGACAGCTCTGTTTTGAACCGCCTGACTTCGCCCGTTTCCCTTGTCTTCGCCTTGCCTATGAGGCCGCAGAAAAAGGTGGCGCCCACTGCATTGCTCTCAATGCAGCCGATGAAATTGCAGTCGAGGCGTTTCTGAATAAATCCATTCCTTTTACCGGAATCGCGCGTACAATAGAAGAAGTACTGCAGGCCACCCCCGAGGCCCACCCTGCGACCATTCATGAAGTGCTGGCATCAGATAGAAAGGCGCGAATTTTGGCCAGGGAGGCCCTGATCAGGGCCGGCTACGCCGTCTCTGACGCCCGCTGACAGGTTTTCTTAAAGATCATGCCCTTTGCAATTACCGCAATTGTTTCCATGCTCGTGGTGCTCGGCATCATGGTGCTCGTCCACGAGTTTGGCCACTTCATCGTGGCCAAATTATTTGGCGTTCGCGTAGAAGTTTTCTCCATCGGCTTCGGCACGCGGCTTTTCGGTTTTCGTCGCGGTGATACCGACTACCGCCTCAGCCTTTTGCCTCTCGGCGGCTATGTAAAAATGTCCGGCGAAACACCGGGCGAGACCCGTACCGGAGATCCAGGCGAGTTCTCTTCGCATCCGCGCTGGCAGCGCATTCTGATTGGGCTGGCTGGTCCGGCTGCCAATTTCGCCCTCGCTTTTGTCCTCATGACGGGCTACTACATGATGCATAACGAGGTGGACCAGTATCTGTCCGGCCCCGCCGTCGTTGATTTCGTTCCGCAGAACTCAGCTGCTGCTCATGCCGGTATTCAGTCTGGCGATCGCATCGTAAAGTTTGACAAAGACGTAAACCCTACCTGGGAGAAAGTCCGCATTCGCGCCGCTCTGGACGTCAATTCCACCGTGCCCGTAACGGTTGAACGGAATGTGGACGGCCAGACACAGCAATTCTCAACTCAGCTCTACTTGCTGGACGGCAGCAAGGGTGACGACTTCGAGGTCGAATCCATAGGCCTGATTCCGCGTTACCAGAACGGCCCCATCAAAGTACATGATGTCGAGCCAGGCTACCCCGCAGAAAAGGCCGGACTGAAGGCAGGCGATGAAATTCTCGCCATTGATGGCGTGCAACTCCACTGGACCTCTGCTGTCGTTGCCTACCTGCAACAGAATGGAAGCAAGCCGGTGACACTCACCGTCCAGCGCGCTGGAAAAACGCTGCAACTCACCATGGCCCCTGCGCTGGGAGACGATGGCACCGGACACCAGAGCTACAGGCTTGGATTCAAACCCTACCTGCCTCCGTTTCATGTGGAGCAATTGCCGCTCCCACAAGCGGTACGCCATTCCGTGAGCTTCAACCTGCAAAATTCCGGCTTGATTCTCGATGTGCTGCACCGGCTCATTACTCGCCAGTCTAATATGCAGCAGTTGAGCGGTCCGATTGGCATTGCCCGGCAGACAGGCGAGGCCATTTCCATGCCTGGATGGCAGCCTATCATCACCCTGATGGCCCTGATCAGCCTGAACCTCGGCATCTTCAATCTGCTGCCGATTCCGATCCTTGACGGCGGCATGATTCTGCTTCTGCTCATCGAGGGCACTATCCGCCGCGACCTCAACCAGCAATTGAAAGAGCGCATCTATCAGGTAGCGTTTGTGGTGCTGGTGATCTTCGCTGTCTTTGTAATGTTCAACGACGTCTCGAAGTTCAATCTATTCTCAAAGCTCAAGCCGTAAACTACTTCGTCAGGTGTATCAGGCATGGCACACCTGACGTAAACTGCGAACCATGTTCCTTCGCAAGTTACAGGTCCTCCGCACTACTCCTGATGGGCTTTCCCAACCCTGTCCGGTTGCATGGATAGACAACTTCGCCATGCGCAACTTCACAAATGATGCCGTTTTTGACGACACGCTTCCCATCGGCGACGGCCTGCTGGAAGCAGGGTTCCGCGTCCCCCTCGATCGCCTGCAATCCGCAATGGAAGACTGGTTTCGCCGCAAAGGCTATCTGAAGCCAGATGAACACGTGCGTATTGTGGATCAGAAGAACGGATAATACACAACGTAAATCACCGTCTCAAACGGAACGGCGCGGCCATTCTCCATCTGTGGCGCAAAAATCAGATGTTGCGCAAATTTTCGCGCAGGGCCTTCCAGGCGCTTATCATCCGAATCCACAATCTCGACCTTCGCTACATGCCCGTTTTCGTCCACTGAGAGGCGCAGCGAGGCATTTCCAAAACGTGGCTGCGTCAAGTCCATCCCTTTGCTCTGGAGCACCTTGTGCAGCGAGGCAGGGTCAGGCTGCGAAGGTGTGTCCGGCACCTCCATAAAATGCGGCGGGAACTTCTTCACCACTTCGACCGTTCCGGACGCTTCCAGCAGCAGCTTTTTGTCCTGAAAAATGCGAATGTTTCCCGGCACCGTATGCGAGCCTACCGGAAGCCAGTTGTCGTACATCACCGTTTGATTAAACATCTGCGCGTAGGCAAACAGCCCGATAAAAGGATTGAAGCAGATGGCCGTCCCTGCGTTGTCGTTCGCGCAAAGCAAGGGCATTCCTTCGAGTTTTTGTGGCTGCATATTATCAATGCGGTCCAACTCAAGCGCAAAGCGGTCTATGGCCACAGATGGCCTGTCCGTTGCCTGCTCAAATTCGGCAATTTTCAGGGGCTTATCACCTGTGTAATGCTGCCATGTCTTCTGGTCCCGCTTGTTGCTGATCTGCGTCAACTGATAGTTGCCTGACTTCACCTCTGTCCGCTCATACATCACCGGATCACGGTAAATGTCATACGTGGCCGTATTTTCGTGCCCATTGCGGTCATAAAACTTCAGGTCGTAATGAATGTGATGAGGGACATCTGTCGGGGTCATGCCAGCCAAAAGTGACTTTGCATGTTCGAGCTCGCGCTGATAATTCGTGTTCTGCAACACCTGGGCGCTTACATCGAATGAGATCAGCACAAAAGCCAGGACCAAAAGGCGCATCGGGCGCTATCTTAATGGGAATTCTCGCTTTCGGGCAACTGTCCAGGACGCGTTTCACTATGCCTCGAAATTGCATCACAGATAATGTTCGTCAATTTCTCAATGACCGAGGTGTTGCGATGAAACTGGAAAGTATGAGAGAGCTTCTGCTGGACGAACTGCAGGACCTGCACTCGGCCGAGGTGCAAATTACCAAGGCCCTTCCTAAAATGGTGAAAACTGCTTCCAACGAGGCACTCAAAGAGGCCTTCAACAACCACCTGAAAGAGACCGAAAACCAGGTGCAGCGGCTGGAAAAGATATTCAAACACTTGAAGGAAAATCCAAAGGGCAAGACCTGCGAAGGCATGAAAGGCATTCTCAAGGAAGGCGAAGAGCGCATCAAAGAGGGTGGCGGGCCGGAAGTGGTGGACGCAGGGCTTATTTCCGCTGCCCAGCGTGTAGAACACTACGAAATTGCTTCCTATGGCTCGGCCCGCGCATACGCTGAAATGCTGGGAGAAGTCGAAGTTGTACGCCTGCTTGAGGAAACTCTGGAAGAAGAAAAGGCCGCGGACCAGAAACTGACAAAGCTGTCCGGCCGGATCAACCAGCAGGCCAAAGCAGCATAAATACATCATGCAGGGAGGGTCATCATGGCCTTCCCTGTCCATTCTGAAAGAAAGGTAGGCCATGTTTCTTGTTCTTGCATTGATTCTGATTCTGATTTGGATAGGCAGTTTTGTCGTCTATCACGTCACCGGGTTTTTGATCCACCTTCTGCTCATCTTTGCCGTGATCTCATTTATTCTGCATTTTGTCCGCGGCAAAAAAAGCACATAAAGCGAGCGCTCAACACACTGCTGTTGCAAATGGGTCGTCGCCACTCTCAGTCACAAAAAAGGCGCCGGAAATCTCCAGCGCCTTCAAAACAAACCTGACGGCTGAACCTATGCGCTATTTTCCCGCCCGCTCTATGTCGAGCGCCTCAACGCTTTCTTCCTTCTCTTCCATCAGGAAACGATAGGCAAATCCGCCGGCCACAGCTCCCAGAATCGGTGCCACCCAGAACAGCCAGAGCTGCTGCAGGGGCCACCAGTATCCGGCAAAAATTGCAGGACCGGTGCTGCGCGCCGGATTGACTGAGGTATTCGTAACCGGAATGCTGATGAGGTGAATCAACGTAAGCACAAGACCAATCGCGATGGGCGCAACTCCGGCAGGAACGCGCTTGTCGGTTGCTCCCATGATGACCACCAGGAAAAAGAACGTCAGTACAAACTCGGCCACAAAGCAGGACAACAGCGAATAATTCCCCGGAGAATGTGCTCCATAGCCGTTAGAAGCGAAGGTGCTGGAGGTGGCATCGAAGGTCGGATTTCCCGTCACAATCAGATAAAGCACAGCAGCAGCCGCAATCCCACCAAGTATCTGCGCCACCACATAGGCAGGCAGGTCCTTTACCGGAAACCGTTTGCCTGCGACTAAACCGCAGGTGACTGCTGGATTGATGTGGCAGCCGGAAATGTGTCCAATGGCATAGGCCATGGTCAGCAACGTCAGACCAAAGGCAAATGCCACACCCAGAAAGCCAATCCCAAGTTCAGGAAAGGCCGCTGAAATCAAAGCTGCTCCGCAACCACCGAAGACCAGCCAGAAAGTACCCAGAAACTCTGCAATAGAACGCCTGACGAGTGACGACACAGCCGAATCCTCCTTTACATTACGCCATGACAGCGAGTTCTGAATCCGCAAAGACGTTATCACAGAAGCATTTCATCAGCGAAAGTTTTTGCTTAGCTTCCGTAATAAGGAACCGTTTTTAAACCGGTTTCTTCAAGGACCACTTCGCAAATGTTTAAATCATAAAGGATTACTGTCTGCTTTCCGGCCCCCACTCGTGATCATAATGGCTGCGGTAACAATCAGCCCGCCCCCAATCCACGCCAAAGGACTGAGCCTTTCCCCCAGCAGCCTGACACCGAGCATGGAACCCATCGCTGGCTCGATATTCAGAAAAACACCTGCCCGCGACGCAGGTACGCGGGAGATGCCCCAGTTCCACAAAAACATCGCGCTTGTGTTGCAAAGCAGGCCGCTGGCCAGCAACGCCAGCCAAGCATGGGCACTCACGCCATGTGCCGGAGGCAGACCATTGCGCAGCAGCACCCATAGCGACAGCATCAGCGTTCCGCTCAACAAACCATATGCCGTCACCTGCAATGGAGAATGTGTCCGCATCAAGTGCTTGTTCAACAGGACCCACGCCAGGGCAATCAGCAGAGAAAGCACAACAAGCAAATCGCCTGCCAGTGTCGGCCCATGCGCAGAAACAGCATGGTTACTGCTCAACACAATCATGGCCACTCCCGCAGTTGACCCGGCAAGGGCAAGCCAGCCGAGACGGTCCAGCCTTTCATGCGCAAAGATACATGCCCCCATGGCCAGGATCACTGGCATGGTGCCCACCATCAGCGCGGCGTGGCTTACTGTCGTCAGCGACAGCCCCTGAAATTGCACCAGATACTGCACCGGAATCCCAAGAAACGCAGCCACCAGTAAAAGCTGCCATTCCCTGCCGGAAAACCGCGGGCGCCGCAGCACAAAGAACAGGGGTGGACATGCAAACCAGAAACGGTACAGCACCATGTGTGCCACGGACATTTCCGCCAGCACAATCTTGCCAAAAAAGAACCCCATCCCCCAGAAACATCCCGCCAGCGCACACGCACCATACCCGCCAAGTGAAGATACCTGCTCTTTTTGCGCAACGATGTCGGTGGTCTGCATAGAACTTTGATTCATCAAAGCATACCTGGAAGCGCCGAAAAATATTTCGCTGCCAATGTATGGCAGCCGGCCAAATTATTCACCCTCTTCCTGTCCTGCGCAAAACCGCTCCTTCCGATGAGACAATGTCTTCGGTATGCCTCTTGGTAGAACTGTTCGTCTTGAAGAAGAAAAGCGCAGCCATCCCTTTCTGCGCTTGTTTTTGGGTTTTCTCTTGCTGGTGTTTCTTGCTGTGGCCGTTGGTGTCCTCGGAGGAGCATGGTGGCTCAAACATGCCATGCGCGATTCCCTGCCTCAGCTCGATGGCGACATGCATCTGCCCGGGCTGTCTGCTCCTGTGACCGTGCGACGCGATCAGCACGGCGTCCCGCACATTGAAGCGGCCACACTCGACGATCTATTTGAGGCGCAAGGCTATATCACCGCGCAGGACCGGCTCTGGCAGATGGACATGGCCCGCCGTATGGCCGCAGGCGAGGCCGCGGAAATTCTGGGCAAGCGCCTCGTAGACCACGACCGCCTGGAGCGCGTCCTCCAGATGCGCGCCACGGCCGAACGCATGGCCTCCAGCCTTCCCGAGCGCGACCGCCGCTTCTTTGAGGACTACTCCCGCGGCGTCAACGAATACATAGACAGCCACCGCGACCACCTCCCTGCCGAGTTTCGTCTGCTCATGTACAAACCGCGCGCATGGCAGCCAGTGGATTCCATCCTCATCGGCCTGAGCATGGTGCAGATACTGGACGAGCACTGGCCAGAAAAACTGGAGCGTGAAAAAGTGGAGGCTCGCATTGGACCAACACTTGCTGCCGACCTCTACCCCACCGGATCGTGGCGCGACCATCCACCTACGGTAACGCCGCCCGACCTGACTGCGCCGCAGCCGGTCATTCCACAAGTGCCTCTGGATGAATCGCAGTCCGGTCTGCGTGACCTGCTCCATCTGCGCGAAGTGGTTCAGGGTACGCAGGAAATCTGCCGCGAGTGCATTCCCGGTTCAAACGAGTGGGCCGTTGCCGGAGAGCATACGGCGAGCGGAAAGCCGATTCTGTCGAATGACATGCATCTCGACCACGGCATCCCGAACACCTGGTATGAAATTGACCTGAAGTCAGGAAACTTTCACGCTGCCGGAGTCACTATCGCAGGTATGCCGTTTGTCACAGCCGGACACAACGACCACATCGCCTGGGGATACACCGCCCTCTATGGCGATACGCAGGACGTCTACGTGGAGAAAACCAACAGCCAGGGCGATTATCTGGGCACAGATGGCTGGCACCCCATCGAACATACGCAGGAAACCATCCGCGTGCGCGGCAGCAGTGACGTTACTGTAGATATCGAACGCACCGAACATGGCCCGGTGCTGAATCCTTTGCTTCCCAGTGAAAAGCGCACCCTCTCGCTCCGCTGGACCGCTTATGACCCCAAAGCCGCGGCCATTCCTCTCTTTGAGCTTGATACGGCCAGCAATTGGGACGAATTCCGTCAGGCCATGGCCAATTGGTGGGGGCCTACGCTCAACGTCGTCTATGCAGACGACCAAGGTCACATCGGCTACCAGGCCGTGGGATTCATTCCCAACCGTCCCAATGGCCTGAAGGGCGTCCCCATCTCAGATAATCAGCACGAATGGCAGGACTTTGTTCCATTTGCGCAGATGCCCGGCACGCTTGATCCGGCAAATGGCATTCTGGCAACAGCAAACTCGCGCATTACTCCGGACAACTACCCGTATCAGCTCACGCTCGAATGGGCCAGCCCTTACCGTAATGAGCGCATCTGGAAATGGCTTTCCAGCAAAGACAAACTCACGCCCGCCGACATGCTGAAGCTGCAAACTGACATCTATTCCGAGGTAGACCAGGAGTTCGCGCAACGCTTCGCTTATGCCATTGACCACTCCAGCAATGCCGATGCGCGACTTCGCCAGGCCGCCGACCTGATGCGAACATGGAACGGCGAGGTCACGATAGATTCTGCCCCGGCAGCCATTGTCGCAGCAGCCAAGCATGTCTTCTGGCCCATGCTGTTGAAGCCAAAACTTGGCGATGACTGGAAACTCTACCAATGGGCCGAAAGCGCCTTCGCGCAGGAAGAACTCATCATGCACGCGCCTGCGCAATGGCTCCCCAGGAACTACGCCACATGGGACGACTTTCTGGCGGCATGCGTGGCGGAAGGACTCAAGGAAGACCACGCCCCCTCTGACCTGAGCAGATGGCGCTATGGCTATGCGCATCCAGTCGAGCTGGTGCATCCGCTTTATAACCTGCTGCCCTGGTTCAAAAACTGGACAGGCACTGGAGTGCAGCCGCAGTCCGGCGACACTACCACTGTCAAGCAGGTAGGCCGCACCTTCGGTCCATCGCAGCGCTTCACCATGGATTGGAGCAACGTAGATAGCTCCACAGAAAATATTGTGATGGGCGAATCCGGCGACCCGCTCAGCCCGTATTACCGCGACCAGTGGTGGTTCTGGTACAACGGCAGAACCTTTGCACTGCCGTTTACCAATGCCGGTATCAACGCTTCCACCACACACACTCTGCGACTGCTGCCGTGAGGATTTCGTTTCGCTTTCCGCATACTTTATCGAGTAACGCCACGCGACAGCATCGCAGGCGTTCGCTGCTCTATGCCTGTGCGCTGATTGCCGTCCTCCCACTGGCATGGCGTGGGGTCTCCTGTGGACACGACTTTGATTTCCACCTGCAATCCTGGCTGGAAGCCGTGCAGCACTGGCGCGAAGGCGTGCTCTATCCGCACTGGGACGCATCTGCGAATTACGGAGCAGGAGAGCCGCGCTTCGTCTTTTATCCGCCGGTTACATGGATGCTGGGTGCTTTGCTCGGCACACTGCTGCCCTGGAACTGGGTGCCTATTGCATTCACTTTGCTTGCGTTCATCGCCTGCGGACTCAGCTTCTACAAAATGGCCTGCGAGTGGATGCCGGAGGACGCCGCCGGAGTCGCAGCCTGCATTTACCTGCTCAACCCATATCTTCTGTTCGTTGCCTACGAGCGTACCGCTTATGGTGAATTGCTCTCCGCAGCCCTGCTTCCACTGCTTGTCCTATATGGGCTGCGGAAACAACCCAGCCTGCTGCCGCTTTCGCTCGTCATCGTGGCGCTATGGCTGACGAACGCTCCATCCGCCGTGATGGGCTGCTATTTTCTTGCGCTGATTGTGCTCGTTGGCGCTGTGTGCCAAAAGATGACGGGTACACCATCGGGGCCGGCCTCGATCCATCTCATCTTTCGTGCAACAGGCGCGCTTTTCCTGGGCCTCGCACTGGCTGCTTTCTACATTGTTCCTGCTTATTACGAGCAGCGCTGGGTAGAAATCGCGCGCGCCATCGCTCCTGGAATGCGCATTGAAGACAGCTTCCTCTTTGAACACACCGGAGCGATCTACCACGATCAGGTACTGCGCACCGCTTCATGGATTGCCGTAGCCATGCTGGCGGCTACAGCGATCGCAGCATGGTTCTCAGGCCTGACTACCCATCTGAGGTCAGGACTGGAAGGTCACAACTCGCGGACCATCTTCCGGACACCCCTGATCATCACCGCGATAGTCATTCTCCTGCTGCTCCTTCCTTTTAGCGACCCACTCTGGCGGCACCTTCCGGAACTCAAATTTCTCCAGTTCCCGTGGCGATGGCTACTGGTTCTCGGTGTGGCGATGTCTGCCCTCATCGGACTCGCCCTCCGCGGCAGCTTCCGCGAAGCAACAACCCGCAGAAGCATCCTGATACGCGCCGTAACGCTGCTTGCACTTGCAGCAACGGCCTCTTTTTTTACAGCCAGGTTCTTCTGGCTGCCATGCG
>DASRBV010000252.1:0-4985 GCA_035653455.1 Pseudacidobacterium sp. | reverse complement strand
CTGCCCTCATCGGACTCGCCCTCCGCGGCAGCTTCCGCGAAGCAACAACCCGCAGAAGCATCCTGATACGCGCCGTAACGCTGCTTGCACTTGCAGCAACGGCCTCTTTTTTTACAGCCAGGTTCTTCTGGCTGCCATGCGATGAGGAAGACAACATCGCCGCGCAACGCGCCACACTTCTCAACGGCGGATTTGAAGGTACAGACGAATACACTGCCGCGAAATCAGATAACGGCGACATTCAGCAGGACTTGCCGCAGGTCCGCGTCGTCAATGCTCCCGATGCGGATGAAGCAGACAGCTCTGTGGCTGAAAATCCGGAATGGAAGCTAAACACGAAACAAAGCGTTCCGGCAGAGATAAAACTTTCTCTCTGGCAAACAGAAAAGAAGGCCATCGAAGTCACCACATCTGCCCCTGCCTACGCCCTTCTTCGCCTCGTGGACTATCCCGCATGGCAGATCACAATCAATGGAAGGACCATCACCACACGCCCGCACCGTGACGACGGCCTGATGGTCATTCCGCTTCCATCCGGACACTCTGTCATCGCCATCCATTACGCCGCTACGCCGGACGTAAAGATCGGCCGCGCCATTTCTCTGCTTGCTCTCTGCATCGTCCTCGTACTTTACGCGCGAACAAAGAAACGGCAAAACCTTCAGGTATCATGAAAAGAAATGCAAGCCGAAGTAAAAGACCTGCTGCACGCAGGCCAGGAACTCACGGATGCCGCCCTCGAGCGGTTGTTGCCGCCAGAGACGCAAGTCCCCGTTTCCATACACAAGGCCATGCGCCACAGCACCTTTGCCGGTGGAAAGCGCCTTCGCCCCGTGCTCGTAATGGAAGCCGCCCGCATGGTCCGCGGCAGAGGCGATTTGCCTGAAGGAATCGAAGAACTGGGCGCAGCCATTGAGATGCTGCACACTTATTCGCTTATCCATGACGACCTGCCCGCGCTCGACAATGACGACCTGCGGCGCGGCAAGCCCACCTGTCACGTTGTCTTCGGAGAAGCCATTGCCATCCTGGCCGGAGACGCGCTCCAGACCCGCGCCTATGAAGTCCTGGCCAATCTGCGCTGCCCAGCCTCAGCCATAGTCGAGATCATCCGCCTCATCGCGCAGGCCACAGGCACGGTCGAAGGCATGATTGGCGGACAGGTGCTCGACCTCGAAGGCGAAGGCACCAAACCAACTGCCGAATCCGTAGATGCCATCCATCGCGCCAAGACCGGAGCGCTGATTCGCGTCAGCGTCGTCACCGGAGGCGTGTATGCAGGCGCCACTTCAGACGACATGAAGCGCCTGACCGAATTTGGCCGCAGGGCCGGGCTTGCCTTCCAGATCATTGATGACATTCTGGACGTCACGCAGGATTCGGCGCAGCTCGGCAAGACCGCCGGAAAAGACCTGACCAGCGATAAAGCAACCTGGCCGGCCGTCTTCGGAATTGAATCCTCTCGCCAGCAGGCAAATGAGCTCATCCAGCAGGCATTCGCAGAACTTGCGCCTTACGGTTCCGCTGCCGGCGGATTAAAATCCGTTGCCCGCTATCTCGTAGAACGCACCCATTAATCCGAAGAACTACTTTCTGAACGGGGCCGCGGCCACGGAGACCAGCGAGTCGGCGCATCCGTAGTAGAGAAGCCACTTTCCCCTGAAGAGCACAAGCCCTTCGGCGAAGGTGGTTCCCGCCGCGTACTGCCCTGTTTTCTCGTAGGGCAGTTCTGGTTTCAGAACTGGACTGCCCGTCTGTGCCAGCAGATGCGCAGGATCGTTTGCATCGAAGAGCGCCTCACCTGCCGCATAGGCATTCGGGCCAAGCGATGGGTCGCCATCCGCTGGCGCATTTTTGCCGTTGTAAATGACCACAATTCCCACCCGCGTCAGCACGGGCGGAGGACCGGTCTCAGGGAAGCTGCTGTCGAAATGTCCAGCCCGCGCTTTCAGCAGCTCGACCGGATTTCCCTGGGCGTCTTCAACGGGAGACCAATGAATCAGGTCCGTTGACGTGGCAAGATGAATTGCACCTTCTCCCCAATACATCCAGTACTTTCCCTGGATACGCGCCGCGATCAGCCGGCCATGTTCTACTTTCGTGACAATTCCGGCTGATTTGTATTTCAGGTCTTTGTATTTGCCGCCTGCCGCATTCTGAAAGGCCGGGCCGTATTTTGTCCAGTGAAGCAGGTCGCGCGACGTGGCAATCCCCACGGTGTAGGTCTTGCGGTTCCACTGCGTATAGGTTAGAACGTAGGTCCCGTCCTCTGATTCCACGATGCGCGGGTCTTCCACGCCTCCGGGCCACTCGCGCTCCTTCTGCGCGTCTTCCGCGGGATAGAATACGGGCGTTGCACTGCGCGTGAAATGCACGCCATCGCTGCTTTCGGCCAGCCCCAGGCGCGAGGTATGCATTCCGATCTGCATTTCTCCGGTATTGTCCTCTGCGCGGTAGAGCACATAGACCTTGCCATTGCGCACAATCGCCGCAGGATTGAAGGTGTGTAATGCCTCCCAATGAATAAGCTGGTGCGCGATGGGGTCATCGAAAACAGATGCGGGATTGGGCGTAATGACCGGATTGCCGCTTGCAGGGCGGGTAAAGGGAGCGATGGTCCAGCCGCTTTGCGCGAAAGCTGCCGCGCAGCAGAAACAAGCGATGACAATCGCGCCAGATATCTTCATACACACCGTACTATTTCCCCGCATGGTGCGCCCGCAGCTCTGCCACAATCTCAGCCGCAGCCTTACGCGCCAGGTCGCTCTTGTCCGGAGGAAAGCTGATGGCCCCCACACGCGCATGTCCACCGCCGCCATAGCGCTCGCAAATGGTTGCCAGGTTCACCATGTCTTCCGGCTTCGTCTTCGTCCAGGGATTCGAGCCTACGGCCACTTTTGTTCGGAAGGACGACTTCGAAAGACCAATCGAATATGTTGCTTCAGGGTAGAGATAGTACGGGATGAACTTGTTGTAGCCCTCAAGCTGGTGGTCCGTAATGTCAAAGTAAATGGTGCCGTCTTTGTATTCGGCGCGGTCTCCAATCAGCTTTAACGCCTGCTCATGCCTTTCCAGCAGAGGCGGCAGCAGTGCGGCCACAAAGGACTGCTTCAGCACTTCTGCCAGAGGCATCTCGGTCATGAAAGGAATCAGCCGGGGCGTAAAGGCCGGGTCCTGCGTGGATTCGATAATCAGTGTCAGCTTCATGGCGGGCTCGGCCATCTCAACGGCGGCCTGCGGACTTGCGTAAAGCGCGCCGTCTACAATGTCTGCCCATTTGACCAGGTCGGCGACTGGAGCGGCCTTGAATCCAAAACGGGTTTCGGCAATGTGCGCCAGAAAGCTGGTGCATGAGGTGTACTCCGGGTCGTAGAACCGCCGGTTGCTGTAGCGCCCATTTGCCATGCCTTTCAAATAGTCCTGGTGGTCTTCCGGCGTAAGAAACGCGCTCAGATGGTGATCAAACCACCAAGTAATTTTGGGCGAGGCTGAATACTTGAAATCAACAATTGCATTTTCATCGCCAATAAAATCGGCCTCGTTAAATAACGCCCCTGCGCGATGGACCAGCCCGTGGTATTCGTAATCAGCATCTGGAGTGACACACTCGCGGTGAAACCGCGCAAACAGTGACGCTGAACACACTCCATCAAAGCATTTGTCGTGATAGAAGACCCGTACCTTCAAATGATGAGTGCTCCTGAAGAATAAAGAAATATAAATAGCAGGAATCTCTTAGGATTGCTGGCAATGGGCAATGTGTCAAGCTGAGGGCGTTTCCCGGGAATGGCACGAAAAAACATGAATCCCGGCACTGAGGAACAAATCAAATCATCGCACGGTCATGGTTCCGGCCATCCGGTAAATCCAACGGTTCATCGAAACGCCGGCACGGCCGGTTACCATCAAGGTGACTTCTGCTACCTCCCTACGGTGCAACACGTCTAAGGTAGGGTAAACTGGGGCGGTCATGAGCGCATCCATGTACATTGTTGTGGAAGGTGAAGACCCGGGATTTGACATCTTTGTGAACGGACGCGCCCTTGCGCGCAATGAAGATGCACTGGAAAAACTTGCCTTCCGGCTGGGCGTAAAGCCGCTGCTCGATTTCTTCTCTGCCGACGAAAACTCCATGGCGCTCCTGCTGGAAGAAGGTGCAGGCGATCCGGAGTGGGTCAAGACCCTGCCACCTCCGCAATGGTTTTCACCCGATGAGGGGCTGGAAACAATCCGTACCCTGCTTGATTTTCTAAGGGAAAATCCTCTTGCTCTGGGGTTGGAAACCGCGCCCGTAGCGAGTGAACTGGAAGAATACGAACTCGTCCTGCGTAAAACATCCGAGCGCAACCTGCGCTGGCAACTCGCAGTAAGCTGGCGCTGAACGCGGCCCCGGCATCGTGCATCTTTTCTTCGTTTCCATTTAGGATGATGAGAGCGGCCACGCTTTTCCCTGCCCGGATGGCGAAATCGGCAGACGCAGCGGACTTAAAATCCGCAGGCCGCAAGGCCGTGGGGGTTCAAGTCCCCCTCCGGGCACCAACACTACCCTCATTTACTCAGAAGAATCCCCGTCCCTGTCCGTGACTTCCGTCAGATCGGCCAGCTTCTTTGCCAGCTCCGGCGTGAGCACACCTTCCGGACAACGCCAGCCCCAGTTGTCCTGCGACTGTGAAGGAATGTTCATGCGGGCTTCCGAACCCAGTTCCAGGATGTCCTGCACCGGAAAAAGGCAAATGTCGGCAACAGAAGTACTGGCGGCGCGGACAAGCGGCCATACTACCCCATCTTCTACGTTGCCAACATAGGCTTCTACTGCGGCCTTTTCCACCTCCGTGGCGCCCTTCTCCCACCAGCCGCGGGTCGTGTCATTGTCGTGCGTTCCCGTGTAGACGACCGCGTTCTTCTCAAAGCGGTGCGGCAGATAGTTGTGCGCTCCGCGATTGGAAAAGCCAAACTGGAGGACACGCATTCCGGGGAAGCCAAAT
>DASRBV010000251.1:0-2893 GCA_035653455.1 Pseudacidobacterium sp. | reverse complement strand
TGCTCGCACCTGGGAGGCAAATCCATGGCATCCGCTTGTACCCACGTCAAAGACCACGTCCGTCACGTGAAACCCTCCAGCAAGGGCTGCGAAGAGTGCCTCAGGACCGGAGACCGCTGGGTGCATCTGCGCATGTGCCTTGAATGCGGACACGTCGGCTGCTGCGACTCTTCAAAAAACCGCCATGCCCGCGCGCACTTCCATGCAACGCAACATCCCATCATCCAGTCCGCGGAACCGGGAGAGGACTGGCGCTGGTGCTATGTGGACGAGGCCTATCTGTAGGTATTCTGTTTCTGATGAAACAGGACCCCGCGCTCGAGCTCCTCAACGAATTTCTGCCTGAATTGCAGAAGTCCTTCACGCACCTGCCTGCGGCCGGGCTGGAAGTGGCGCCACTTGATGCAATGCGCTCTGTGCTCGCGCAGACCGCTTCGCGCATGGCAGACAACTATCCCTATTTCCATCCGCTGTATGCCGGGCAGATGCTCAAGCCGCCGCACCCCATCGCGCGCGCTGCCTATGCCCTGGCCATGTGGATCAATCCGAATAACCACGCACTCGATGGAGGCCGCGCCAGCTCGCGCCTGGAAATCGAAGCGGTGCGCGAAATCGCTGCCATGTTTGGCTGGACGAAGTTTCTGGGCCACCTGACCAGCGGCGGCACATTCGCCAATCTTGAGGCATTATGGGTGGCCGGGCAGCTTGCTCCGGGAAAGAAGATCGCCGCATCCGAACAGGCGCATTACACCCATGACCGGATCAGCGCCGTGCTCGGGCTGCCATTTGTTGGCGTTCCAGCCGATGAGCATGGACGCATGGACATTGCTGCCCTTGAAACCCTGCTCCAGTCCGGTGAAATCGGAACTGTTGTGGTCACTCTGGGGACCACTTCGATGGGCGCCGTAGATCCGCTGCCGCGGGTACTCGCATTGCGCGAGAAATACCACTTCCGCGTGCATGTGGATGCGGCCTATGGCGGCTACTTCCGGCTGGCCTCAAACCTCGCGCCAGAGGTAGCTCAGGCCTTCGCCCGGGTCCATGAAGCCGATTCGATTGTTGTAGACCCGCACAAACATGGACTTCAGCCCTACGGATGCGGCTGTGTGCTCTTCCGCGACCCTGCAGTGGGCCGCTTCTACAAGCACGATTCTCCTTACACCTACTTCACTTCGAGTGAACTGCATCTGGGGGAGATCAGCCTGGAGTGCTCGCGCGCCGGGGCTGCTGCCGTGGCGCTCTGGGCGACACAGAAATTGCTTCCTCTTGTACCGGAGGGCGAATTTGCCGCGAAGCTTTCCCGAAGCCGGCAGGCCGCCCTGCGCGTCTATCAGAAAATAGCAAATGACAACCGGTTTCTTCCCGGACCGGAGCCGGAACTGGATATTCTGGTATGGGCAGTGAAAGCGGATACATTGGAAGAATCTTCGCGCCGCGCCAAAGAGGTCTTTGACCGGGCAGCAAGGCAGGACCTGCATCTGGCGCTCGCGCAGCTTCCCGCAAAGTGCTTTGGCGCGCAGACCGGTGGCAAAGTAACATGCCTGCGCTCTGTGCTGATGAAACCGGAACATCTGGAGTGGGCTGACGAAATATGGAACAGGCTGAGCAAAGCGGCGGAAATCTAGTCCTTGAAAACAACCACCTGCGCATCACGATTGCACCTCGCCTCGGCGGAAAAATTGCTTCCATACAGCTTTTGCCGGAACATGAAGAGCTGCTGCAAAAACCGCTCCAGCCCTATGCCCCGCGCAGACGCTACATGCCCTTTGACGCAAGCGACGCCAGCGGATGGGACGAATGCCTGCCCTCCGTTGCCGCCTGCGAGGTGGAAACGCCTTCAGGAAAGGCCCGCGTCCCCGATCACGGAGATTTCTGGCAGGTGGAGTGGCAGATTGTCTCCCAAAATGAAAACGGTGTCACCATCTCCGCGGATGGCTTCAGCCTTCCGTTACGCTTCACCAAAGCAATTACGTTGGCAGAAAATCAGTTGAAAATCGCCTATAAAGTCGAAAATCCGGCAAATTTCCCGGTGGAATACATCTGGTCGGCACATCCGCTCTTTGCCGTAGACCCAGGCGACCGCATCATACTTCCTCATTCCGTGAAGGAAGTCGTGGTGGAAGGCTCGGCCGGAAACCGCCTCGGACCCAAAGGGGCGAAGCATGCATGGCCGCAAACTACGCTGGGCCACGGCCCCATCTGCGATTTGAGCATCGCGGGCAGGCCGGAAGACGGCATCGGAGACAAGCTCTTCACGGCCACGCCGCCGGGCGGATGGTGCGCCATCGAGCGCCCTAAGCTGGGCCGTCGCATTCAGCTTCAATTCCATCCTCATTCGACCATGTATCTGGGGCTGTGGATCTGCTACGGAGCATGGCCCGAGGGCCATGCCAACCGCCAATACTGCGTCGCGCTTGAACCATGCACAGCGACAGGAGATTCGCTTGCCGAAGCGCAGAAAGCAGGCCGCGCCAACCGCCTCGCTCCCGGAGAGAAATGCGAGTGGGTGGTTGTTCTGCAAGTGGTTTAGTGTACAGTAAAGCTAACTGTTCGATTTTTGCTGAGGGATGGTTGCATGCAAAATGTAAGCGTTATCAAAGAACTTCATCAGGAACGGTTCCAGACCGCTCCCGAACTCTTCATCGCTCCAGGCAGAGTCAATCTCATCGGTGAACACACTGATTATGCCGATGGCTTCGTGATGCCTGCCGCCATTGACTTCGCCACCCTCGCAGCCATCTCCGCGCGCAGAGACAAACAGGCCGTCATTTACTCAGAAAATTACGGAGAAGAAGTCTCGCGCCATTTTGATGCAATCGGCACGCGCGGCCAACATCACTGGAGCGATTATCCTCTGGGCGTACTGGCCACTCTGCAACAGGAAGGCATTCCC
>DASRBV010000250.1:0-2194 GCA_035653455.1 Pseudacidobacterium sp. | reverse complement strand
TCAGGCGCGGCGGCTTGTGCATGTTGGCTGGGCGTTAATGGCCCTGGGCATGTGGTATTCAACGCGGAGCATGGACACCTTGATCAGCTTCCACGTGGCTTCCTGGGTGCGCGTGCTTCAGGTCATAGGCCTGCCTCTGCTGTTTGTTCCGCTTACAACAGTGGTTTACGTCGGTCTCCCGTCTGAGAAGAACAACGCAATCTCCGCCCTCATCAACTTCATGCGCAACATTGGAATGAGCTTCGGGACTTCAATCGTTACTACGATCCTCGCACGCCGCGCTCAGTTCCACCAGCAGGTGCTTGTCTCGCATCTCACGCCGGGCAACGTGTATGCCTCCGAGGCCCTCCACAAGTTAACGCAGGCGCTCTTCCACGCCGGGCTCAGCGCTTCCGATGCGCTCAACCAGGCTTACGGCCGCATATACCACGCGCTGATCATCCAGTCAGTCTCCCTGGCCTATATCGATGCTTACCACGTCTTTGCCCTCGCCGCCGCAATTCTGTTCCTGCTCTCTTTCTTCCTGAAAAAGAACGAACCGCGCGCGCCCGCCGGACCCACGGAGTAGAAACCATGATTGCCGCAATCGTCCTGGCCGTTTTGAGCGCGGTCATTCATGCCTTGGGACTCCTGGGGCTGCTCTACTGGCAAACGCGGCAATGGCCTGGAATCGAAGCGGACTTCCGTCCCCGACGCAATCTCCCCGTGCTCTTGTTCATATTTACAGCCATTCTGGGCCTGCACATTGCCGAAATGTTGCTGTGGGCTTGCTTTTACTCCTGGCAGGGTGCACTGCCACGCTTCGAAGCCGCTTTTTACTACTCTGCGTGCAGCTATACGACAGTCGGTTACGGAGACGTTGTGCTTGGGCACCCATGGCGATTGGCGGGCGTGACGGAATCGCTGACGGGCGTGCTGCTGCTCGGCTGGTCGGCAGCCTTCTTCTTCAGTGTTGTCAGCCGCTTGTTCGAAATTCGAAGCCATCTCTGGCAACAGCGCAGGCCATCGCGCACTGAAGAGGTCTGAGGAAGCGCTTCCATTCCATCCACCGGCGCAACAGGTTTCACTTCAGCGCAGGGTAATCTTTTCCCGGCCGGCATGAGCACGGTCTGGCCCCTTCGGTGAACGAAATAGACGATGGATCGCGCGCAAGCCGGCCTTTGCTTAAAGTCGCATTTTTGCCAAAACGGCGCTCCGGCCGAAAATGAGGCCGCACGTCTGTATCATCGCGCACCGCCCGAACTCAGGCGAGCGGCGAAATCGAAGGCTCGAATAAAGCTGACCGTTGAAGCTTTTCCCTGGCCGGCGATATCGAAAGCCGTCCCATGATCGACAGACGTTCGGATAATCGGCAAGCCGAGCGTGATGTTGACTCCGCCCTCGAAATCCAGCAGCTTGCTCGGGATATGACCCTGGTCATGGTACATGCAGACAACCGCGTCGTATGCCTTCTTGCGAACGGCGAAATAGAAAACCGTGTCGGGAGGCAGCGGCCCTTCCACACGCCAGCCCTGGCTGCGCGCCCACTCAACGGCCGGCCTGATCTCGCGAATCTCTTCGTCGCCGAACAGTCCGTTCTCGCCTGCGTGAGGATTCAGGCCGGCCACGGCAATGCGCGGACTGCCTCTCAGCTTTCGAACGGCTTCATGGGTCAGACGAATGATCGTTTCGATGCGCTCTTTTTTTACGCGGGCGATGGCCTTGGATAAGGAAACGTGTGTGCTGACGTGCGTGACAATCAGTTCATCAGATGCCAGCATGATCGTCACGTCCTTCGCCCCGCAGAGTTCGCCGATCAGTTCGGTATGTCCGGTGAATCCGGGATCGGAAAGCTGGGTCGCTTCCTTGTTTATCGGCAAGGTAACGATGGCAGCGGTTTCACCCGCAAGTGCGGCGCGGGTGGCGGCCACAACGTATTCCCGGGCCGCCAGGCCTGACTTCCTGTTCAACTGACCCACCGTAACGTCGTCTCGCCGCATGATTCCGGCATCGATGACGTTCACATATCCCGGCTGATAATCCTTTGCAACACTCACCTTCCGGAATCGGACACCGTACTTCAGGAGGTCGTCATAAAACTCCAGCACTTCCAGGTCTCCATAGACCACGAACGGATATCGGATTTCCTTCTGATGAAAAGCCTTCAGAAGAATCTCCGGTCCGACACCGCTCGAATCCCCCATTGTCACGGCAA
>DASRBV010000249.1:0-8436 GCA_035653455.1 Pseudacidobacterium sp. | reverse complement strand
ATCTCCACCGGGACCACCTGCGAAGCAAAGCGGCATTCCTTCCATGCTGCCGCGGCTTTGCGGTGGGAGTTCAGCGCATACTCATCCTGTTCCTCGCGCGTGATTTTATATTTCTCCGCAACGTTCTCCGCAGTCTGGCCCATGTGGTAGTTGTTGTAGACGTCCCACAGGCCGTCATGGACCATCGAGTCCACCACAGTTGCGTTGCCCATACGGAAGCCGCCTCGCGCCTGCGGCAGCAGATACGGCGCGTTCGTCATGGACTCCATTCCGCCGGCAACGACGATCTCTGAGTTCCCGGTCTGGATGGCCTGCGCCGCCAGAGCTACTGCTTTCAATCCAGAGCCGCAGACTTTATTGATAGTCATCGCTCCAACTGAGGGCGGAAGTCCTCCGAAGAGCGCGGCCTGGCGTGCCGGGTTCTGCCCCAGTCCGGCAGAGACCACATTGCCCATGATGCACTCGTCCACCTGTGCGGGCTCGAGTTTCGCGCGCTTCACTGCTTCACGCACCGCGATGGCGCCTAGCTGCGTGGCGGAAAAGCCGGACAGTGTGCCCTGAAATTTTCCAACTGGCGTGCGCACGGCGGAAACAATCACTACATCTTCCATGACGGCCCTCACTCCTTATTAGACGGCGAACGAATGAAGATAGCAGAATCAAACCATGCAGGGAAAGTCATACCGTCCCGTCGCGCCGTGGTGGCACACCGCGCTACTGCTTACGCCCATTCTGCTCTTCTCTTTTCTTGGCGGACAGCGCTCCAGCCATCGCGCCATCGCACAGCACCATCTTTTTGAGTACGCAGTCACACTGGCGTGGGAATGGGTGCTCGCCGCTGTCGTTCTCTGGGGCATACGGATGCGCCGTGTGCCGCTGCGTCAACTGCTCGGCGTCCGGCGCGCTTCACGGAGAGAATGGGTACAGGACCTGCTCCTCGCCGCCGCTTTCTGGATCGCAGCTTCGGTGGTGCTTGCAGCCATTGGAATCCTTCTGCGCCTTGCGCACTCTTCTGTTCCAGAGAAAACGCTGGTGCAGCTTGCTCCGGAGAACGCCCTCGAATTAACACTTTGGATTCTCCTCAGCATCTCGGCCGGAATCTGCGAAGAGATCGTCTTTCGCGGATATCTCTTGCAGCAGTTTTCGAGCGTGCGTAACCAGCTCTGGGTGGGCGTGCTTGCCTCATCGCTTCTGTTTGGCGTTGCGCATGGATATGAAGGAGTGGCGGGAATCGTCGTCATCACTGTATATGGAGCGATGTTCTGCGCTCTTGCCATCGCTCGTGGAAGCCTCCGTCCGGGAATGATGGCGCATGCATGGCACGACATTTTTTCCGGCATCGCATGGATGCTTCTTCACCATTCGCGCATGATGTAAGTTCCTGCGCGCGTGGTGCTGCGTTCTCGCGCGTCGAACAAATTGATTTTTGCGTGCATTTTTTTCTTGACACTTGTTTCTCAGCACTCTATACATTCGTTAACTGCGGCGAAGTAGTTCCGCAGTACACGAATAGGGAGAATAGAAACTATGGCAACGAAAAAGGCAGCCAAGAAGGCAACGAAGAAGGCAGCTAAGAAAACCTCAAAGAAGAAGTAACTTCGTTCCAGGCAACACATAAGGGGGACGCATCCAGCGTCCCCCTTAGTGTTTCTGTGACAATAGAAACTGCAATGACACGACGTCGCTGGATCGCCGACACATGGGACGAAGGCACTGCATCGCTCACAGGCCAGCAGGTCTCACACCTCATCCGCGTTTTGCGCGCACAGCCCGGAATGGAATACGACATCGTCGCAGGCGACCGCGTCTGGCACGCAGTCATTGCCGGAATCACCGGCGACTCAGTCCGCTTCAATCTTGTCACTGAAGTAGAAGCCGATCCCGCGCTGCCAATCACGCTGCTGCTTTCCATCTTTAAGTTTGACCGCCTGGAGTGGGCCATCGAAAAAGCGACCGAACTTGGCGTCGAGCGCATCGTCCCCATCATTGCCCGGCGCAGCGAAAAGCATCTGGTGCAGTCGGCCGAAAAACGTGTCGAGCGCTGGCGGCGTATCGCCCGTGAGGCTGCGCAGCAGTCGCGCCGCTCCGATGTTCCGGAAATTGAAAATGTGCTGCCGCTCAAAACTGCTGCGCGTCAGGCTGGCGATGCTGCCCGGTTGCTGCTCGCCGAGCAGGAGCGCTCAACGACCCTGCGGCGCGCCGTTGAAGAGGTACTCGGAAACTCCGGAGACGAGATGCCTGTTATCTGCATGGCCGTCGGCCCTGAAGGCGGATGGACGGCAGAAGAAGAGGCATTGTTTGATGCAGAAGGATGGAAGTCCGTGAGCCTGGGCCCGCGTATCCTGCGCGCCGAAACGGCTGCCATGACGGCGATGGCCGTAGTGGCTGCGTTATTGGAATAACGCCTATAAGGTACAATCATTCTTTGGAGAGAGTTTCCCGCGAGGCCCTGTGCGCCCGCATCCGTAAAATCCCAGAACAACAGTAAGGAGTTTCTTTTATGGCGATTCCCGCCACCCAAATGCGTCCGGGTATGATCATCCGGCACAATAATGAACTGCACGCGGTCTTTTCCGTCGAGCACCGCACCCCAGGCAATCTGCGCGCCTTTATTCAGGCCAAGCTCCGCAACCTGCGCAGTGGGGCCATGTTTGAACACCGTTTCCGCTCGGCTGACGCCATTGATCGGGTTGTTGTAGATGAAGTTCCGATGGAGTTTCTTTATAACGACGGCGATGATTACTACTTCATGAACACCGAAAATTACGAGCAGACCCATCTGAAGCGCGAAACCCTGGGCGATGCTGTCGAATATCTGACGCCGAACCTTCAGATTACGGTCTCATTCTTTGATGGCAAGGCCGTCGGCATCGAACTTCCTCAGACCGTAGAACTTACCGTCGTCGAGACGGAGCCCGGACTGAAGTCGGCCACGGCATCGTCCGTGACCAAGCCCGCCAAAACTGAGACTGGTCTCGTCGTGCAGGTGCCTCCGTTTATTAATGAAGGTGAGAAGATCCGCGTGGACACCGCCGAAGGTGCGTACTTGTCCCGGGCATAAGATTTTTTCTAAAGTCCAGCGTTACCAGCGATACGGCCACAGGCCGTATCGTTTTTGTTTTATGGCCTGGATGCGCTCCATGAATCCGGAATACCGGCCGTCTTCCCACCATGCTTTAAAATAAAAAGGGAGGAGACCACCTATTAGGTGGTGCACGAAGCCATGTCTTCCGAAGTGCGCATCAGTCCGCGTGACCGAATGGTGCTGACATCTGTGATTGAAATCTACATCGGTACCGGAGAGCCGGTGGCATCGCAGGCCGTTGCGCGTCAATTTGGCGAAAAAGAAGGCATGAGCGCCGCGACCATCCGCAATGTGATGGCCTCTCTGGATGAAGCAGGGCTTCTTGAGCAGCCGCATACTTCTGCCGGACGCATCCCCACGGCCCGGGCGTTTCGTTTTTATGTCAACCAGCTGAACGGTGCCGCCCCTTCCGCTCCTCTTACCCCGGAGCGCCGCGAGCAGATAGACGGCAGCTTTGCCGGAATTACCAGCAGCCAGCAATTTCTGGAGCGCACATCGCATGTTCTGGCCCTGATTTCCAGTGGCGTGGGAGTTGCGCTGGCTCCCGCTTCTGACATCCATGCGCTCGAACATATTCACTTCAGCCGCCTTACCGCCGGACGCGTCCTCGCTGTCGTCGTCACTAAGGCCGGACTGGTCATGGACCGCGTCCTTGCTCTTGATCATGATTTAAATCAGAGCGAGCTGGAAGTCTCGGCGCGGTTCCTGAATGAGAATTTCCACGGCTGGTCGATTGAGCGGATCCGCGACGAACTGGCCCGCCGCATGGAACAGGAGCGCAACGAATACGACCGTCTCATGCGCTCTGTTCACGAGCTTTGCCGCAAAGGCGCATTCAATACGGAGGGCAGCGGGCAGACCATCTTTGTGGAAGGCGTCGCCAATCTGCTGGCCAGTGAGCTCGACCGCGAGCGGCTGCAACAGATGCTGCGCGCTCTGGAAGCCAAGCAGCGGATGGTGGAATTACTGAATGCGTATGTAGACGCGCGCCAGCAGAACGTACGCGTCGTCGTCGGACTGGAAGAAGCCGTCCCCGAAATGCAGGACCTGGTGCTCATTGGCGCCCCCGCACGGCTGGATGGAAGCAATTTTGGTGCTGTTGCTGTCATTGGTCCCACACGTATCCACTATCAGGAGACGATGAATGCCGTTTCCTACATTGCGCAGCTTTCAGACAGGCTGTTCCAGCCTCTGCAATAGCATCTGAACATACGCAGGGTGATCTATAACTGGGGCGCACAAACGCGTCCGGACAAGGTTTGAAGTATGAGCAGAAAAACAGTGGAAGAACAACAGGTAAACACCGAAGACCAACAACAGGCCAACGGGGCGGAAAACGCATCCGCTGAACCCCTCGTCCCGGTTGAGACATCCAATGTTCCGCAGGAAGAATATGACCGCCTGAAGGCTGAGCGCGACATGCTGGTAGACCGACTCGCACGTCTCCAGGCCGAATTTGAAAACTATCGCAAGCGCGAAGCCCGCGAGCGCGCCGAGTTCCGCGACTTTGCCACGGCCAGCGCGGTCGAGCAATTTCTCCCTGTGCTGGACAATTTCCAGCTTGCGCTCAAGTCCACGGGCTCTGCCGAGCAGCTCCGCACCGGGGTCGAGCTGATCGTCAGGCAGATGGAAGAGGCGCTGCGCGCGTTGAATGTTCAGCCCGTGGAGACCGTCGGTATGGAATTCAATCCGCACGTGCATGAGGCCCTGGAGACGGTCGAAAGACCGGACTTGCCGGACCATCAGGTGTTTGAGGAAGTCCGCCGCGGATATCGCATGAAGGAACGGCTGCTGCGGCCTGCCCTGGTCCGCGTGGTCAGTAATCCGCAGCAGAAAGAAGCATGAGTAGTACAGCTAACGTGACGAAAGCCGATTATTACGAAATTCTGGGTGTCTCGCGCGACGCCTCCGAGCAGGAGCTGAAGGCCGCCTACCGCAAGCTCGCCATGAAATATCATCCTGACCGCAATCCTGGAAATAAGGAAGCGGAGGAGAAGTTCAAGGAATGCAGCGAGGCGTACCAGGTCCTCACCGATCCACAGAAGCGCGCCGCCTATGACCGTTATGGACATGCCGGTGTCAGTGGCGTAGGCGCCTCGAACGGCGATCCGTTTGCCGGAATGCCCGACCTCGGCGACATCTTCGGCGATTTCTTCGGCGAAGTCTTCAACATGGGTGGAGGCGCCCGCCGCGGTTCCCGCGCCCAGCGTGGACGCGATGTGCGCGTGGACCACGCGATTGAATTTGAGGATGCCGTCTTTGGCAAAGAGGTGCAGGTTACCCTTCGCCGCATGGAAGCCTGTGAAACCTGCCACGGTACAGGTACGGCCAGCGGACGTGGCCCCTCCACCTGCCCGCAGTGCCAGGGGCGCGGACAAGTCCGCTTCCAGCAGGGCTTCTTCTCAATTGCCCGCACTTGCTCGGCCTGCGGAGGTACAGGTACCGTCATCTCCGACCCATGCCGCACCTGCCGGGGCGATGGCCGTGTCGAACGCCAGCGCACCATCCAGGTCACCATTCCTGCCGGTGTCGAGGAAGGCACGCGCATCCGCTATCAGGGCGAGGGCGATGCCGGGCGTCAGGGAGGGCCATCCGGCGATCTCTACATCGTTCTTTCCGTCAAACCACATGCGTTCTTTGAACGCGACGGAAATGACCTGCACTGCGTTGTCCCCATCTCGTTTCCGCAGGCGGCCCTCGGAGACGAAATCACGATTCCCACGCTTGAAGGCGATACCGTGCTCAAAATTCCCGAAGGCACGCAGAGCGGCAAGGAGTTCCGTATCCGCGGCAAGGGCGTTCCTTACCTCAATGAGCATGGACGCGGCGACCTCGTCGTGCAGGTTGTGGTCCAGACACCAAAGAAGCTGACGAAAGTACAGAAAGAACTCCTGCGCCAGCTTTCCGAGTCTCTGGCCATCGAAAACAAGCCCACATCACGAAGCCTGTTCTCCAAAGTAAAGGAGATGTTCAGTTGATTTCTTCTCAGCGATGGCCAAGTTCTTTTGACATCGTGATAAAGTGAGCAGACTTCGTGAAATGCTGCTTTGCCTCCACTGAGACATCTTCCGTCCCCGTCACCTCGTATCCGAATTTCCTGTAGATGACGGGCAGCTCTTCGCGCAGATTCACGACCCGCAGGTCCATGGAGCGGCAGCCTGATTCGCGTGCGAACTCTTCTGCGGCCGCCGTCAGGCGCGAGCCGGTCCCCGAGCGCTGCTTTTCAGGGTTGACGGACAACAAACCCAGATAAGCGCGCTCGCCACGTAGCTCAACATAGACGCTGCCCTGTATCTGGCCCCCTTCTTCGAGCACCATAAAATGGCCTTTCTCATAAAGCTGCTCGACTTCTTCCCGTGTAATGCGGTCTCCGGCTTTAAAGAAAAGCTCTACAGAAAATGCCTGATTGATAAGTCTCGTAATGGCGGGCAGGTCAGCAGCAGTAGCAAAGCGGATTTCCATGAAACCAGTATCGCAAACATGATAGACGGAACAGACGTTGCACGACTTCCGTATTTGTCTATCATTGTGCAAACGGCAGGTGGTCCATGGAAACTCTTCTACAGAATCTCCGCTATGCGGCGCGGCAGTTATGGAAACATCCGCTATTTACTCTTACCGCGGTCCTGACGCTGGCGCTGGGGATTGGCGCGAACACGGCCATCTTTACTGTCGTCCAGTCGGTTTTACTCGCCCCGCTGCCTTACGCTGATGCCGGCAGGATTGTGGCGCTGGGCACGCTCTTTACAGAGAAAGATCGAATCCACTACCGTGTTACTGGACCTGATGCGGTGGACGTCCGCACACAGGCGCACAGCCTGGAAGCCGTCAGCCTGTATAACGAAGGACTGCAGGGCGTGCAATTGCGCGACCATGCCGTGTTCACTCCGGTCACAATCGTTGACGCGGATTTTGCGCGTGTCTTCGGGCTGGTTCCCATCGCTGGCCGCAACTTCACAGAGCAGGAAATCGGCCGCGCGGCGTTGGTAAGCGAACAATTTGCTCGTGACCAGTTTGGAAGTGTCCAGGCTGCGTTGGGCCAGACCGTGAGTTTTGAAAACCAGCCGCTGCAAATTACCGGAGTTCTGCCCGCCTCCTTTGATTTTCCTGGTAAAACACAGGTCTGGGTCACTTACCCCTTTCATCCGGAGGCAGAAAACCGCACCGCATATAACTATCAGGCAGTGGCCAAACTGCGGGCCGGGGTATCTATAGATAGAGCGCGCGCTGAGCTGAAGACGCTGTCGCAACATCTGGCTGCTATCTATCCTGACTCCAACCAGAACAAGCAGATGTATGTCGCATCCTTACAGCAGGAGCTTACGGGCAAGGTCCGCCCCATGCTCATGCTGTTGTTGGCCGCGGTCAGTATGGTTCTGCTCATCGCCTGCGTCAATGTTGCGCATCTGATGCTGGCGCGTTCCATTGACAGGCAGCGCGAACTTGCGGTCCGCACAGCGCTGGGTTCTTCACGCTGGAAGCTGGCCCGGCTTGTTCTGGCAGAGAGTTTTCTGGTTTCGCTGATGGGCGCTTGTCTGGGCGTATTGCTTGCTCTTCCGGTCCTCCGCATATTGCTGGTAATGGCCCCCGCCGATCTGCCCCGCGCCGCGGAAATCCACCTGAATGGATGGGTACTGGCGTTTACGCTGACGCTCTCCCTGCTGACCACCATCCTGTCTTCTCTTGTCCCGGCCCGGAGGGCCTCGAAAATTGATCCTGTCGAGGCGCTGAAGGCAGATAGTTCGCGCGGAATTTCAGCTAAAAGTGCTTCTGCTCTTCGTAATGGTCTGGTGATGGCGGAAATTGCCGCCACTTTTCTTCTCGCTGTTGGCGCAGGACTTCTGCTTCGCACCATGATGACTCTCATGGACCGCGACCTGGGCTATCAACCAGGAAATCTGTTAGTGGTAAACGCTGAAGCGCCTGGAGACGACGTGAAATCCGGACAGGCCGTTGCGCGCAAGTACGACGATATCTTTGCTCAGTTGAAAGCTCTTCCCGGTGTGGAAAACGCCGCCGGAATCTATGGGCTTCCGACAACAAACACCGGATCCAACGGAGGATACAGCGTCCGGGGTGTTCCTGCCGATTACTACCACATGCCGTGGGCTGACTTCAGTGTTGTCACTCCTGAATACTTCACCACAATGAAGATTCCATTGCTTCGCGGGCGCAACTTCAACGTCGGAGACAGGTTTGATAGTCAGTTGGTTGCAATCATCAGTGAGTCTGTTGCGAAGCAGAGCTTTGGTGATACCGATCCTATCGGCAAGCAGATCCAGCTTGGTCTTGACCTTGAGAGCCTAAACAAGTGGATCACGATTATTGGCGTAGCAGGCGATGTGCGGCAG
>DASRBV010000248.1:0-3277 GCA_035653455.1 Pseudacidobacterium sp. | reverse complement strand
ATACTTAAATCCAATCCCGTGTTCATGGAGCGTACGCCCATAACGGGCGCAGATGCGGTCGAGCATCTTCGTTGTGTTGAAGGCGCGGGTCACATCGCCGGGCCATTTTTTGCGTTCGAGCAGCCATTGCAGAATGACGGCAAAAATCTTGTGGGGGTCAACGAAGTTGCCATTCTCGTCCACTGCGCCAATGCGGTCTGCGTCACCATCCGTGGCAAAACCTGCATGGCATTTCTGCTGGACGGTCGTTTCCTGCAGAGCGCGAATGTGCGGCTCAATCGGCTCAGGATTGATTCCGGGAAAGAGCGGATCGTGCTGTGCACGAATTTCCACAAAGTCCACGCCGATCTGGGTAAAGATGCCCGCCAGCACGCCCCGTCCCGCGCCATACATGCAGTCCACGGCAAACCTCAGGCCCGACTTACTGATAAGGTCCAGATCAGCAAATTTAGAGATGGCTTCGACATACGGCGTCTGAAAATCAACTGTTTCAATCTTTGCCGGAGTCGCGGTCTTTGGCAGCGGCCTTCCGAGATAGCTTTCAATCTCCGCGATGATCGAAGGCTTTCCCGAGCCGCCGTAATATGCCTTGTACTTCACACCATTCCATTGGTAAGGATTGTGGCTCGACGTAATCATGACGCCGCCCGCAGCGCAGTGCGCGCGCACTCCATAAGATAGGGCCGGAGTCGGCGTAATGCGGTCGGCCAGCTTTACATGAATGCCCGCGGACGCCAGCACCTCGGCAACGGTCTGGGCAAAGGCCTGCGAGCCAAAACGCGTATCAAAACCGATGCAAACCCCTTCTCCGGGGTCTTTTTTCGACAAAATATAATGTCCGATGGCCGCCGCAGCCAGGCGCACATTGTCAAAGGTGAAATCGTCGGCGATGACTCCTCGCCAGCCGTCAGTGCCAAACTGAATGACGTTTGTATTTCCCATGCTTTTTTCTTAATCCCAAACCAGATTTTTCATCCCTGAGTGACGTTCGGGTGTCCCTGATGTACAACCTGGAATTGCCAGGTTCCCCTGCCCTTTCGGACCGTCTTTGGCTGAAAGGATGGGGAAACCACAACTCTCAGATCAGTTCCTTCTTCCCGTCCGCTGCCAACTGCTTCACGATTTTCCCTACGTCCTGCGAGTGGTCGCGGCTGGCAATCAAAACCGCATCGTCGGTCTCCACCACCACCAGGTCCTTCACTCCCACCAGCGCTACGAACTTTTTCGGACTGTAGACGTAATTTCCGTGCGCATCGAGCGCGAGACTTCCAGCGGTTTCCGTAACATTCTCATGCTTGTCCACGCACTGCGCCTGCGCAAGCTGGTGCTCATAGAGCGCCGCCCAGGAGCCGAGGTCGTTCCAGCCAAAATTCGCTCGCAGACAATAAAGATTCGAATGGTGCTCACCCTTTGCCGAACGCGGCTCGAGCACTGCGTAATCCACACTGATGTTCTCGCACTTCGGATAAAGCTCTTCAAAGGTCTTCCGGAACCCGGGCGTGCCATATGCAGCAGCAATCTCCTCAAGAAACGGCGCTGTCTCCGGAAGGTGCTCGCGCACCGCATTCGCCAGTGTCCGCGCACTCCATACAAAGATGCCGCTGTTCCAGTGGTAATTGCCTGCGGCGACAAACTCCTCCGCCTTCTCATGGTTGGGCTTTTCTGTAAACCGGCGCACGCGCAACGATCCGTCATCGAGCGCCTCGCCCGTTTCGATATAGCCGTATCCGGTTTCAGGACGTGTCGGCGTCACTCCCAGCACCACCATGTTTTCGCCGGCAGCAGCAATGCGGGCAGCGTGCTCCAGCACAGACAGAAACGCGGCCTCATCGCCAATCACGTGGTCCGCGGGAAAGACCCCCAGCACCGCATCAGGGGCCTGCTTCTCCACCAGAAACGCCGCCAGACCTGCTGCCGGAGCGGTATTACGCGCCGCAGGCTCGCAGACCACATGCTCCTCGGGAACAACATCCAGTTGCTCGCAAATGGCCGGCGAGAGCAGGTCGTTGGTAATGACCCAGAAGTCCTCCCGTTTGGCTAGCGGAAGCAGGCGGTCCACTGTCCGCTGGATCATCGTGCGTTCGCCATCCAGCGCGAGCACCTGTTTTGCGCGCGCCTTGCGGCTCCGTGGCCAGAAGCGCGTACCGCTTCCCCCAGCCAGAATGATTGGCCGAAAATCAATTGCCTTTGGCATGGCTCTCCTATTGGTTTTCAGTTCCCGGTTGCCAGCTTCAGTGACACTTGTCTTGACGCATCACTGATGACTGGAAACTAAAAACTCGCTATGTCAGGCAGACTGTGGAAGAATACGCATGACTTCAGCGGCGCTTTGTGTTTTGACTGTCCAGTCCTTTGCGCCTGCCGGGACGACGGCCAGTTGACAACGTTTCAGAGTGAACGGTTCGAAGCCTTTTCCTTCGATGGTCAGATTGCCCTCCGCTGCAAAAAGCATTTGGACAGCATCCGCATAGGCGTTTTCCGCCGACGGAAGCTGCTGCTGCCACCGCTCAACACGGAAATATTTCTTGTCCACCAGCACGGAATGCGCATTCACGCTCTTCGGTAGCACCTTCCCTGCTCCGGTCGTAAGGCGCATCGCCTCCATGGACTTGTCCAGATGCAGCTCGCGCGGACGCCCGTAGTCATACATCCGATACGTAAGGTCGCTGGTCTGCTGCGTCTCCAGAAGCACGGCGCCCGGCCCGATGGCATGCACAGTTCCAGCATCCACAAAAATCATGTCGCCTTTATGAACAGGTAGCCAGACCAGCAATTCTTCCAGGCGCGATTCCTCAATCGCCTTGCGTACCTGCTCAGGAGTTGTACCCGGCTTGATGCCCAATGCCACTTCGGCCCCCGGCTTTGCATCGAGCGCGTACCAGCATTCAGTCTTGCCGCGCGGCTCGCCATAGCGCTGCGCCATCGCATCGTCAGGATGCACCTGTACGCTGAGCTTTTCCTTCGGGAAAAGCACTTTAATCAGCAGCGGAAACTCCTCTCCCGCGCGTCCTTTGCCCAACAGCGCCTCGCCATGTGCGGCAGTAATGTCTTTGAGCGGCTGGCCCTTGAGCGGCCCGGTGTCTGCCGCGCACATCTCTCCGGTCAGCCAGACTTCGCCAATCGGCTCGCCTTCAGTTTTGTAATCAAACCACGGTGAAAGGTCGTGGAACCCCCAGATGCGGGTCCGAAAATAAGGAGCAAGTCTGAATGGATATAAGGCTTGCATGTACTTTCAGTATGCCTGAAATTTTCGTGGGAAACATCACCGATAAAAATC
>DASRBV010000247.1:0-2996 GCA_035653455.1 Pseudacidobacterium sp. | reverse complement strand
TCAAACTCTGACCGCTCTGCTGGCGCAAGCACTGCAGGCTAATGTCTGACATCACCCTGCAGAATTGCATCGGCAATATGTGCCGCTTCCACCACGGGACGCACATCATGTACGCGAACCACAGAGGCCCCGGCAAGGATTGCTGCGGTCGTCGCCGCGATGGTGGCATGGAGCCGGGCTGCAATTGGTGCATCTTTTCCCTGATACAACGGCTTGAGCGCATGGGCTAAAAAAGATTTCCGCGACACCCCAACAAGGAGCGGCTGGTCCAGTTCCAGCAATTCGCTCTGGTTGGCCAACAACGGATAATTCTCATCCAGCCGCTTGCCGAAGCCATATCCGGGGTCAAGGACAATCTTTTCACGCGCAATGCCGGCCTTTCGCGCATCCTCCAGGCGCTCACGCAGCTCATTCCTGACCAGAGGCAGCACTTCTTCGGGCTTCAGTGGAGGTTGCGATTTCCACTGATCAGGTCTTCCGCGTGTATGCATCAGGACAACGCCGCATTCCAATCTCGCGCAGGCCGCAGCCATTTCTGCGTCCCACAGAAGCCCGCTCACATCATTGATAATTTCTGCGCCCGCCCGTACTGCGGCAATTGCAGTAGCAGCTTTGTATGTATCAACCGAAATAATGACATCTGGCCGCGCTCTACGAATACCTTCTATCACTGGAAGGACACGTGCCTGCTCTTCCTCTGCTGAGAGTACTTCTTTTTGGCCAGGGCGGGTGGACTCACCACCGATGTCGAGAATGTCCGCCCCTTCATCGAGCATGCGCAGGCCTTGTGGTACGGCTGTGCTCACATGCAAAAACTGGCCGCCATCAGAAAAAGAATCCGGCGTAACATTGAGGACCCCCATCACAAGCGTCCGGCTTCCCATTTCAAGAGAGCGGGTGCGTAATTCCCACGTAAACTTGCTGCGCCGCGTGAAGGTCATATGAAAATGCTACACTTCGCGGCAAGGACAAAATGCTCACAACCGCCCGTAATTCTCTCATTGCCTGTCTGATTGTTCTTTGCTGTACGCTGCCCGCTTCGGCCAAAAGCCATCGCTCGAAACATAAGGCCCTTGCCAGGGAAATCCAGAACATTCTCAAAGACCCCATGGTGGCACGCGCGCATTGGGGAATTTCAGTCGTTAGGCCCGACGGCACCCCGGTCTATGCACTTAACGATGAACAGTATTTCCAGCCCGCATCGAATGCCAAACTGTTTACGACAGCAACAGCACTGGCGTTGCTTGGGCCTGATTTTCGCATGAAGACATATGTGGTGGCAGATGGGCCGGTGGATTCCGATGGGCACCTTCGCGGCTCCCTACGCTTGATTGGCGGCGGAGATCCTTCTCTCTCCAGGCGTGTGTATCCCTATAACGGCCATTCTGAACATACGCAGAATCCATTGCAGGCGCTCGACGATCTGGCTGCGCAAGTGGCATCCAGTGGCATCAAGGCGCTCGATGGAACCGTGGTCGCCGACGATACACTCTTTGTCTATGAGCGCTATGGGCAGGGCTGGGGACAGGATGATCTGATGTGGGACTACGGCGCGCCTGTTTCTGCCCTGACTATAAACGATAATACGCGCACACTCACACTTGCTCCCGGCATACGCGCCGGCGATAAAGCCGTCGTTACATGGAACCCCGCATTACCTGATGATGCGCTGCTGCTGAAAAACGAGGCTGTGACCTCTCCCGCAGGGACCCAGTCCCACCTGGGTCTTGACCGTCAGGTTGATCAGAGCGTCCTGCGCGCCTTTGGTTCGATTCCACAAGGCAGCAAGCCACTCGATTTCGACATTGCCGTACAGGATTCGGCGAAGTTCGCGGGCGATGCGTTTGTTCAGGCGCTGTCCGCAAAGGGAATTCAGGTGAACGGCGCGGTACAGGTGAGCCACCGCCTCTCTGGAGACACGCAGGACTTCAATGCCGAGACGCATCAACCGATCGCGCTAAAGCCGCTGACAGAGAGGCAGCTTCCGTTTACACCTCCTGCGGGGACGCGCATCGTGGCGCAGCGCACTTCTCCGCCGCTGGGACAGATTGTTACGGTTGTGAACAAGGTCAGCCAGAACCTTCATGCCGAGATGCTGCTGAGGATGCTTGGCAGGACAGAAGGCGATGATGGTTCGATTGCACAGGGCGCGCGCGTAGTGAGGCAATTCCTGACGAGCGCCGGTGTTCCTCCAGACGGCTACTTCTTTTTCGACGGCTCTGGCCTCTCGCCGCAGGACGTGATCACTCCGCGTGCCGCGACGACTCTTCTTACTTATGCTGCACGGCAGCCGTGGGGCGAGGTGTATCGCGCATCGCTGCCTGTTGGAGGAGTGGACGGAACCTTGTCCAATCGCTTTAAAAACAGCCCACTCAAAGGAAAAGTCTTCGCCAAGACAGGTACGCTGGCCGAAGTCCACACACTCAGCGGCTATCTCATTGCTGCCAGCGGACGCACTCTGGTCTTCTCTATTCTGTGCAATGACCACTCTCCTGTAACCGACAGCACGCGCGAGGCGATAGATAAGATTGCTGAAGCGATTGCGGAGGCGAATTAACGCTTGAATTCTTTGAGATATCTTGGTCTTGTGCTTTTTGCAGGAGCGGTCATGTTTTCCGGATGCAGCCCGTCTCTGCCTCCATCCAAACCGCTGGACCAGCTTACTCCGGAAGAAGCGCAGGGGCGTCAGGTCTTTCTTGGCCGCTGCGCGCGCTGCCACCGGACGGACAGCAGCGCCGGGCTGAACGGGCCGGGACTGTTCGGGCTTTACCGGAAGAAGTATCTGCGCAGTGGCGCTCCGGCCAATGATGACCGCGTGAGCGACATCATTGAGCATGGACGCGGCATGATGCCCGCCATGGGGAATACCATGGATGAGGAACAGTTGCAGGCGCTGCTTGCCTATCTGCATACGCTATGACAAAAGAAATCACTGGACCGCTGCCCGGCATGGCCGTCATCTCGCTCTGGATGCTCATTCTCTGCGGCATTGGGCT
>DASRBV010000246.1:0-2206 GCA_035653455.1 Pseudacidobacterium sp. | reverse complement strand
GCGCAGCAGATTTCCAGCGGGGCATGGAAGAGCAGCAGCAAGGAGACCACGGCGGCTGTTCCCGCGCAGAGCGTGGACTTTAAACCTGGCGGAAGCTGGAAGCTCTTGGATTCAACCGGATTTTCTGTGCAGTATCCAGGCAACTGGGATGCGACGGAGAATGCGGGAAATGCAGCTACGATTGCTCCTGCCGGCGGAGTGGTGAATACGGCGAATGGCAACGTCACAATCTATGGTGTGATTATTGACGATTACCGTCCGCAACAATCAACCGACCTGGCAACGGCAACAAACCAGTTGATTGCTTCGGTGCAGCAGGGAAACCCGGGCATGAAGGCGGTTACTGGCGTGCAGGATGTTCTGGTGAACAAACAGCCAGGCAAGAGCATGGAGTTTGTGAACCAGGGCGCGTCTGCCGGAGGTGCAGCGGAACGCGATTGGCTGGTGACGATTTCGCGCAATGATGGGTCGTTGAGCTATCTGGTGTTCGTGGCCCCGCAGAAGGATTTTGAATCGCTGCGCGGGACCTATGAGCAGATGCTGAGGACGTTTCGCGTGAAGCAATGACCCTCTGCTCTCAACCTGCGAAGCAATCCTCAGCGCCTTCCACCTATCGGCGCGATGCAGCCGGGTGCGCGAGATAAAATTCGGCAAGCTCCAGATCGCCCGGTTGAGTGATCTTAATGTTCGCAGACGAGCCCGGAACAACGAAGACCTGTGCTCCTGCGCGTTCCACGATGCTGGCTTCGTCCGTGCCGGTAAATCCGTCGGCCAACGCCTCGGCAAAGGCCCGTTTCAACAGTCCACAACGGAAGCCTTGCGGCGTCTGCGCCTGCACGATATATTCGCGCGGAATCGTAGCGGTGATGATGGCCCCGTCGGCGGTGCGCTCGACCTGTTTAATGGTGTCAATCGCGGGCAGCCCCACGATGGCTGCATCATGTTTTTCGACCGCCTCAATGGTGCGCGAAATCGTGGCGGCGTCAATCAGTGGACGTACGGCATCATGCACCAGCACGATGTCGTCATCGGCGCACTGGATTGCATAGAGGGCATTGGCCACGCTCTCCTGGCGAGTGTCGCCTCCAGTCACAATACGTACTTTTTCCCTGAAGCCGTGTTCCCGCACTTGTGCTTCCACGCGTTCCTGCTCACTGGCGCGCACGGCCACGTAAATCGCCGCTACCTGCGGCACCTGCGCGAAGGCGCGAAGGCTGTGAATCAGAATCGGCGCGCCGGCCAGTTCGAGAAATTGTTTAGGCTGGCCCGCTGCCATGCGCGTGCCCAATCCTGCTGCTGGAAGAATGATAAAAACCCGCATAATAACAACCCAGAAATATGACTATACAGGAAGCAGATTCAGGTCGCGCAGGACGGCCATGGCAGCATTGCGGCCGTTTATGCCTATGACGCTTCCACCAGGATGCGTGCATGCTCCGCAAAGATAAAACCCGCGCATGGGAGTGCGCGCGCTGAGGCGATTGGACCACATATAGGGCGGCAGGCATTCTCCCTGAAAGATGTGGCCCCCAGTGAGGCCGACCTTCGCTTCAATATCTGGAGGCCCGAGCACCTGCGCGGCGATGACTGCGTCCGGAATGTTTGTGCAGAAGCGCGCCAGTGAATTCAATGCAAGAGCGCGCACTTTATCGCGCCGGTCATCCCAGGTGCCATTTTCAAATCTGTAGGGGACATACTGCGCAAACACGCTCATCGTGTGCTGGCCCTTTGGGGCCACGCTGTCGTCGTGCGCACTCTGAAAATAAAGCTCGCACCAGAGATGCTCCGGCAAGTGTCCGGCGCGCGCTGCCGCGAAGCCCTGCTTCCATTCTTCTTTGCTGAGCGGAGCATTGATCTGCCCGAAGTGGTGGGGCCCGCGAGTGCCCGGGCGTGCTTTGAAATTCGGCAGTTCACTCAGCAGCACATTCAGCTTTACGGTGCAGCCCTCGATGGGCACGGATTCAACCTTTGCCTTCCATGCGGGGTCGGCGGCGTTGCCCAGCATGGTGAGTGTCCGCTTTGGGTCGGCATTCGAAATGACAACGGGCGCGCCGATGTGTTCTCCTCCCTCAAGCAGTACGCCCTCGCCGGGCAGAATTGCAGCTACCGGGACGCCTGTGGCAACGACAGCGCCGGCCTCGCGCGCGGCGTCGCAGAAGTAAAACGAGACCATGCCCATTCCGCCCTTTACGTATCCCCACATGCC
>DASRBV010000245.1:0-5415 GCA_035653455.1 Pseudacidobacterium sp. | reverse complement strand
TAGACACCCGAGGTGCGAAAATCGCCGAGGATCCAGGACAACGCGCCATGGTTGAGCATTGGCTTGCCATGTCCGAAGGGCAGCTCATACACATAGCTCACCGAGACGCGGTTGCGAATGTCGAAGTCGCTGTTGCCATACCACATCGAAGGGTTGCGTCCGTTGGGCGCGTCGCCGGAGTTGCTCTCCAGCTCTTCCGGAACGTCGTCCAGACTGTGCGAATACGTATAGGCGGTCTGGATGCTCAGTCCGTTCTGGAAGCGGCGTTTCAGACTTGCCTGCAGGCCGTTGTAATTGCCATAACCAATCGCATCCGTGTACTCAATCTGCCCAAAGTTCGAGTAAGGAATGACCGGGACTACCTGGCCCGCGCTGTTCTTTGTCGTCTGCACAGTGTTGCCGGAAATCAGCGGCTGATTGTAGTCGCGGATGATGTCCAGATGTGTTGACTTGGTGCCGACGTAATCTACTTCCGCTGTCCATGTGTTTCCAATGGCGCGTTGAATGCCGAAGCTCCACTGCTGCACGTAAGGAGTAGGGTCATTGGAGTTCATCGCGCGGATGTGGAATGCAGTCAGATTACTGAGGTTAATCGTCGAAGGGTCAAGATAGTTCGACGGAAAACCCTGCTGCGCAATCATGACCGGAGTGGTAGATGTGGACTGCGCCGACTGCGTCTTGTTGATGAGGTACGGCGGGTTGAGCGAGAGTTGATCTTCACTGCCGTACCGTTCAAAGACGGTATAGTAAATGCCGTATCCACCGCGCAGGACGGTCTTCTGGTCGGGCGAATACGCAAAACCGATGCGCGGGCCAAAGTTCTTGTAATTTGGATTGACCAGCGCGCGTGACTTCAGTCCGCCGGAACGCGCAAAGACAAGGGCACCTGCGATGGGATCAAAATTTGCCATCTGGTCTTTTGCATTGAGTGCAGGCGTTGCAAATTCATAACGCAGTCCCAGATTCAGCGTGACTTTGGGTGTGACCTTCCAGTCGTCTTCAAAGAAGCCCGAAAGCATCCACAGGCGCTGGTCTACAAAGTGCACATTTGTAAGCTGATTGCTTTGCACCAGCCCAAGCAGACCGTCTGCATAAGGGAAGCCTGTTCCGGAGACGCACTGGCTTGATGCATTGCGCTGGCAGGTGAACTGTCCATTGAAGGTCAAGTCCCCACGCATTCCTGGCTCGTCCTGGAAGAGGTTACGCATCGGCAGATAAAGAGACGCTCCAACTTTAAAGGTGTGCGTACCATGCGTGAGTGAAAGCGTGTCGTTATATTGGAACTGCTGCGGCACCTGCTGCTTGGGCAGGAAGTCGGGCGAGCCGAGGAACGCTCCGATCGAGCCGGAGAAGGTCGTAAGCGGAACACCTCCGCCGACCGCAGGATTGATAGGAATGCCGGGCACAAAATTGCCTGCATATTGCGTTAAGGCAAAGGGGTCTTGTTCCGCAAAGGCGTAGTTGCGCACCCATCCAAAGCGGAAATCATTCACCAGGCTGGGGCTGAAGATGTGCGTCCATCCGAGGACAAAGCTGTGGTTTTTCAGCTTCTGCCGTCCCCAGGCCGAAGTGCTGCTGCCATCGGCCAGCCCACCCAGATAGCCGGGGATATAGCGGAAACGGTTGGAGTAGTTGTAGCGGCCAAAGATTGTGTCGTTGGAAGAGGGGGTCCAGTCCACGCGGCCGTCGTAGCTGTCCGTATTGTCTTCAGCGATCGCATTACGGAAGTAGTTGTTGGTTTCGGGAGTGAGACCATTGACCGTGACATTGGGCAGCGGAAAAAGCGCAATCAGATTTGCGACCACAGGGTCAATCCGTGTGGAAGGGATTTGATTGTTCTGGAAAGGCTGGCCCGTGCTGGGGTCATAAATGGTCGGATATTTGATTCCGGTTCTGGCGCTGGCTGCAGGGCTGAAGTCGCCGGTGCGTTCATTCGGCAAAGGGACAGTCGAGGTACGTGTTACACCCTGCTTGATGCGTGTGCCTTCATAGTTAAAGAAGCCAAAAAGGCGGTTCTTGATAAATGGGCCGCCGAGGCTGCCACCAAACTGGTTCTGGTTGTTTTCCGGTTTGCGCTGACCGTGCTGTTTGGTGAAGAAGTCGGTCGCGTCAAAGTATTGGTTGCGCACATACTCATATGCGAGGCCGTGGATCTCGTTCGTTCCGCCCCTGGTATTTACAGATACGACGGCCCCTGGCGCGCGTCCGTATTCAGCCGAATATGGATTAGTGATGATGTTGAATTCTGCGATCACGTCAACAGAGGGGTGCGCCGCCTCAGTGCTCAACTCCTGCACATTTTCTGAGAAGGTGTTGTTATCAATGCCGTCCAGAATGAAGTTGTTTTGCAGTGAGTGGACACCGTTGACGTTGAAGTCGCCCACGCGCCCGGCAGAGGTCGCGCCACTCTGCTGCGTGTAGCGCGAAATCTGTACGCCGGGCACGGTGCGGAGCAGGTCGTCCCAATTGCGCAGATAAAGCGGTGTCTGCTCAATCGTGTGCGAGCTGATGACAGTGCCGATCGAAGCATCATCAGGTGAAAGCCCTTGCGCCTGCGCCTGTACCTCCACAGTTTGCTGTGCTGAGCCTACCTGGAGCGAAAAATCGCGGCGCCCCTTTTCTGCAACATTCAGAGTTACATTTTCTTCGACCGCATTGAATCCGGAGGCCTCGACGCGGACCGTGTACTGGCCAATCGGCAGGTTCTGGAACGAGTAATAGCCGGCATTATCGGTCTGCACAGTGCGCTCGTAGCCCGTGGCTGCATTTGTAGCTTTTACAGTTACATTAGGAATGGCTGCGCCGCTCGGGTCTGTAATCAGTCCGGTCAGACTGGCAGTATTGACCTGAGCAGAAAGATGGACAACAACGAGCAGCAGCCATACGGCAAAAACGTAACGATACCATTTCCGGGGACAAGACCCTTGCATTCTACGCCTCCTCAAAGGGAAAAGAACTGATTTTTACGCACGAAGAGAACATTGAATACGTGCGCATATAAGAAACATGCGAAAAATTACGCAGATATGAAGACGTTAAAGAGTAACTCTGAAAGTCCGGTAAAGACAAGATGAATACGGTATGAAATTGCTGAGGAAGGAACCTGAAAGGAAACTCTACAGCTTTTGTGATCGCTGTACATCACGCACGCCGGGGACGCGCTTCAGCCCCTGTACAAGGCGGTTCAGGTGCCGCACGTCTTCAGCTTCCACAACAAATTCAACGGTGGCGTCATTATTCGGTCCAGGCTTTGAATCTACCGAACGGATATTGGTGTTGTCGTCGCTGATGACAGCAGTCATTTCTTTGAGCATTCCGGCGCGATCATCGCAATACACCGTCAGGCGTACAGGATAAGTCGTTTTGCGGCCCTGCGCTTCTTCCGCCGTGCGTGCCCACTCGACAGAGATACGGCGGTCAGACTCATAGAGCAGGTTCTGTACATTCGGACAGCTCCGTGCGTGTACAGCGACACCCTTACCGCGTGTCACATAGCCAATAATCTCTTCACCGCGAATGGGATTGCAACATCGCGCACGATAGACTAGCAGCTCATTCTGGCCTTCCACCTGCAGGGAATCAGCACTGGCACGGGAAACACGCTTGACGGTCTCAGATACTCCAGCGGAAGAGACGGCCGCCTCCGTCTCAGGGACCTGTTGCGCCGTAGACCCGGGAGCCAGCCGGTTCAGCACCTGCCGCGCAGAATACTTTCCGAACCCAACCGAAGCCAGAAGATCGTTGGGTGTGGCCATGCTGTAATCCTGGGCCACGCGCTCGTAATCAGATTCTTCAAACTTGGCCAGTGAAACCTTGTACTTACGCGCCTCGCGCTCCAGAAGCTTTTTGCCAATCTCAACCGCACGCTCGCGCTGGTGCTCATTGAGCCAGTGTTTGATTTTGTTGCGCGCGCGCGAGCTTTTGACGAACGTAAGCCAGTCGCGGCTGGGGGTATGTCCGTTCTGGGTGATGACTTCGACAATGTCGCCATTGCGCAGACGCGACCGCAGAGGCACCATGCGCCCATTGACCTTTGCGCCAACGCAGCTATGACCCACTTCCGTGTGAATGGAATAGGCAAAGTCCAATGGCGTCGCGTCCTTAGGAAGGACAACCACTTTGCCCTTCGGAGTGAAGGTGTAGACCTCTTCCGGATACAGATCAATTTTGAGCGTCGAAAGAAACTCATTTGGATCGCTCATCTCGCGCTGCCACTCGACGAGCTGCCGCACCCAGGCCAGGCGCTGCTCATCACGGGCACTGATAGGCGACCCGTCCTTATATTTCCAATGTGCTGCGATGCCTTCCTCAGCGATGCGGTGCATTTCCTCGGTGCGGATCTGGACCTCAAACTGGTGACCGCCTTCACCCATCACAGTGGTGTGCAGCGACTGATACAGATTGGGCCGCGGCATGGCAATGAAGTCCTTGATGCGTCCGGGCACTGGCCGCCAGATGCTGTGAATCAGGCCAAAGACGGCGTAGCAGTCCTGCACGCTGTTAGTGATGACGCGCAGCGCCAGCAGGTCATAGACCTGGTCTACAGTGATGCGCTGTTTCACCAGCTTCTGATGAATGCTGTACAGGCGTTTGATGCGCCATTCCATGCGCGCCTGAATGTTGTTTTCGCGCAGTTTTTCCTGAAGCAGTGCTTCCACCCCGGCCAGAAATTGTTCGCCCTCGCTGCGACGCGCCTCCACGGCATCATGCACTTGTTGATAAGCGTAGGGGTCTACATACCGGAAGGCGAGGTCTTCAAGTTCGCCGCGCACCTTGCCCATTCCCAGACGGTGTGCAAGAGGCGCATAGATATCGAGCGTCTCGCGCGCAATCACCTGCTGCTTCTCTGGCGGAAGGTGCTCTAGCGTGCGCATATTGTGCAGGCGGTCGGCCAGTTTAATCAGGACGACGCGCACATCGCTGACCATGGCCAGCAGCATCTTGCGGACGTTCTCTGCCTGGCGGTCTTCCTTGTTGGCAAACTGGATTTTGTCAATTTTGGTGACGCCCTCGACAATATGCGCCACCTGCTCGCCGAATTTGGAAGCAATCTCTGCCGTAGTGACCGGCGTGTCCTCAACCGCATCGTGCAGAAGGCCAGCCGCAATGGCGGTCGAGTCCAGCTTCATTTCCGCCAGGACGACCGCAACCTCAAGTGGATGAAGCACAAACGGTTCGCCCGAGGCGCGGGTCTGCCCTTTATGGTGCTCCAGGCAGAACTCCCAGGCTTTGCGGATGATGTCCGTATCATCGTTGGGACGGTTCGCCCGGACAGTGGCAATCAGCTTCTTAAACTGAGGCGCAAAGGAGTCCTGTGGAGCCTGGACCGGTACGGGTTGGACCGATGCGCTTTGCGCAGTTGCCATATCTGATTATATGCCGAGGTGAAAAATTTCGTATAAAACGCGATACCTC
>DASRBV010000244.1:0-2685 GCA_035653455.1 Pseudacidobacterium sp. | reverse complement strand
GATAAATAGCGATTGCGGGAGCTCATGGCGAGGCCGTCCGGCTCGCGCACGATGGGGCAGACGACAAGCTGCACGGGAAAATTCAAATCACGCACCATTTTGCGCAGGACGGCGACCTGCGCGGCGTCCTTTTGCCCGAAGTAAGCCTTGTGCGGGCAGACGATGTGAAAGAGCTTGCTGACGACGGTCGCCACTCCGCGAAAATGCCCTGGACGCGAAGCGCCATCCAGGCGCTCGCTTACGCCCTCGACGTGAACAAAGGTGCTGGCCCCTGTGGGATACATCCCTTCTGCTGTGGGTGCAAAGACAAGATGCACGCCTTCGCGTTCGAGCAGGGCACAGTCCTGCTCAAAGGTGCGCGGATATTTTGCGAAGTCCTCGTTCGGCCCGAACTGCGTTGGGTTCACAAAGATGGAAACTGCAACGAGATCGCATTCGGCTTTTGCGGCGCGCACCAGAGAGAGATGGCCCTCATGTAATGCGCCCATGGTAGGGACAAAGCCAAGAATACGGCCTTCTCCGCGCAACTGGGCACATGCGGATTGTGCTTCCTGAATGGATTGAAAGATGAGCATGATGGATTCCAGTGCAGAGATGGTCCAGATTTTTGACTGTGCCTTCGGCTTCGTTCAGGCTTTGCGCCGCAACGGTACCGATGCTTCAAATGCACCGCGCACTTCTTTAGGCATATGGTAGCTCTCGTCTTCGCTGGGAAAATCGCGGCGTTCCACGTCGCGCACGTAACCGTCAATGGCGGAGCGGAAGAGGGTGGCAGCATCTCCGTACCGGCGGACAAACTTTGCAGGTTTGCCGAAGCTGAGGTTTACAAGATCATGAAAGACGAGGATCTGTCCGTCGCAGTCCGGGCCTGCTCCGATGCCGATGGTGGGAATGTTCAGACGCTGGGTGATGTGTTGCGCCACTTCGCGCGGCATTCCTTCCAGCACAATCAGCACAGCGCCGGCGGATTCAAGCGCGAGCGCGTCTTTGAGCAGGGTATCAGCTGCGCTTAACGACTTGCCCTGGACCTTGTATCCGCCCATGCGATGCACGGATTGCGGCGTAAGGCCGAGGTGGCCGATAACGGGGACCTCCGCATCAGCGAGACGCTCGACCAGTTCGGCGCGGTTCGCTCCGCCTTCAATTTTGACGGCTTCAGCGCCGGCTTCCTTCATAAAGCGGACCGCGTTGGTCACGCCGTCCTGCACGCCCATCTGGTAGGAGCCGTAGGGCATATCTGCGGCAACGATGGCGTGTTTTACGGCGCGTCGCACAGCGCGGGTGTGGTGGAGCATCTCGTCTACGGTGACGGGGAGTGTGGTGTCATACCCGAGGACGACTTGCGCGAGCGAATCGCCGACGAGGATGAGGTCTACTCCGGCTTCGTCTACCAGACGGGCGGTGGCATAGTCGTAGGCAGTCAGCGCAGTAATGGGTCTGCCGCTCTGCTTTTTTTCCTGAAGTGTCTGGAAGGTCACCTTGGCGCGAATGGCCGAGGCATTTTGCGCGTCCGCGCTACAGAAGTTGGTCACGCTCATGGTTGTCTCCAGTGCAGCTCCCATGGAAGGGATGCTACCCGAACATCTCCGACTATACGCCTGAAGGCATGTGCGCACAAGTCAACCCAGGTCCTGATTTGCGCTGTGCAATGGGAGGCGCGACCACGAAAAAAATAACCGGAGATTCGCCAGCGCATTTTGACGGATAAAAAATATAACCGGAATTTACGCGGTTGAGGCACAATAGAAGGACGCATGATGCAAATTCTCTGGTTTGCTTCTTTTCCATCTTCTGGCCCGCGCTGCTGTTGTCGCTGAATTCTGCGTCATTTCTACAACTCATTTTTATTCACTCTTCTTTTTTAAGGAGGGCCATGATGAAAGCCTCTCGGCATATGGTTTTTCTTTCGGTAGTGTCTCTGGCGGCGTTCTTTGCTGTGGCGGTAACGGTGGATGTCCACTGGAAGAGTGGGCTTCTGCAATGGCGGCAAGAGCGGGCCAGACAACTCTCTGCTCCCGATGGCTGGCTCGCGCTGGTTGGGTTGGAGTGGCTGAAACCGGGCCCCAATTCCTTTGGCTCGGCAGCTGCGAACCGCATCCGGTTGAATGCGCCTGTTGACGCGCATCTGGGTGTGCTGGAACTGAAGGGCAACGATGTGTATCTGTCGTCGCCAGCGCCATCGCTGCTGGAGAACGGCGCACCGGCGCAGCCCGGAAAGATTGAGACGGATGGCGAGAATCCAACCGTGCTGAAGGCAGGAACGCTGACGTTGCTGGTCATTCATCGCGGCGACCGCTTTGCGCTGCGCATCAAGGACTCGCAGGCACCGACGCGCATTCAATTCAAGGGACTGCATTGGTATGCGCCCGATGCGCGCTATCGCATTACGGCGAAGTGGCTTCCCTTCAATCCTCCGCATGAGGAGACGATTCCTACCATCATCGGCACGACGCTGAAGCTGCCGGTGCCCGGAGTGGCCGAGTTCACGCTCGACGGGCAGACAGTGCAGTTGGAGCCTGTTCTGGAAGGGCCGGAAGAGAAGAAGCTCTTTTTCATTCTGCGCGACGCGACCAGCAAGACGACGACGTATGGCGCAGCGCGCTTTTTGTATACTGATTTTCCTGACCATGGGCTCGACAAGCCGGGCCATGTGGTGCTCGATTTCAACCGGCTGCAGAATCCTCC
>DASRBV010000243.1:0-4282 GCA_035653455.1 Pseudacidobacterium sp. | reverse complement strand
AAAATGCTTCAGTGAATGTCAAACTGCTCTGGATGAATCGTCGGGTCGCTCTTGACAATGATCGTTTTGCCCGTCATCTCTTCCATCTCCGTCAGCCAGCGCGCATTGTTTGCCTTCAGTGTCTTCACCACTTCCGGATGCACGCGCAGCAGCACATCATTGCGTTCTAGATGTTTCTGCATCTTGCGCATTTCGATATAGATCTCGTTGCAGACCGTCACCGGCCCCTTCACCATACCTGTGCCCGCGCAGATGTAGCAGGGCACGCTCAGCGTCCGCTCCAGCGACTGCTTCACACGCTTGCGCGTGATGGCAACGAGTCCGAAATCATTAAACTGAAGCACCTTTGACGGAGCGCGATCGTTCTTCAACTCCTCTTCGAGCGCCTGCATCACTTTCTGGCGGTTCTTGCGCTCGTCCATGTCAATGAAGTCAATCACGATGATGCCGCCGAGGTCGCGCAGACGGATTTGCCGGACAATCTCCGGAATCGCATCGAGGTTTGTCTTGAGAATCGTGTCTTCCAGTCGCGCCGTCTTGCCCACGTATTTGCCGGTGTTGATGTCAATCGCAACCAGCGCCTCAGTCTGATTGATGACAATCGAGCCACCGGACTTGAGCCATACCTTCGACTTCAGCGCCTTCGAGATTTCATCCTGAATGCCGAACTGCTCGAAGAGCGGCGTCTCTTTCGTATAGAGCTTCACGCGCCGCACCAGCGAAGGCTGGAAGCGGTTGAGGAAGCGCACCACGCGCTCGTATTCGGTCTCACTGTCTACCCAGATGGTCGAAAAGCTCTCGCTCACCTGGTCGCGCAGCACGCGTTCTACAAGGTTCAGGTCGTGGTAGATCAGCGCCGGGGCCTTGGCCTCGTCCGAGCGGTGCTTGATGTCGTTCCACAGATTGATAAGGAAACGCAGATCAGCGCGCAACTCTTCTTCGCTCGCGCCTTCCGCTGCTGTGCGGACAATGAATCCGCCGGAAGCAGTCCCCTTTTCGCTGATGAGAATGCGCTTCAGGCGATAGCGTTCCTCATCGGAAGAAATCTTGCGCGACACCCCTACGTGGTTCACCGTCGGCATAAAGACCAGAAAGCGTCCGGGCAGTGCGATGTGGCTGGTAATGCGCGCGCCCTTCTTGGCAATCGGCTCTTTGGCTATCTGGACGAGAATTTCCTGCCCGGGCTTCAGCAGTTCGGTAATGGCCGGAAGATCGGTGACCTGCGCTGTAGCGCGGCGCATTCCACCCGTGTGCCGGCGGCGGCCATGGCGTCCACGCCCACGGCGGCGTTCCCGCTGGACGCGCCCCTGGTCCTGGGGCCGCTCTTCTGTCTCCTCTTCCTCTACCTCTTCTTCGATGTCTTCTGCTTCCACCGCCTCGGCAGCATACTCTTCCTCTTCGGTCTCCTGCGCCAGAGCGCCTTCGGGTCCAAAGTTCACACGCTGATTGATATGCAGGTCGCGCACCATCGCGCCGAGGTCTGTGCCGTTGACCTCATGCTGGAGCGTCTCTTCTTCCAGGTCCTCGAAGTCCTGCTCTTCAGCGTGTGCCTGCAATGGCTCGAAGTCATACTCCTCTTCGTCAATCACTTCTTCTTCCAGAAGTCCCGCCCCTGGAGCGAATGCGTGCGCGTGATGCGAAATCCCTTCTTCAGCGGCCGCTGGCTCAGGAGCAGCCTGTGGCTCTTCTTCCTGGTATTCAACTTCGTACTCAGGTTGTGTGACAGCGGCCTCTTCGGTCACGGTTCCAGGAACAACGTGTTCTTCCTGAGCAGGTGCGGGTTCTTCATCTATCTCGGTGCCGGAGATACGGAATTCCCTGGGCTGCGCCACATCCACACGGTGCGAGGCTTCGGCGTGTTCCGGCTCATATTCGTGGACTTCTTCGACGTGCTCCACCTGCTCGTGGTGTTCCTCAGCGGCTTCCTGAACAACTTCAGGCCTGTTTGAAACCTCTTCGACCGTCTCACTGAGGGCCGTTTCCGGTGCCTCTGCGTGCTCAGTTTCCGGTGTTACCGCTTCCGGAAAGGCTTCTGTCGCCTCTTGCTGATGAATTTCCGGGACTTCCGGCACAATCGCAGCCGCTTCTCCCGCAGCAACGCCCTGCTCTGTCTGCGAGGAGCGCCATGCGCGCGATTCGCCGGGAAGCAGATCGCCTCCCGTCCATTCAATCGGGCCTTCCACCAGAGTGGAAGGTCTGGAAGTTGCATAGACCGCCCTGGGAGCAGCCGCCTTCGCTGCTTCAGAAGAAGCAGGTTTCCCGCCGTATTTTGAAATGGACTCTCCCGGCAGCAGCACAGGGAAATGCGCCGCAGGAATTCCTCCCGGAGCGCCATGCTCCGGCGCTGGGGTCGGCTCTGCCGCGATGCTCTCCTCTACCGCTTCCGGAGACTCAATGTGGTGCCCGTTTCCCTCGTGCGCCTGCTGCTGCGGACGGTGCTCCCGTCCACGACGTCCACGACGGCCCTTCCAGCGCCGTGTGCCTTCAGGAGCATCTTCCGACGGTTCCTCCGGCCCCTGCTCCTCTTCCTGGACCTGAGGCGCGCGGCCCTTTTCTTCCGCCCGCTGTTGTGGCGGCCCGCCAATGCGCTCAAAGTCCGCTGAATCTTCCTGTTCTTCGAGGAAATCTGTGACGTAAAGGAATGCGTCGCGTTCCAGTCCGAGGTCCACGAAGGCCGACTGCATTCCGGGCAGAACGCGCGTCACGCGGCCTTTATAGATTGACCCGGCCAGGGTATATTCATTTTCCCGCTCGTAATAAATCTCTGCGAGCTGGTCATTTTCTAAAATCGCAAGCCGCGTCTCATGCGGCGTGCTGGAAATGCAAATTTCTTTTGACATGCTGCCTCTTTCAGCCGAGGCAGATCACACCGGAAAACCGGACGAGACCAGAGATGACAATGAGATGGCCGTATTCCACCAGAGTTCCAGGGACCGTCGTGGTCCGTAAAAATTTTGGTTGATTTCGGGAAGGCTATCTGGGCGCAGAGATTTTGTGACCGCTTCAGCCAATCTGTTCGGCGGGGCCGTTACCCGTCTCAGCGCGCTCATTCCTTGGTCCTGACCGGCAGGGCGATCCGCCTCAGGCCGGCTAATAATTAAATTTCTTAACTTCCTTACCGGCTTTCGCGAACAGGCGAAAGCCTTACAAACCTTTGCAAACCTTCAGTTCACGAAGCGGCTCATGCGGACGTTCATCACCATGCCCAGGGCCAGGAACGTGAACAGCACCGACGACCCCCCATAACTCATTAATGGTAAAGGGATTCCGGTGACTGGCATCAGCCCGATCACCATGCCGATATTGACCGCAATCTGAAAAATCAGCACGGCCACCACGCCCATTACGATGAACGTGCCCGGCAGGTCGGCGGCTGTTTGAGCGTTTTGAATCAAACGCATCAATATTAAAAAGTATAGCAGCAAGACAATCATCGCGCCGATAAACCCGTGTTCCTCGCAATACGCCGCGAAAATAAAGTCCGTATACGGGATAGGTAGAAAATCCCCTTGCGTCTGCGTGCCTTTGGTCGCACCACGCCCGAACACCCCGCCATCGCCCACGGCAATCTTCGACTGGAGAATCTGATATCCGGAACCGCGTGGGTCTGCATCCGGATTCATAAAACTGGTAAGCCGTGCCTTCTGGTATGGCTTCAGGATTTTTCCCGTCTTCCAGACCACTCCTGCTCCCAGCAGGCAGACCAGGATGATGGTCCCGGCTTTTTTCCAGTCAATTCCACCCAGGAAAAGCCCGACCATCAGCACCGGAGAGTATGTGAGCGCCGTCCCCAGATCAGGCTGCTTCAGGACCAGCAGCATCGGAACGCCCACCATGGCTATGGCCTTAAAAATGTCCGGCCAGGTAAGCCGCTTGCCCGCAAGATTGGCGAAATATCGCGCCGCCGCGACAATCAGCACCAGCTTTACCCATTCCGATGGCTGGAAATGTATGCCTCCCGGCAGTTTGATCCACCGCCGCGCCCCCAGCACTTTGGTACCCACAGCCAACACAGCAATCAAGGAAACCACGCAGAACCCATAAATCCAGTGGATCCACTCCAGAAGGCGGTGGTAGTCAATCACGGAAAGCACAAACATTGCCGCCAGTCCACCCAGCAGCCAGAGAATCTGCATTTTGTGGAAGCCGACAAATTTTGTGTGCAGCGTAGCGCTGTAGATTTCCAGAATACTGATGATGGAAAGCGCCATGACGAACCCAAGCAGGGTCCAGTCGAAATCGCGGAACGAGAGAAAACGGCGCATGAACTACTTTCTATTAT
>DASRBV010000242.1:0-11382 GCA_035653455.1 Pseudacidobacterium sp. | reverse complement strand
GTGCAGGACAGCAGATGACGGCCCGTCTGGCCGATGGGCGTGTGGTGGGCCGCGTGACAGAAATTTTTCCGGAAAGAACAACTACGAAATGAGAAGACTATTTGGTACGGATGGAATTCGCGGCGTAGCAGGAGAAGCGCCGCTAGATCCAGGAACGATCTATGCTGTTGGGCTGGCGCTCGCGCACCAGGTGAAGGCGCGGAACAGCCATCCGCGGGTTTTGCTGGGCATGGACACGCGGGAATCGAGTGCATGGATTGCCGCTGTTCTGACGGCCGGATTAACAGAAGGCGGCGCAAAGGTTGAAAGTGCCGGAGTGATCACGACTCCCGCGATTGCCTATCTGGCGCGCAGGTATGGCTTTGATGCGGGCGTGGTCATCTCTGCTTCGCACAATCCATGGCAGGACAATGGCATCAAGGTCTTCGGCGCAGATGGCTACAAGCTGCCCGATGAGACGGAGCTTCGCATCGAGGAAGAGATCTTTCGCAGGCTGGAAACCGTTTCTGCGCCGGACGTGTCTGCGCTTTCCGCTCCGCAAGTGGATGAGAAATATCGCAAAGACTATGAGCAGTTTCTGCTTTCGGCCGTTCCTGGGCTGGATCTTGCAGGAATGAAGCTGGTGCTCGATTGCGCGAATGGCGCGGCTTCTGCCATTGCGCCGGAATTGTTTTCCCATCTGGGCGGTGAAATCCACCTGACCCATGATTCGCCGGACGGACGCAACATCAATGCAAAATGCGGCGCGCTGCACCCTGAAATTGTTGCCGCGGAGACAAAGTCGCTGCAAGCAGACATGGGCGTGACCTTCGATGGCGATGCCGATCGAGCACTCTTTGCTGATGCAAACGGGAAGGTGGTCAACGGCGATGCAGTCATGCTTTTGGCTGCGCGCGATCTGCACTCTCGCGGAAAATTGAAGGGCAATGTAGTTGTGGCCACCACCATGTCCAACATGGGCCTGGAAGCGGCACTGCGTAGCAATGGCATCCGCATGTTACGCGCTCCGGTGGGCGATAAGTATGTGCTGGAACGCATGCAGAAGGAAGGCGCATCTCTTGGCGGCGAGCAGTCAGGGCACATTCTCTTTCCGCACCTGGCGACAACAGGTGATGGACTGCTGACTTCGCTTGTAGTGCTCGATATTGTGCGTCGCTCCGGAAGACCGCTGCACGAGTTGGTGGCCGATCTGAAGGTGTTTCCGCAGGTCATCGTCAATGTACGCGTAAAAGAGAAGAAGCCGCTCGAGGAAATTGCAACCGTGGCAGATACGATTCGCGAGGCCGAATCGAGTCTTGCTGAGAACGGACGCGTAGTCGTGCGCTATTCGGGAACGGAGGCGCTGGCGCGCGTGATGGTCGAGGCGGAATCGGAAGACCAGATGCGCCATCATGCGGAGAGGATCGCCGGGGCGATTCGGGAAGCACTCGGGGCGTGATGAGCAGAAGGACAGCTTATAAGGTTGTCGCCGCCACGCTCCGGTAGCTGGGGTCAAATCCCAGCCGTCGCGCTACATCCAGAATCTTGTCGAACTCAAGGCTGATGGTCGCTCCGGCTTTCTGCGTGACTTCATCTTCGATGGGCAGGTCGAAATCGTCGGCACCGTAGAGAAGCCCCTCTAATGCGCGTTCATTCTGCGTAAGGACAGAGGTGCGGATGCGCGGAACATTGTCCAGATAAGTACGGCACAGGGCCAGATGCCGCAGATATTCCGCCGTCGTGACTTCGATTCCTCCAAGCTGAGTGAAGTAAGGCTTGTAGGTCCAGCAGAGAAAGCTGGCGAGGCCATTGGTTTCGTCCTGAAAGCGGCGCGTGCGCTCCAGATGCTCAAGGCGCTCGTCTATCGTCTCATCAAAGCCGATGACCATGGTTGCTGTGGTGTTCAGTCCGGCTTCGATGATGGCGCGCTGTGCCTCAAAGTATTCTGCGACGGTGTATTTGAACTTACTGTGCCGGCTGCGAAAGTCTTCCGTCAGGATTTCTGATCCGCCACCTGTAATCCAGCGCACGCCTGCATCTTTGAAGCGTTGCGCGGCGGTCGCGTAATCGAGCCTCGCGTGGTCGGCCAGATACATGAATTCCGCGATGGTAAGGGCGTAGAACTCAAGCCGTTTCCCGTAGCGCGCGCGAATGGCGGCAAACAGGCCGCAGTAATAATCGAGTGGAAGGTGTGGGTTGAATCCGCCATTAAAGGCCGCGAGGTCGCCGCCGAGCGCAAGCAACTCATCCAGTTTGGCGAAGACCTGTTCCTGTGAGAGGACGTAGCCTTGCTTGTCTCCGGGCAGGCGGTAGAAGGCGCAGTAATCGCACTGGGCCACGCACACATTCGTGTAATTGATGATGCGCATCACCATATATGTGCAGGACTTTGGCGCATGAAAGCGCGCGCGCACCGCAGAGGCAAGGCCGCGCAATTCGCCGTCGCTGGCATTGCGCCAGAGCCAGAGGGCCTCTTCGCTCGAGATGCGTTCCCCGGCGTGGACTTTGAGCCGGATGTCCTCGAATGTTGCCGTGGAAGTGCTCACGAGGTTATTTTACCTGCCTGACGTGATACCTTTTTTCTAAACATATTTTGAAGGGCAGAGGGTTTTGCTGATGCGGACTGTTTTGCGAACAGCCTTAGTGGTATGTATGGCGGCCGTAAGCGTGGGTTCATTTGCGGACAAGTCCTCTACTGTGAAAACGGACAAGGGCAAGGTACGCGGATACGTCAGCGCCGATGGAAAGGTCCGCATCTTCAAGGGTATTCCGTATGCTGCGCCTCCGGTGGGGCCGCTGCGCTGGAGACCTCCGCAACCCGCGGCAAAATGGCATGGCACGCTGGACGCTACGAACTTTGGACACCACTGCGTGCAGGCGAGTGTTTTTGCGGACATGCTCTTCCGCGACCCGGGAGCAAGTGAGGACTGCCTCAATCTGAATGTGTGGACACCTGCGAAAGACAAGAATGCGAAGCTTCCGGTGATGGTCTGGATTTATGGTGGCGGCTTCTATGCCGGGGCGGCATCGGAGGCCCGTCAGGACGGGGAAAACCTGGCGCACAAAGGCGTAGTTGTTGTGTCCATGAACTACCGCCTGAACATCTTTGGCTTCCTAGTGCATCCTGAACTGACGGCGGAATCTCCGCACCACGCTTCGGGAAATTACGGTCTGATGGACCAGGCGGCGGCGATTCAATGGGTACGCCGCAATATCAAAAACTTTGGCGGAGACCCGAACAATATCACCATCTTCGGCGAATCTGCCGGGTCATTTTCCGTGAGCGCGCAGATGGCATCGCCCTTGTCGAAAGACCTGATTCATCGCGCCATTGGCGAGAGTGGCGCGGCTTTCAGTCAGCGTGAGCCGTTCCTGCCCCGGGAGCAACGCGAGAAAGAGGATGTTGAAAAGCTGCAGAAGGCATTTGGCACGTCAAAGCTGAGCGACCTGAGGGCCATGAGCGCAGATGATCTGCTGAAGGCGGTTGTTTCCCGGCCCGGGCACCCGGCAGCGCGTTTCTGGCCGGACATTGACGGTTATTTCCTGCCGGATGATGTTGCTTCCATCTACGCGGCGGGCAAGCAGGCGCATGTTCCATTGTTGGCTGGATGGAACCGTGACGAAGGAAACATTCCGCAGAAGGCAATGACGATTGCTGAGTACCGCCAATTTGCGCAGAAGGAGTTTGGCGCTCATGCGAACCAGTTCCTGTCGGCTTACGCCGCGGCAAGCGGTACAGAGGCGCTGCGCGCGCTACGTGACTACGCCGGCGACCGCTTCCTGGTCTATGCAACCTGGCGGTGGATTGAAGCGCAGCAGGCCACAGGCGGACAACCGGTCTATCGTTACCACTTTGAGCTGCCATCGCCCGGAGACAAGTTCCATGCTCCCGGTACTGCGTTTCATTCCGATGATATCGAGTACGTTTTCGGCACGCTCGATTCACGCAAGGGAATGATGGTGCGCCCGGAAGACAAGCAATTGTCCGAGCTGATGCAGAGTTATTGGACAAATTTTGCGAAAACGGGTGATCCCAACGGTCCTGGACTGCCAAAGTGGCCCGTTTACAGCTCCGCTACAGGATGGCAGGTGATGCACCTGAATGCGGAATCAACGGCACGTCCTGATAAGACACGCGTGCGGTATGAATTTCTCAACGAAGTGTGGAGCAAGCCTACGCAGTAAATTGTGGCAGGATGCTACTCTTCTTCCATGTCACGCTCTCTGCGCGCCCATCTGCTATTGATTGTGGTTGTTTTCGTCTGGGGAGCGACGTTCGTTCTCATTAAAGATGCGCTGCAGGACATCTCTCCGCTTTTGTTTAACCTGCTGCGCATGGCACTGGCGTTTGCCTGTCTGGCAACGGTATACCGCAGGCATCTGAGGGACCTTACGCGTCATGCGCTTAGTTATGGAGCTCTGGTGGGACTGTGCCTTGCGATGGGATATCAGTTTCAAACCGCCGGACTACGCCTTACCACGCCATCGAAATCGGCCTTTCTTACCGGGTTGATGGTCGTGCTGGTTCCGCTGCTTTCTGCAATTCCGTTTCTGCGGACTGCGAATTCCCGTGTGCCGGGCTGGAATGCCTGTCTGGGGGCCTTGCTAGCGTTTCTGGGAATTGTACTGCTGACTACGCCTGCTCATGTGACATTCGGATTCAGTTCGATGAATGCAGGCGATGTGCTTACGCTTGGCTGCGCACTGGGGTTTGCGCTGCATGTTTTGGCGCTGGCCCATGCGTTGCCCCATGTGCCATTTACGCAACTGGCGGTGCTGCAGGTGGGCTTCTGTGCATTGTTCATGGCCATCAGCGGGCCTATGCTGGAGCACTTCTGGATCCACTGGACGGGGCGCGTCATGGTTGCCCTGGGCGTAGCAGCGATTCTTGCCACGGCCGCAGCCTTTACTGTTCAGTCATATGCGCAGCAGTATCTTCCGCCAACGCACACGGCGTTGATTCTGGCGTTGGAGCCGGTATTTGCATGGCTTACTTCGTTTGTGGTGCTGGGAGAGAGGCTGAGCTGGCGGGCGTCCATGGGTGCGCTTCTCATTCTGGGTGGAATTACTTTCGCAGAGCTGCTTCCATCTGTGATGCCTGCCACGGCGCATGAAATGGCTGCTGTTCGAGAAGAGAAATCCTGAGCTTCCTTTGTTTGCCGTGTGACGTCCGGGCCGGATTTTGCGTCTAACCTGATGAGAATAGAAAGTGAAACCTGCCTTCTCGCACGCCATCTGCTTCATTTTCCTCGGTATACTGAAGTGTTGGACGGCGACTGCGCCGGCAGTTCTGATTGCATCTCCCAAAAGATACGAGGTTAGATCGAATGAAATCCCTGCTTGAACGGCTTCGCTTACGCCGTCTTACGACTACTTTTACCGTCCTTGCCACACTTTCCGCCGGGATCATCATCGGCTCCGTTGTTTCGCATGGGGTCCACGGGCAGGAAGCGAAAGTTGACAGCTCCGATGCGACTCCGCTGAAGGTCCCCGCGCCACGCGACCTTTCTACAGACTTTACGAAAATTGCCAAGGAAGTCGGGCCGGCTGTGGTCAACATCAACACAGAGACCCTGCCCAAGGAACAGCAGCGTGGGCTTCGCCGTTTCCATCGTAATCCGCAGAACCCGGACAACAATGACAACAATGACAATAATGATAACAACGATGACAACGACGACCAGGGTGGTATGCAGGACTTCTTCCACCGCTTCTTCGGGATGGGCCCTGATTTCGGGCAGCCCGATGATCAGGCGCATGAGGCGCTTGGCTCCGGTTTCATCGTTGATCCCAAGGGATACATCATCACCAACAATCACGTGGTGGAGAAGGCCGACCGCATCTATGTAAAGCTGGCCAGCGACCCGGAAGGCGACCAGGGACATCCGGCAAAAGTGATTGGCACTGACAAGGCCACCGATCTTGCTGTCATCAAAATTGATGTAGACCGCCCCCTGCCTACGGTGAAGCTAGGTAACTCGGACTCTGCTCAGGTGGGCGACTGGGTCATCGCGATTGGCAGCCCGTTCACGCTCCAGCAGACGGTGACGGCGGGCATTATTTCGGCCAAGAACCGCACTATCCAGGGCGGCCCGCAAGGACAATTTCAGCACTTTCTGCAGACCGATGCCGCCATTAATCCCGGCAACTCGGGCGGCCCGCTCGTGAATATGGCAGGAGAGGTGGTAGGTGTCAACACTGCCATCTTTACGCAGTCCGCGGGGTATCAGGGCATAGGGTTTGCCATGCCGTCCAACACAGTCATCGGGGTTTATAACGCGCTCATCGGGCCGGAACACAAAGTGGTCCGCGGATCCATTGGCATTCGCTTCCAGCAAAACGTGTCCAGCGCTGTGCAGCGCGTGTATGGTATCAAGAACGGCGTCATCATCAGTGCTGTCACGCCTGGATTGCCGGCTGACAAGGCGGGTCTGAAACCCAACGACATCATCGTAAGCGTGGATGGCCACCCGGTGAAGGACGGCGATGATCTGGTCAGCCAGATTACTGCCCGGAAGCCTGGCGACTCTGTGCAGATTGGTTATCTGCGGAACGGACAGCAGCACACGGCCACGGTTTCCATCATTGACTTCAGCAAGATGGAAGCTGCTTCCGGCGAGGCCGAGGAGCAAGGCCCAGGTGGCGGCGGTGAAGGTGGTGTAGATACCTCGCAGAGCAAGCTGGGTATCACGGTAAGCGATCTGCCGCAGAATGCGCCTCCGAACCTGCATGGCGTGCTGATTCAGCGGGTCAAACCGGGTTCTTTTGCTGACAATGTGCTGAATATGGGGGGTATGGAAGGCCAGGTCATTACATCCATCAACAGGCAGGAGGTCCATAACAAGGCGGAATTCAACGCAATTGTCTCCGGTCTGAAATCCGGGCAGGATGTTGTGTTGAGTGTCGTGGATCCGCAGCGTCCAAGTGCTGGCAGTTTCCTGGTAGGCGGAACTTTGCCATAACCGGGAATGCACTGTACTAAAGTGGCACCGGCATCCCAAAAAATACAGGATGCCGGTGTTGTTTTGCTTGCAACCAGAATGCTTTACTATTTACTCTCTTCGGAAAGACCGTAAGATAAGTCCCCCTGCGAGGTTTTGCCATCGTGCTTTTTGTTCGAGCATGCTCAACAATTTTATTGACTGCGGCGCTTATTGCCACTCCTGCGTTTGCCGGACGGAGCCATCGCGCAGCCACATCAGGCCATAGCAAGAAGAAAGCCGTGAAGCATCAGGTGATAGGGCAGCGCGGCATTGACAGCGAGCGCGCTACCGAAATTCAGCAGGCACTGATTCGCGAAAAGTACCTGAGCGGCCAGCCTTCCGGGCAGTGGGACGAGGAGACTGAGGCCGCCATGCAAAAGTACCAGGCAGACCATGGCTGGCAGACAAAGCTGGTGCCCGATTCTCGCGCATTGATCAAGCTGGGTCTCGGCCCTGATCATTCTGGCGCGCTGGATGCCAGCAGCACGGCCCCGGCGAATACGAGTCCTGCCCCGGCCCCTTCAGCGCCAGTGACACCCAGTGTCGCCGCTGCCAATACTCTGGCGTCAGCCCATACGATTCGGGACTAAGCGGCCATAGCATTTTCACAGACGGTTCTGTCTTCCTAGTCCATTCGTAACGCCTGCATAGGGTCAATGGAAGCTGCACGACGCGCAGGCAGCCATGTTGCGAGCAGCGCAATCAGAAGCATAAGAAGCGGAACCAAGCTGATCGTAAGCGGATCGAACGGGCTTACCTCGAACAGGAAGCGCCGCAGCATCTGTGCAAATGCAACCGCGGCAACCAGCCCTGTCAGCGAGCCGGCAACCGCCCAGATGAGGCTTTGCCTGAGGACCATGAGCACAATCTGACGGCGTGAAGCGCCAAGAGCGAGCCGTACCCCTATTTCGCGCGTGCGCCAGCTCACGATATATGCAATCAGGCTGTAGACACCTGCTCCTCCTACTCCGAGGGCGAGAAGGCCGAAGCTGAGCAGCAGAATCGTGAGCGAGCGCGGGGCGGCATCGGAAGCAGCAATGACCTGGTCAAACGTGCGTACATGCGTGACCGGAACCTGGGGATTGAGCTGCGCAATCACTCGCCGTAGTCCCGATGCGATTTGTTCCACGCTTGCGTGCCCGCGCAAAAGAATATGCATGGATGGCTGCTCAAGTTTGGGCGTCATTGGGAAGTAGATTTCTTCCTGAAAATGGTCTCCAGCAAGCTTCTGATGGCGCGTATTGCTTACAACGCCGACCACGATAGAAGCAACATTCGGATCGAAGACCCCAGGGCTTTTTTCGTCAGTGAGATTCAGGACATGTTTGCCGAGTGGGTCCTGATTGGGCCAGAGGTCTTCGGCCATTTTCTGATTGATGACAACAGCACGGCTTGAGCCAGACTGGTCGGAACCGGTCAGGAGGCGGCCTCGCAGCAGCTTCAGGCCGAGCGTTTGAAAATAATCTGTCGAAACCACGCGGGAGATGGCAAGAAGCGGTTGCTGTCTGGCTTCGCGAGGATGGCCTTCTGCATCATAGGCGAAGATCTGGTCGTTACCGCTCATGGGCAACGTATCTGCCAGTGCTGCGTCTTCGACGCCTGGGATGGCACGCGCGCGGTCCGGCAGTTCACGGAAGAATGCCTGGCAGCGGCCCCGCTCACCATCGGCCTGGGATGCCAGATACGGGCACGTATCGGCGTCCAGCGAGACCTCGGCGGTCACAATCTGGCTGACACGAAAGCCAGGATTGACGCGTGACAGGCTGTAAAGGCTACGCAGCATAAGCCCTGCCGCCGTGATAACAACGACGGAAAGCCCGATCTGCCCAATGACCAGAAGCATCGAAAGTCCGAATTGTGGCCCTTTTCCAACAACGCTCAGGCTGCCGGAGCGCAATGATTGCTGCAGGTTTGGCGATGCCATCTTAAGCGCAGGGACCAATCCGAAGAGGACCCCGGCAAGAACGGATATAAGCAGGGCAAACCAGTAGACATTCCAGTGGAGTCCAATATTGGCAATGCGCGGCGTATCTGAGGGGAGAAGTCTTGTCAACGTGCGCAGGCTGATGCCGGACGCAACCAATCCGACGATTCCGGCGAGTATCCCCAGCAGACCGCTCTCTATCAACAACTGGCGGATGATGCGGCTGCCGGATGCTCCGAGCGCGCCGCGAATCGCCATTTCCCGCTCGCGCGATGCGGCGCGCGCCAACATAAGGTTGGCGACATTGGCGCAGGCGATGAGAAGGATGAGTCCGACGGCGCCAAAAAGGAGCAGCAGGCGCGGACGTGTGTCCCCGACAATAAAGTCGAGTAGTGGAACCACGTTGATTTCTGCGGCCCAGTCATCCGGCATGCGCCAGGGAAAAAGATTGAGTAACTGGGGGTGCAATCTGCGCAATTCAGCCTGGGCGGATGAGGGCGTGGCCCCGTCTTTGAGTCTGCCGATTGCCTGCAGGTCATACGGTCCTACCCAGGGATCGTAAGGGTCTCCGCCTTTGAAGGAAACAGGAATGACAAATTGCGTCTCAGCATAAGGGAAATGGATACCGGCAGGCATAACGCCCACAATGCGGCGGGAGATGCCGTCAATACGAATTGTCTGACCAATTACGAGAGGGCTTCCACCGAACCGCTGCTTAAAATATCCGTCGCTGAGGACTACGACCTGGTCCTGCCCGGCGATGGCGTTTTCCGGAGCAAAGAAGCTGCCTGCTTCAGGATGAATGCCAAGCGTGTCGAAGACATTGACGCTGACCCTGGATCCGAAGACACGCTCGGCGGAGTCCCCCACGTCAATGTTTGATTCGGCATTGGGGCCGTAGCCGGAGATGGAGGAGAAAGACTGCGAATGTTCCGCAAGAGCGCGAACCCAGCCTTTGGGAAAGTATGCACCACCGGAAGAGAGGACGGTGAGGCGGTCCTGGTGCGGATACGGCAACGGGCGCAGCATGATGGAGTCAATCAGCGTGAAGATGGCGGTGTTTGCACCAATACCGAGCGCCAGCGTGAGCACAGCCATTACGGTAAATGAGGGAGACCGCCTGATCTGGCGCAGGCCAAAACGCACATCGGCCCAGAGAGAATAAAGCCCAGGCCATTGCCACGGCTCGCGGCCGCGTTCTTCGATTAAAGTGACATTGCCGAACTCCCGCCGCGCCTGATGCTCGGCTTCTTCGCGGCTGAGGCCGTCGGCCATCAGCGATTCAATTTTTTGTTCCAGATGCTGGCGGATTTCCTCAGAGAGGTCATCGTAAATGCGGCGGCGGGAAAACATAGGCTTGTCCTTTTAAGGCTCTGTAGGGGAGAGGACCAGGTGAATGCCTTCGAGCATCTGCTCAAAGCGCGAGACTTCGTGTTCGAGGTGCCGGATGCCGGCGCGCGTGATGGAGTATGTTCGCACGCGGCGGTTTGTAGGGGAAATCTGCCACTCCGCTTTGAGCAGTCCTTCTTTTAGAAGCCGTTGCAGAGCGGGATAAAGCGAGCCTTCTTCTACCTGCAGCAGGTCATTCGAGCGCTGTTTGATGTGCTGGACAAGGGCGTATCCGTGCATAGGCTGCCGGCGCACAGACTGCAGGACCATCATCTCCAGTGCGCCGGGGAAGAGGTCGCGAGGTTCGGATTTTTTAAAAGGGGACATAGGCCTGTTTTAAACATACCTAGACTAGAATAGGGTCGAGAGAAATGTCAATCCCCAAGAAAGAAATATGCAGCCCTCCCCTTCTGCGGAAAACAAAGAAGGGCCTTGGCCCGATTGCAACAGGCCAATGTGCTATTTCGCTTGTGTGACGTTTTCGGACTCTTCTCAGGCACGGGCAGGCCATCAAGCCAGCCGTGGGAAGCCAGATCGTGCCGGAGCTGCTCGATGTTCCTGAATTGCAGAGCATTCAGGCCGACGCGGCGCGCTGCCTCTACGTTTTCCAGCTTGTCATCGAGAAAGAGTGTCTCTCTGGGAGTAACACCTAGCTTCTCGCAGGTGTAGGTGTAAATGGCCGGGTCTGGTTTGGCGATGCCCAGTTCGCAAGACCAGGTGTGATGATGGAAATCGCCGAGCCATGCGAACTCCTGCCGCATGTAGCTCAGCGTCTCTTCGCCCATATTGGAGAGGATGGCAATGCGCAGACCTGCTTCGGCCAGTGATTTGGCCCACGCCAGCATCGGTTCATTGATGGTGCACCACATGAGCACGTCGTTTTCGACCAGGCGGTCAACGTCCGTGGGTGTGAGCCGGATGCCGGTGTCCTGGGCAAATTGTTGCCAATAGGTACGTCCGTTCAGTTTGCCCATGTCGTAGGCATGGCGGTGTGTCCAGTAATGCCGGTCAAAGGTGTCGCGGTCGAGTCCGGTAATGGCAAGAATGTTGTTGAGTGCGGCTGGGTCCTGAGGATGGCTCAGGACCATTCCGTAATCAAAAATAACA
>DASRBV010000241.1:0-4549 GCA_035653455.1 Pseudacidobacterium sp. | reverse complement strand
GCCTTCAATTCCAGCGGGCGGCTCCAGCAGGCCGAAGCGGAAGCCAATGTTCCTGCCCCGAAGAATTTTGAGACAGAGGTGGGAAGGACCCCGGCGGCCATCAGCTACGAGCTCGATTTTGCCAAGGCGCTGATCCAGGGTGAGCAGTTAGGCAAGCATAACGTTACGGACATGCTGACACTGAGCATCTCCAGTACCGACATCCTTGGCCACGGAGTAGGACCGGATGCGGACGAGCAGCACGCGCTAGTGGACGCGCTCGACGCTGATCTGGATGATTTTTTTACGTGGCTGGACAAGAACATTGATGGCGGTCTGGGCAATGTCTGGATTGCCGTAACCGCGGACCACGGTGTTGCGCCTTCTCCTGCTGTGGCAGCGCAACTGGGTATGAATGCCGCGCAAATTGATACAGGCAGGCTCATCACTCTGCTGAACGATGCGATGAACCAGAAGTTCTCTCCCGGCGAGAAGGTCGAGTACATTCTTCCGCATCAGGAGCTGCCTTATATTTCGCTGAACCAGCCTTCGTTTGAGCGTGCCGGAATCAATGAGCAGGAGGCAGAAACAGCGGTGCAGGATGCGCTTCCTGCGGTCTTCCAGTCTTTGACGAAACTGCTGGATACGCCTCTGCCGGCACAATCAAAGCTGCCGCCACGGCCAGTACTCTACCGCAGCTATACCCGCATCCAGTTGGCCAATGGAGACCTGCCGCACACGCAGTTCGGCGACCTGCTGGCGCACAGTTATACGCCGAATGGAGGGTGGTATGTGCGCGTTGTCCCGGCCGCCTTCCAGATGGGCCTGGAAAAAGGAAATGGCACTACGCACTTTACACCGTACTCATATGACAGGCATGTGCCGCTTGGATTCTACGGAGCGCCATTCGCTCCGGGTATCTACCACGGGCGTGTTGAGCCTGTCGATCTGGCGGCGACCTTCGCTTCGCTGCTTGGGGTGAACCAGCCGTCGGCATCGGTAGGGCATATTCTGACGCAGGCCTTCAAACCTGCTGCTGCGGTCATCTATCCTAAACCTGCACCAACACGGCCGCATCGCAGCGCGCGCGCAGCCACAAAGAAAGCAACACCAGAGGAGCAGCACCAGTAGTGAAGCCAGATATGAAGGTCCGGTTTGCCGGAATTGAACTGCGCAACCCGGTGATTGCCGCCAGCGGTACGTTCGCGTACGGCATTGAGTTTGAAGATATTGTTTCCCTTGACCGCATTGGCGGGTTTGTAACGAAGGGCCTTTCGCGCGAGCCGATGGCAGGAAACCAGGCGCCGCGCATCATCGAAACTCCTGCCGGAATGATCAATGCCATCGGGCTCCAGAACATCGGAGTGAAGGCATTTATTGAAAACAAGCTGCCTGCATTAGGGAAGTATCCAAGCTGTGCGGTCATTGCCAATGTTTTTGGCCATACGGTCGAGGATTATGTCGCAGTGATTGAGGCGCTGAATGAAGCGCGCGGCATTGCTGCTTATGAGCTGAATGCTTCGTGCCCGAATACGAAGCATGGGGGCATGTCATTCGGCTCGGACTGGAAGCTGCTGGGTGAACTTGTAGTAGCCGCAAAGCAGGCAGCGACGCGTCCGCTGATTGTCAAGCTCTCGCCGAATGTGACCTCGATAGCTGCGATGGCGCGTTGTGCCGAAGATGCCGGCGCAGACGCTATATCCCTGGTGAACACATTTGTGTCGCTTTCGATTGATGTAAGCACGCGTCGTCCGCGTATTGCCAATGTTACGGGAGGGCTTTCCGGTCCTGCGATCAAGCCAATTGCTGTGCGTATGGTCTGGGAGGCATCAAAGGCTGTGCAGATTCCTGTGCTGGGAATGGGCGGCATTGCTGCTCCGGAAGACGCAGTGGAATTTATGCTTGCCGGGGCAACGGCTGTTCAGATAGGGACAGCGAGCTATGCCGATCCACGCGCCGTGGAACGCATTGCGCATGGGCTGGAACACTGGTGCGTGAGGCACCATATCGAGCGCGTGTCGAGCCTGACGGGCGGGTTGGAGTTGGGGCCTGCTCAATAACCAGGCCCGCAATGTCTGCCGGCTGCTTTATGCGCCCTCAAGCAGCGAAACTTTGCCGGAAGCAAGATTGTATTGTCCGGCAACTACTTTGAGTTTGTTTTCCTTCACCAGAGATGCCAGGACGGGAGAGGACTCGCGCAGCAGGTGTGCCTGAATGCGCGCATTCGTCTGGATGGCTTTCTCCAGGTCGCCTCCGGCTTCATCTGCTGCCGGCTGAATATATGGGTAAAGGGCGCTGATCTGCCCGGGAACCTGCTTGCCCTGCATGGTTGCTTTGACAGCTCCGCAGTTCTGATGACCGAGCACAAGAATGACTTTTGTTCCCAGTACTGCCGCGCCGTATTCCAGGCTGGCAATGACTTCTGAGGTGGCCATATTCCCAGCAACACGGGTCACGAAAATGTGGCCAATGGTCTGGTCGAAGATGATCTCGACGGGAACGCGGGAATCGGCGCAGGAAAGGACGGCGGCAAAAGGCTCCTGTTTGTCTATCGTGCGGGCCTTGAGAATTTTCAGGTCTTCGTCGAAGCTGGTCATGCGTCCGGCAACAAAACGTTCGTTTCCATCAAGCAGGGCCTTGAGGGCCTCTTCCGGCGTAAGTGTGGTTTGGGCGGACAAGGATGGCGGGGTGAGTATGTCCAGCGACGCAGATGAGAGAAGGCTTGCCGTTATGCCTGTCAGAAATCCACGGCGGGAAAAACGAGAAGGTATGTATTCGTTCATGTACGTTATGCCTCCACGTGCAAATTGACAGCCTGAAAGAGCAATTTGTGGAGAGTATATATGCCAATTTGAAAACAGGCATAAACACTGGATAGAAAGTGTTTTTCAACAGACATTCACAGTTTTCAACAGTTGCGGAGCGGGTCGTCCGTTGGTAGGATTGGTCTTGTCGCTGGCTGATGGCAAGGCGCCTAGAAGGGTGCTGTTGATGAAAGGCTGACGGCTTGCAAGCGTGAAGCAGTCAGGCTATATTAAGAAAGCGACAAGAAGCAGTGGGAATGAGCAGCTTCGCCCCCGGCCTTGAATGGCAATGAGCGGATGACTGAAGCTGGACATAGTTCAAAGGGCGTTTAGGACGCTAATCTGAACGGACAATCCATTGCAGGCAGGGAGTTTAGCTCCCTTCGGGCCAAGTGCCCGCCGCCGAGTGCGCTCTGCGGTCGATCTTTTTCAGGTTTTGCGCCGTTTAGCGGCTTTTGGAATCCGGACTTTCGGCGGGTAAATTTCATGCCTGGTGGAAGATGGAAACGAGAAAAATCAAGAATTTATGAAAATGGCTTGACATTCTCGCTAAGGTTTGAGATTCTTAAAAAGTTCGCGCAAAAACGAGGCGCAACAAGTTCGAGGACGCGCGCAATGGTCGCGCACTCGATCCAGAAGCAGTCCGCTCAGGCGGTTCTGCGAAAGGATCTTTGACAATCAGGTTGAACATGCCAGTCGTGAGAATGGAAGAAGATCGGTTTGATCATTCTCACAATGTTAGTCCTCGCAATCTTTCGAGCATTGCGGGGCGATTGCCTCGCTGACCTCCGTCGGCGAAGTGCAATCATCAGGTTTCAAACGAGAGTTTGATCCTGGCTCAGAATCAACGCTGGCGGCGTGCCTAACACATGCAAGTCGAACGAGAAAGGGGCTTCGGCCCTGAGTAAAGTGGCGCACGGGTGAGTAACACGTGACTGACCTACCCTCGAGTGGGGGATAACTTCGGGAAACCGAGGCTAATACCGCATAATACCCACGGGTCAAAGGAGCAATTCGCTTGAGGAGGGGGTCGCGGCAGATTAGCTAGTTGGCGGGGTAATGGCCCACCAAGGCGATGATCTGTATCCGGCCTGAGAGGGCGCACGGACACACTGGAACTGAAACACGGTCCAGACTCCTACGGGAGGCAGCAGTGGGGAATTTTGCGCAATGGGGGAAACCCTGACGCAGCAACGCCGCGTGGTGGATGAAGTCCTTTGGGACGTAAACTCCTTTCGACCCGGACGATACTGACGGTACGGGTGGAAGAAGCACCGGCTAACTCTGTGCCAGCAGCCGCGGTAATACAGAGGGTGCGAGCGTTGTTCGGAATTATTGGGCGTAAAGGGCGCGTAGGCGGTGCGGTAAGTCACCTGTGAAATCTCCCGGCTCAACTGGGAAAATGCAGGCGAAACTGCCGTGCTGGAGTGTGGGAGAGGTGCGTGGAATTCCCGGTGTAGCGGTGAAATGCGTAGATATCGGGAGGAACACCTGTGGCGAAAGCGGCGCACTGGACCACAACTGACGCTGAGGCGCGAAAGCTAGGGGAGCAAACAGGATTAGATACCCTGGTAGTCCTAGCCCTAAACTATGGATGCTTGGTGTAGCGGGTACCCAATCCCGCTGTGCCGCAGCTAACGCGTTAAGCATCCCGCCTGGGGAGTACGGTCGCAAGGCTGAAACTCAAAGGAATTGACGGGGGCCCGCACAAGCGGTGGAGCATGTGGTTCAATTCGACGCAACGCGAAGAACCTTACCTGGGCTCG
>DASRBV010000240.1:0-12936 GCA_035653455.1 Pseudacidobacterium sp. | reverse complement strand
CTTGAAGGCACGGCGCGAAACCGCGGCCGGAACCTCTCCGTTCCCGAGATGCCAAACGTAGACGTACTCATGCACGGCGATACCGCCATTGCGCATGGTGTGTTCTCATTTACAGGGCAAGACGGAAAGACAATGACTACGCGCTTTTCCGATGTTTACGTTTGGAAAGATGACGCATGGCACGTGCTCTTTTCACAACAGACCCCTGCCGATGTGGACTGAATTTCCTGCATGCGCCCCGCGGCCATGCTGGGTCGTGGGACGCGTAGCAGCCTACTTCGTCAAACTGGAGTAGAACCCCTGCAGGTCTTTCCTGAACTCCTTCAAGGCTTCAATATTCAGGTAGACCATGTGTCCTGACGGATAGTAGGTGAACTCCACGTTCTTCGCCAGATCAGGTGTCAGCATCATGTGGGAAAGATCATATTCCGTGGCAAAGAATGGAGTAGCCAGGTCGAAGTATCCATTCGCGGAGAGCACCTTCAGCTTAGGATTTTTGCGAATGGCATCCGCCAGGTCTCCGGCAACATAAGGCATGGCCTGCTGTCCGCCAAAGCTGCGGCCCGCGCCTGCTCCGCGATGGTGCCAGTCCCACTCGCCGATGCTGTTGGCGCTGGGGCGGTACTCATCGGTGGTCTCGTATTTCAGTTCGCGCGAAAGATAATCGTGCTCAGCGGCGACGAACGCCCCGGAAATGCTGGTATCAGACGGGTCGTAGCCCGGATATTCGCCTGCGTTGTCCACGTCAGTGCCTTCAAAGCGAGCGTCGTAACGGCCCAGAATGTCGCCTTCATTGCGCAGCAGTTCTTTCCGGTAGCGGAATGGCGAGATGCGCAGTTTGGCTTCCTTTACATACTGCACACTCAGGCCCGTATACTGCGCCACCTTCGCAGCCACAGCATCAAATTGAGCTGCGGGCAACTGATCGCCCTGTGCCAGGGCCTCAGAGTATTCCCCACGCGCAAAGGCGCGAACATCGTTCAAAAACGCTTTCAGGTCCGACGGCTTGTTTTGCAGCTTATTGTGATACCAGGCAATGGCTGCATATGTAGGCAGATTGACGATGTACTGCGTATCCATTCCCGGGGCAAGTTCACCATAATTCAGAATGGACGAGAGCAGCACAATGCCGTTCAGTTCTACGCCATGCTCCTGCAAAACAGCGGAAAGCCCGGCGGAACGGGTCGTGCCATACGATTCTCCAAACAGGACCTTAGGTGAATTCCATCTTTGGTTCACCGTGATATACCGCTGGATGAATTTGTCGAAAGCCTTCAGGTCCTGGTCTACCCCGGTGAAGTCTTTGGGTGTGGCCTTGCCCACGGCGCGCGAGTACCCCGTCAGCGGCGCGTAAATAAAGACCAGGTCGGTTTGGTCCAGCAGACTGTACTGGTTGGGAACAATCTGATAAGGTGCGCCGCCCGTGGCCGCGGGGCTGGCCGTTTCCACGCGCACCGGGCCGAATGAACCCATGTGCAGCCAGAGCGAAGCCGATCCGGGGCCGCCGTTGTAAAGAAACGTCAGAGGCCGCGTCTTCGCGTCCGCGCCGTCCTCTGTATATGCCACATAAAAGATGCTTCCGTAAGGCTTATCATCATCATTGCGGATCAGTAATGTCCCGGCGGTTGCGGTGTAGTGAATGGTTCTGCCGTTCAGCGTAATATCGTGGTGCGTGACTGAGCTTTTTTCAGGAGGAATATTCTCCTGCTCTTTTGCATTTTCATGTTGCGCTTCACCCTTCTGTGGCTCGTCGGGCTTCTTTTCCTGCGCAAATACAAAGGATTGCGCGCCAGCCAGCGAAATTCCAAGTAAAAAGGCAGCAAGTGTCCTCGATCTTCTGTTCAATGTGCTTGTCCTCCTATAGAAAGTAATCTTCAGGACGAATACGATTCTGGATTTGTTTCACTATATAACTTCATAGTTCATTCAGGACATTTTAAGGAAAACCCGAATACAGTCAGGTGCGGAATCTGTTTTGCTCCAGAAAGGAAAATTTTATGCGGCGGCAAAGAAAATGGCATCTGGCGGGGGCCCTGTTGATGGCACTTGCATTTACAGGCAGCACGCCATCGTGGGCGCAAGGCCCCTATCATGTGCAGGACAAATGGAAACTCGGCGGTGATGGCGGATGGGACTACCTGGCCGTGGACCCTCATTCCGGGAACCTTTACATCACCCGCGGCAATCATGTGATGGTCGTGGACACCGCCTCCGGCAAGCTGGTTGGGGACATCACCGGCCTTCACGGCACGCATGGAGTCGTCTTCGACCCTGATGGCAAAGAGGGATACATCAGTGATGGCGGAGGCAATGCAGTGGCCATTTTTGACCGGACGACAAACAAGATTACGCAGACCATCCCTGCGGGGACCAATCCCGATGGCATGGTGTACGAGCCATCTACCCATACTGTCTGGGCCTTCAACGGACGCAGCAGGAATGCAACCGTGATTGATACAAAAACAAAGCAGGTGGTCGCGACAATGCCGCTTCCCGGTAAACCTGAGTTCCCTGTTGCTGACGGCAAAGGCTCCGTCTTTGTAAATATCGAGGACAAGAACGAAATCGCGCACATTGACGCAAAAACGCACGAAATCAAAGCCGAATGGCCCATCTGCGAATCGCCCTCGGGCCAGGCGATAGATGTTGCGCACAACCGCCTTTTCTCGGTCTGTGATGGCAAGAAAATGTCCGTCGTAGACGCTGTTAGCGGGAAGGTGGTTGCTACACCGGAGATTGGCGATGGTCCCGATGCTGCGGGATTCGACCCCGGCACAGGCAATGCTTTCAGTTCCAATGGAGACGGTACCCTGACCGTAGTCCACCAGAATTCTCCGGATTCGTATACGGTCCTCCAGAACGTTGCTACGCAGCGCAGCGCGCGCACGATGGCGTTCGATCCGAAGACCGGAAAAATCTATCTGGTCGCGGCTGAATTCGGCCCGCGGCCCGCAGCCACTCCGGAAAATCCGCGGCCCCGCCCGTCCGTGCTTCCGGGTAGTTTCACCGTCATCGTGGTCAGCAAGTGAAGCAAGATAAAATGTCCTATCGCACTCCGGTATGGACACGCAGGCGCTCTGGCTGACCCTGAAACTCGCCACCGTGACAACAGCACTGCTGCTGTGCATAGCTGTTCCGTTGTCATGGTGGCTGGCCTTCGGCAAAGCGCGATGGAAAGTCGCGGTAGAAGCCGTTGCCACCCTGCCACTGATTTTGCCTCCTACGGTACTTGGCTTTTATCTGCTCGTGCTCATGGGGCCACGTACGGCTTTTGGACGCTTCTTCATTCACCTTACGGGGCATCCGCTGGCCTTCTCCTTCAGCGGACTTGTGATTGGCTCCATGATCTACAGCCTGCCCTTTGCCGTGCAGCCAGTCGCGACAGGCTTTTCCGGTATCAGAACAGAAATCCTGGATGCAGCCCGTCTGCTTGGTGCATCACCGCTGCGCGTGCTCTTTTTTGTACTTTTGCCACTTTCCCGGCGGTCTCTGTTCTCGGCTGCTGTTCTTTGTTTCGCGCATACCATGGGCGAATTCGGCGTTGTGCTCATGATTGGAGGCGACATTCCCGGCGCAACGCGCACACTCTCCATTGCCATTTACGACCAGGTACAGGACTTCCGTTATACTGACGCGAACCGCACCGCATTTCTACTGCTGGCCGTGACTCTGCTGGCGCTGATTGCTGTCTACAGCATGAGAAAGCAGGCACGCAGTGGCTGAGACTGCATTTCTCACTGTTGAGATTTCGCACCGCATCGGGGGCTTTCATCTTGAAGCGGGCTTTCACCTTTCTGCGCCCTGGACGGTGCTCTTTGGCTCATCCGGCGCGGGCAAGAGCACCGTGCTTCGCGCTGTCGCCGGACTTCTTACACCACACAAAGGACGAGTTGCATTGCGAAACCGCATCCTGCTTGACACATCCAGCGGTATCTCCCTTGCTCCGGGACAGCGCGGGATCGGCTTTCTTACACAGCAGCCAGCGCTGTTTCCACACATGAGCGTGCGGCGAAACATCGCCTTTGGGCTGCACCAGCTTACGCACGACCGACGCGAATCGCGCACGAAGGAGATGCTGGCGCTCTTCCGCATCGAGAAGCTGGCAGACCGCATGCCCTCGGAACTTTCCGGTGGCGAATATCAACGTGTCGCTCTGGCGCGTTCCCTCGCGCCGCGCCCTGAACTGCTTCTGCTCGACGAGCCGTTTTCCGGACTCGATGCGGAGTTGAAGACCTCTATTCTTAAAGACCTCTCGACGCAGACACCGCTGCTTTATGTTTCCCACGACCTGGCAGAGGCGTATCAGACAAATGCAGAGGTCATTGTGCTCGACAATGGCCGCATTGAAACACAAGGGCCTGTGCATGAAGTACTGGCCCCGAAACGCGCACAGCTCCTGCGCCAACTCGGAGCAGAATGAACCGTCATCCAAGGCGGAGCAGAACGATGTGGTGGTAAGCGGATTCGTCCGAAACATATCCAGGTCCTCCACTTTTCGCTCCAGTCGAGGTGACAGTTCCCTGAGCGGTGATTTTTGGTTTCATGATGCAAATGCTTGAATCGAGACAACTCGGCCGCGCACTTCCCCCGCCTGAATCGCGCGTATTACTCTGCGATATCAGCTTCGCGCTGGAGCAGGGAGAGGTGCTGGCGGTCGTCGGCCCCAGCGGAGCAGGTAAGAGTACGCTTCTGCGCCTCCTGAACCGCCTCGATGAACCAACCAGCGGCGAAGTCCTGCTCAAAGGAGTGAATACAAAGACACTTCCACCGCGTGAGCTGCGCCGCCGTATCGGGATGGTGATGCAACGGGCCTATCTCTTCCCCGGAACAGTTGCCGAAAACCTTGCATACGGCCCGAGGCAGCACAACCATAGCCTGTCCGCGGAAGAAATCAATCATCTGCTGGAGCAGGTGGGGCTTACCGGATACGCCGGACGCAACGCCCTCACACTTTCCGGAGGCGAAGCCCAACGCGTTGCCATCACCCGCGCACTGGCAAATCAGCCCGAAGTGCTTCTGCTGGATGAACCAACCTCGGCACTGGATGAAGCAGCCCGTCGAGGCATTGAGACCCTGCTGGAATCGCTTGTGCGGCAGCGGCATCTTACCTGCGTCTGGGTGACGCACAACATGGAACAGGCCCGTGCGGTAGCAGACAAGGTGCTCGTGATCGAAGCTGGAAAGCCAACAGCATATGGGCCCGTCCACGAGGTGCTCCGTGCTTAATCATTTCTTCCATTCCCGCCTCACACTCGGTCTTGCAGAATCCGTCATCACTGCACTGGTCGCGCTGATGGTCATGTTGCTCGCGCGGCATCGCGCACCCGGAATCCTGAAGGACCTTCCCGTGGCCATGCTGCGCGGAATCATTCAGATTGTCGCCGTGGGCGCGGTGCTGGCCATCATGCTACATGGGCCGCAGTGGACATCGCTCATCGTTCTCGTCGCCATGATGCTCGCCGCCGCCAGTATCGTGCGCAAGCGCGCCAGCCGCATCCCGCGTGGCTTTCGTTTGGCCCTTGTCTCCATTTGCGCAGGAGCAGGCGCAGTCCTCGCCATCATGGTCTTCTTTGGAGTGATTCCGCTGACCATCACCATGCTGGTGCCGGTTGGAAGCATGGTCATTGCCAACACCATGAACACGCAGTCGCTTTTCCTCGACCGCCTCCGCGGAGAAGTTACATCCCATGTGGGAGAGATCGAATCGGCCCTTGCGCTGGGAGCAGATCCAGACACCGCTCTGCTTCCCTACCTTCAGGCCGCCTGTCGCGCCTGTCTGATTCCTTCTGTAGACAATATTCGCTCTCTCGGAATCGTCTGGATCCCGGGAATTATGGCAGGAATGGTACTTTCGGGCGAGCCTCCGTTGTATGCTGCCTTCTATCAATTCGTAGTGCTGACAACAATTTTTTCCGCATCGGCACTTACCTGTTTTGTGTCAAGCCATCTGGTGGCGCATCGCATCTTCTCGGCGCAGGAGCAACTTTTGTTGCAGGCATAATCAAAGATATTCAGGCACTCTTAAGGCCTCCAGAACAGAGGCGGCCACCGCAACTGCCTTTGCCCGTTTCATAGCTTCGATTCATTAAGAAACACACTGGAAAGGCAGTCAGCATAGACAAGGCGTATACAGGAATTTATTCCGGGACCTGCCATCCGGCCCCGGCATTTGCGAGTGTCGTTTGCCCTGTAGCGGTTCCTGCCAGAGCTTTTTTCAGATCAGGAAAGGCGTCTTCTATCTCCTTTGTCTTTGCCCAGACCGGGACCTCCGTTACGGTGTAGTGATAGTCCACCTTAGTTTGAAGAAAATTGTTGATCTTTTCCGGAGGCGTAAAGTTATCAATGCTGGTGACCTGTCTGTGTCCATAGCAGAAGCGGCTGGTTGCCCGCTCTCCTGCAGGAGTGAGCGAGTAGATATAGACGTGGATACTCTCGTCGGCCTTGCGCTTCACCAGTGCTGCCGCCATTAACGCATCCATGCGCTTCTGTTCAGCCTTTGCCGTAGGAGAAGGGCTTACCTCGTATGGAAACTGCGGCGCTGAGGGAAAAAGGCATTCGCTGCGGTTTGTGAAATAACTATTCAGCGCGGCCTTAAAGTTCTCAGGCGTTGGCTTGTTCCTGCCGGAGGAACACGCACTGAGGGTGAGCAGAATGCCTGCTGCAACAGAAACTGTTCTCGTCCATCCTGGGTCTTTCATAGGGTGGCTCCTTTGTCTTTGACTAAGAAGCAGAAAAGCTGGAAAAAGCAGTCTGGATCAGAGCAGTTTTCTGGCGACAATTTGTCGCACTGGAGTTCAGCCATAACGGCGAGCATAGATAAAATGGAAAAGACAATGCAATTCAAGTCCCCCACGTTTGCACGCTCTTTTCTGATTGTCCTTCTTGTTTTCGCAGCGTTACCTTTTTCAGCCCAGCAGGGGAATGCGCCACTTGTAACGGACGACCAGATTCTGAGTCACCTGAATGCGGTGATTACCTGGTATCGAAACGTAAAGACACAGGTGGAACCTGCCGGACTGCCTACCGACGCACTCTATCAGGCCAATGCTGAATCCATCGCAGCGAAGGCCGTCAGGTATGCGTTTGAGTCTGCAGAGAAGGCAGCGCCTCTGGTCCCGAACGAAAATAACGAGGCCGCTTCTCCCACCTCGCGGCAGCAGTTGCTGAAGTTCCTCGATGATACCAAAGCACACAATGCTGATCTGGAAAAGCAGATCGCGCAGTTAAATGATAGGATCGCAGCCGCTCCCGGCCGCAATGCACAACCATTGCTGGACCAGCGCGATCGCTTGCAGGGCGAGTTGGACCTGGGACAGGCGATGCTGAACTCGCTCATGCAGCTTACGCAGACCACAAACCAGGTCTCCACAAACACAAAGCAGAACCAGAAGAGCAAGCAGCAGGCACAGAGCAAGAACCAGGTTTCTCCAAATGGATTTGCGGCCAGCGTGGCGCAACTGAAGAGCTCTGTACCCGAAGTCTTCAACGGTAAACCTTCAACTCCATCCAGCACGCCACAAATTGCTTCTGCCAACGGACTGATTGGTCAACTGCGCCGCCTTTACAGCCAGTCCATGACGCTGCACGAGATTGATACGCTGACAGACCAGACCGCAAAGCTCGAAGACCTGGTAAATGCCATGCGTACCCCTTTGCGTAGCGCGATGAAAGAGACCGTGCAACAAGGACGCGCGCTTTCGGCTGCAGCCGACAATCCTCAGCCCGGTCAAACACCGCCCGGCAAGAAGGACTTTGATGACCTCGCTACAAAATTCAACCAGCTTGCTGCGGTAGAAATTCCGCTGGGCCAGGAAGCCTCAGCGCTTGAAGAAAGCAAAGCCAATCTTCTGGACTGGCGGGCCTCAATCGCCAGCCAGTACGGCTCGATTCTGCGCTCCATCTTCATTACCGTGGCCATTCTCATCGCCGTGCTCGGCATTCTTCTTCTGGTCTCGAATCTTTGGAAGCGCGCCATCTTCCGCTATATCACGGACGTCCGCAGAAGGAGGCAATTCCTTGTCGTTCGCCGCTTTGTCATTGGATTCCTGATTGGCCTGGTGCTTGTCTTCAGCGTCATCAGCGAATTCAGTTCGCTGGCGACATTCGCTGGATTCATCACTGCGGGCCTCGCTGTCGGATTGCAGACCGTCCTGCTCTGTGTCGCGGCGTATTTCTTCCTTATCGGCCGCTACGGCATTCGCGTTGGCGACCGCATCAGCATTGCAGGCGTAACAGGCGATGTGGTTGACGTGGGGTTCGTGCGCTTCTATCTGCTCGAACTCGCAGGAACAGGAGCGGACCTGCATCCTACCGGACGCATTGTCGCATTTGCTAATTCCGTCCTTTTTCAGGCAACAACACCGATGTTCCGCCAGTTTCCAGGAACGGCTTACACATGGCATGAAGTCGCCGTGTCACTGCAACCCTCGGCCAATTACGAATTGGTCGAGTCGAACATGCTGGAGGTCGTCAACAATGCCTACAAAAAATACCGGGACGCGCTCGATCGCCAGCATGGCAATCTGGAAATGCGTTTCGAGCTTCCCCTGACACCCTTAAAACCAACAGCACAACTGCAACTCACCGGCACAGGGCTCGAAGCGGTTGTGCGCTATCCGGTAAGTCTGCGCAACACCGCTGATACTGACGACGAGATTACGCGCAGTCTGATAGAAAAAATCAGCAAAGACCCCGAGATGAGCGCGGCCGTGCAGGGTTTTCCGAGAATCCGCTCCGTGATTCGTAACTAGGAAGCGCCCTGCCGCGGCGCAAAGGCCTTCCGGAAAAGATCGGAAGCATGGGAGAACTCATCACAGCTCACCCGGCGCTCTGAAGCGGTCCAAAGCCTCTCCGTTGCTGCGAACCATGTATAGGAAACAAGTGCGCTGGGCCAGATCAGATTTCCATGGCATACTGCATCGAAGCCGCGCCTGCCTGGGTGGTCCTGGGCTCGCTGGCCAGGTCCATCACCAGACGTTCCAACACCAGCTTCTTGTCTGGAGGCTGGGAGCGAAGCTCCAGATCGGCCCGGGCAATGAGGCGCAGAGCACGCGTCAATTCCCTCTTTGATTTATACCGCCGCGCCTGACGAATCAGGTCTTCAGCCGCAAATGGAGGCATGCGAAAGCCCTGCCACAGGGCCTGCCAGATCGCGCGCGAGTCGCGGACGTTCTTTTCCAAAATCACCAGCATCTGCCGGAAGGTGCGTGCCAGCATGTAAAGGTGTCCAATGGCCGACTCTTCGCCGCCGTCTGACGCATTCAGCAGCCCTTCCAGCAGCGCCAGCGCGCGCTTTTTGTCCCTGGCAGAGATTGCATCGGTCAGCTCATACAATGAGCGCTGCTTGGCAGCCAGCACCATTGTCTCCACATCGCCCAGCGTGATGTGCTTTTTCAGACCCACATAGAGCGTGAGCTTTTCAAATTCATTGGCAATGAGCATCATGTCCGCGCCCAGCGCGTCTACCAGCTCACGGGCAGCGTCCTGCTCCACCCTGATCTGCTGTTTTTCCGCCTCAGCCAGAAGCCATCGTAACGCGTCGGCCTCGTCCACGCGCGCCAGTTCAACCATTCCGCAATGGTCACCCAACGTTTCCCGGATGCGCTCATAGCGGTCCTTGTCTCCCATGTCCATGCGGCGAGGGTCAGATGGGATGCGGATATGGTCGGCAACAAAGATAAGCACTGCCTGTGGGTTTGGCGAACGGAAGTAGGCATCAATGGCAGCAAACTCGTCCTTCTTTGCACCGCGGGTATAAAGCTGTTTCAGGTTCCGGACAAAGAGAACCTGAAACGGCGCCATCAATGAAGGCGTCTGGGCCCGGTCCAGCACCTCAAAGATACTGGTTTCGCCGAGGTCTATTTCTGAAAGGCAAAAGTCGCGCAGATCAGATGGAACAAAGGCATCCAGCAGGGCACGGCGGCAGCGTTCATAAAGAAAAATCTCATCGCCAATGAGCACGTACCCGGCCCGCAACTTATTGCCACGGATTTCCGCAAGAAAGCGGTCTGTTGATGCGAACCCTGCACCCATATCAGAAGGACTCCAGAATATCGGAGACGAGCGCTTGCGCAAAGTCCCTGGAAAGGCGCTGCACTGCAGCCGGGTCTTCCTGAATAAAACTCACCAGGTCCTGCGTGGTCTGGTACTGCTGGCGGAAAGTATAGTGAGTGTTCTCGTAGAGCACGCGCTTGTTGCGGTCCAGCACCTTCACGCTTGCATGGATTGTGATGAGATAGCTTGACGACTGCCCGGTCTGGATGTTGTAGGTCAGCGGGACCACCTGAAAGCTATTGATCGCTCCATCTACTACCGCATCTCCGGCACCGGGCTTGTCTGTCGCCAGCACTTTATACGAAGTGCGGCTCGTAAACTCCCGAATGACGGCGTTGGTAAAAGAGACCTCTGTGTGGAAGGACTGCGTGTGGTTCGCAAACGTCGGGACAGCCAGCGTGTGCACCGTGTCCGGAAGGTGCGCAGCGGAGTGGACAGTATGGTATCCGCAGCCGGTCATCATAAAGCCACAAAGTACACTTATTGCAAAACGGGGAAACATTCGGTAACACAATTTTCTCATTTGCTTGCGTATTGCGCGTGGATATGAGACATCTTATCCACGTCATTTTTGCGTGCTTGCGTCTCCCGGACTGGCCCCATTCCCGGCAAGCCTTGTATGATGACGGCATCGGAAACAACTAAAAACATGCTGCTCAAACGTTTTATTTGGTTAACATGCTTTGCCCTGGTTGCCTGTCTGCCGCTTCAGGCCGATGATCATATCCCCCAGGCCGCCTGGAAAATTGGTATCGGCGTGCCACCCCCGAATCCAGGTGGACGGAAACCCGCTTTGCCCAACCTTATTGACGATGGCTACTGGCAGGGTGCGCCCGTGGGCGGGTTTGGCGCCGGCACTTTCTCGCGCAGTTATCGCGGAAATTTCGAGCGCTGGCACATCAAGGCCGGCGTCCACAAATATGAAGATGTGCCCGGAAACCAGTTCGCAGTTTTTGTGCAACCGGAAGGTGAAACCGGAAGGGCGATCGCGTTGTCTACAGGCAAACCACTCAACGGAGCGCTTTCTTCATGGAACTGGTCTTATCCGGCAGGCGCGGGTGAATACGCTGCGCTGTATCCAAAGTCGTGGTTCGCTTACGACCCCAAAGAACTGGGTATCAAGCTGACCGTTGAGCAGTTTTCGCCCGTCCTCCCCAACAATTACAAGGAATCCAGCTACCCGGTCGCCCTCTATAACTGGTATGCAGAGAACCCCTCAGACAAGCCAGTCACCGTTTCCCTGCTCTTCTCCTGGACAAACATGGTGGGTTGGTTCCGCGATGTATCGAGCGGCTTCAGCGGGGCCCTCAGCAATCAGGACAAGAACCGCTACGTTTCCGAAGATGTACCCGGCGCTACCATTCAGGGCATCCTCTTTGATCGCATCCGCAGCGGAGCCGTCCGCAGTGAATGGGACGGGCAGTTTGCCATCGCCACAAAGACCAGCCCTGACATGGAAGTGACGTATCTCACTACCTTCTATCCACAAGGGCCAGGAATGGAGGTCTGGGAGCCATTTGCAGATGATGGACGGCTGCCCAATGCCGCTCCGGATGTGGCATCCAGCGGCGAGCAGATTGCCGGTGCGATTGCAGTTCGCTTTACCCTGGCACCGGGCGAGAAAAAGATGGTGCCTATGGCGCTCTCCTGGGACCTGCCGCTGATTCAGTTTGGCGGAGGCCGTAAATGGGTACGTCATTACACGAAATTCTTTGGCGCGGAAGGTACGCACGCGTGGCAGATCGCTAAAACCGCGCTCGCAGAAGATGAGAATTGGAGCCATGCCATTGACGCATGGCAAAAACCGTACATCGAAGACGAATCCCTTCCCGAGTGGTATCGCGGCGAGCTGTTCAATGAGATGTATATTCTCGCCGATGGCGGAACAGTATGGGCACACGAACTGGACGGCATCGGGAACCCGGCTCACGCAGCAACCAAGGACGAAGACACCTTCAGCTTTCTTGAATGCTTCGATTACGTCTTCTATGGCACACTCGACGTGCGGTTCTATGGCTCATTCCCGCTGATTCGCTTCTGGCCGGACATCGAAAAACAGATCATGCGCGAATACACTGACACGATCCAGGAGAGCAATCCGCAAAAATATCTCTGGGCATGGCAGGCACAGCATGAGCACAAATTTGTCACGATGGAGAGAAAGGTAGCGGGAGCTGCCCCGCATGACCTCGGCGCGCCGCAGGAAGACCCCTTCGTAAACGTAAACCAGTATAACTATCAGGACGTTTCCAACTGGCGCGACCTGAACAGCAAGTACGTTCTCCTTCTTTGGCGCGACTATGTTCTGACGGGAAGCAAAGACCTGGCCTTTCTCCAGTATTCGTGGAACTCCGTCCAGCGGGCCATGGAGCACCTGCAACAATACGACACCGACGGCGATGGCCTGATTGAAAATGGCGGCTTCCCTGACCAGACCTACGACGACTGGATCGCCAGCGGTGAGAGCGCCTACAGCGGCGGTCTGTATCTGGCCGCCCTGCGCGCCACAGCACAGATTGCACAGAGGGTCGGCGACCCCGGAAGCGCCGCCCAGTACAATGCATTGTTCCAAAAAGCCCAGACTGCTTATATCAGGAAGCTCTGGAACGGCACGTACTTCGACTACGACACCAACAGCGAGTACCACTCTGACATTATGGCCGAGCAGCTTGCAGGCCAGTGGTACGCCAACCTTACCGGGCTTGGCGACTTGGTCCCAAAGAAGATGCGGCTCTCGGCCCTGAAGCGCATCTTCAATTACAACGTCATGCTCTTTGGAAACGGTGAAATGGGCGCGGTGAATGGAATCGGAGCAAATGGCGAGATTCTGACAACAAATCCTCAGGTAGGCGAAGTTTGGACTGGTACGACCTTCGGAGTCGC
>DASRBV010000239.1:0-2474 GCA_035653455.1 Pseudacidobacterium sp. | reverse complement strand
TATTCCGGCTGGAGCAGAAGTTGCTTGCGTTTCGGATCAGTGATGGTCCTGGTGTCTGTCGTAAGCGAGAGCAGATCATCCGGTCCGATGCTGTGAATCAGCAGCGAATCAAAGAAGATATACGGCCGCATGTTTTCCAGTGCATTGGGCGAAGGCTTTGTGACCGTGTTTGTGCCGACAATGGCCTTGTTTTCATGCGGGACCCAGAGCTTGAACGTGTTGCCGTCGCTGGCCAGATCAAAGGCGCGTGTGCTGATGACCGGAAGCATTCCCAAAACGCGCAGCATCTCCGGCTTGCGCAGCAGAATGTAGCCACGAATCGAGGTGTAGTCGGTGATTTTTCCTTTCTTTTCACCGCCCACCGTGGCCTGGAATTCTACGGTCGCATTCAGCGTCTGGATGGAGTCATATTGCTGATTGATATTGCTGACAAGCTGCTGCGCGTCTGCTGAGAGGACGACGCTGGGCATTTTCGGCTGGGGGACCTTACGGGTGTGAATCAGGCATCCGGTGAGTGCCGGCAGCAGACACATCGCAAATGCGTGAATCCAGAGTTTTCTCATCCTGGCCCTGAATGTATATACGACCTGTAATTGTGATTTGACGAACCTGGAGCAGAAAAATATCTGCCCTGCTCCCCCGAACCGAAACAGCATGAAAAGACTGCTATTCGGCATTCAATAAGAGCTGTACCCTTTCAACGTTGTCCTGCCGCGCGCTGAGAGCGTCTGTACGCCTGAACATTCTTCTCGTGTTCTTCGAGCGTTTTTGCAAAACGGGAATTTCCTGAAGGGTCAGCGCTTGCTGCCACAAAATACAAATACTCTGTTTTGGCCGGGTGCATGGCCGCCTGCAGTGACACAATGCCCGGATTGCAGATCGGTCCCGGAGGCAGCCCTGTATGTTTATACGTGTTGTAGGGCGAATCTCCGTCCAGATCAGAACGAAAAATGGTTCCTCTGTATCTTCCTTCCAATAAATCGGCATAAATCACGGAAGGGTCTGTCATTAAAGGCATCCCCTTATTCATGCGGTTGACGAAGACACTTGCTACAACAGGCCGCTCACTCTGGATGGGCGTTTCCCTTTCCACCAGCGAAGCCAGCGTTACGACCGAGTGGTAATTTCCCACGAGATCAATACTGTCAGCCGCCTGCCGGAAGCGCTTCACCATAGCTGCAATCATCTGGTCGGGAGTAACGTGGCGGGAAAAATGGTAAGTGTCCGGGAAAAGATAGCCTTCTACAGTTTGAGCATCTGGCTCCATATCAGAAATCAATGCCACGTCCTTGTGTGCCGCCTCCAGAAAAGCATCTCTGCTGCCGAGCCTGGCGTTTTCCACCCGCTGGGCAATATCAAAAATATTGGCCCCCTCCGGAATAGTGAATGCAACTGTGTAGACGTCTCCTTTTTCCAGACGCGCATAGACCTCGGCCATCCGGACGGGGTGGTCAAAGCGGTATTCGCCTGCCTTGAGCGTTCCGCCCTTCACCAGGCGCATTGCGTCAAAGACATACCGGTTCCAGATCAGCCTATGGGACTGCAAAAGGGCGGCTATCTGGTTTGATCCTGTATGCGGCGGCACCTCCAGAAACATCTCCGACCGGGGACCGCGAGGCACATAAATGGAAAAACCACAGAACAGCAGCACCGCAATGACTGCCAGAAGTAATAAACGTCGCAATTCCGGAAAGACCTATAAGTTGTTTTGATTCCCTACCTGAATTGTATGATGCGACTATTTTTTTTGGCTTGTCTCCGGAGCGGGCTGGAAAGTCCTCCCGTCGCTCTCCGTGCCTTTTCCGGAAAATTCTTCGGCCACGCCGGCTTCAACGCACCACCATACGCAACGGACCTGCGTAAGATGCTCTTATGGAAAATGTCGCGCGCATTCTGGGGCTGGATGTCGGCAATCGCCGGATTGGCGTGGCTATCTCGGACGAGCTGGGCATCACCGCGCAGCCGGTGTTGACGCTGCTGCGCAAAAATCCGCGCGCCGACGTGCGCTCTCTGGCCCGGCTGGTCCGCAAATATAACTGCCGGGAGATCGTCGTCGGCAACCCACTGCGCCTGACCGGAGGGAAAAGTCCGCAGGCCGAAAAGACGCAGAAATTTGCGCAATGGCTGGCCGATGAGACAAAGCTCCCGGTGCACTTGTGGGACGAGCGCCTGACGACCGTCGAGGCGCACCGCATTTTGTATCAGGCAGGCCGTCACCGCACCGAACACCGGAGAGTGGTGGACCAGGTGGCCGCCGTCCTGATCCTGCAGGATTTTCTGGATTCGAGGGGGGCGCCGGCAAATGCTACTTATCATCCTGAATCAGGGCCCCCCTCGTCCTCGCAGGTATAATAAAGATTCAGCGGTTTTCTGGTTTGGCCGTGCTCGGAACGGCCCATGCCTATGGGCCGCGACGGATTATTCCCCATGCCTGAACACATCAAGAAAAAACTGCTCGAAGAGATCAAGCAGCT
>DASRBV010000238.1:0-6384 GCA_035653455.1 Pseudacidobacterium sp. | reverse complement strand
CTGGTATCGTTTCCAATCGGAGCCAACTATATGGGGCCAGGAAACCACTTGTCAAGCATTTTTATATTTCCCCTGAAAACAGACCACCGCTTGCCAAAATGGCCGGCGGCCCGCCGGAATCAGCGCTTTCATGGAAGACGTTTTCCTTGAAACCATCGCTGTCAGTACCCCCGGAAAAGCCTTCATCTCCTTCATCCCGCAGCCCGGAATGGCCCAAAAAACGGAACTGCCGCCAGCAGGATTGCGTATTCTGTTGCATGAGCGCAGCCGGCACCATAACGTGGAGTGGATGGGCAGCGAGACCTGTGGCCGTAAGGCGGGAGCCCATAGGTCCGTGGAATGCGGCTGCAAACCAGGCGCACCGCCTGAACGACAAGGTCGGGGAGAGGCATTTGGAAGCGGATTGGCAAATGGTGGTGCGGCGGTGCCTCGATGGCGATTCGCTGGCATGGACGGAACTCGTCAAAGCACACCACCGCCGCGTTTATGCGCTTTGCTATCGTTTTACCGGGTCGCCCCATGACGCCGAAGACCTCACCCAGGAAGTCTTTCTGAAAATCTACGGAAACCTGGCGACATTTGATCTGGCCAAAGGCAGCTTTCCTACCTGGATCACGACTCTGACCAGGAATCTTCTGGTGGACCATTTCCGCCGTACCAAACAGCAGCGCGTAACAGATTCGATGGATGCGGGCTGGGATGGCAACGGGAGCGAGGAGCACTCCGCCAGTCCGTTATCGGACCGGATTTCCGACCCCGGGCCCACGCCGCATGAGCAGGCGGCCAAAAAAGAATTAGAAAAAATGGTGCAGCAGGCGTTGACCAAAGTCTCGCCCGAGCTGCGCGAAGCAGTCATTCTGCGCGATCTGCAGGACATGGACTACAAAGAAATCGCGCAGGTTTTACGTATTCCTGAAGGGACCGTGAAGTCGCGTATCAGCCGCGGAAGGGCGGAACTGGCGCGTCTTCTGGAACGTAGTGGAAGGCAGGTGGTTTAAATGTCTGAGCGTAATCCATTCCGGCAAAACTCGGGAGGCCCGCTCGATTGCGAAACATGGGAGGCGCTGCTGGCCGATGCTCTCGACGGCACACTCTCGGCCCGGGACCAGGCAGCTTTTACCGCCCACAGTCAGGACTGCGCCATCTGCGCAGAAATGCTGGCTCAGGCAAAGCAGGGTCAGGAGTGGATGCGGTTCCTGCATGAGGAACCGGACGCCCCGGGTGACCTGATATCGAAAATTCTTGGCCGCACCAGCGGCGCAACTCTTCCCCAGCTTGCAGTGGCCGGCGGTGGCGTGCAGCCCATCGCGCCGCACATTGCCCAGGCCGCCATGCGGCGCGCATTCCATGATTCGCGTCTGCTGATGACCGTCGCGATGGCATTTTTCTCGATTGCGCTGACGCTGAACATGCTGGGTGTGAATCTAAAGGGCGTGCGCCTTGCTGACCTGAAGCCCTCCGCGCTGCAAACCACCATCGCCCGCCAGATTTACGGCGCAAAAAAGCAGATGGTGAGTTACTACGAGAACCTGCGCTGGGTATATGAGCTTGATTCCAGACTGCGCGAGCTGCGCCGCGACGCGGAAACCGAACAGCAGCCGCAAAAAGAGCAGAAGAACGACAAGCAACCCCATAAGAATGGCGGAAAAGTGACGACTCCGAAGGAAGCTGCTCCTTCGACCGGCATATTGCAGGGCAAAGAGGTGATGGCGAGTGTGGATATGCGTTCAAAAGGAAAAGCAGGTCCTTCGGCTACACCTCAGAATCCCAACTCAACTGTTCATCCCCAAATCAAATCAGTACTGATGGTTCTGAATGATTGTTCTCGAAAGTACGAGGTCCGGTACGCTGCTCATCAAAAATCAGAGGTAAATGAATTGGCTGTCAGATTTTTTGCAGCCCAGGCAGAAAGGAGCCTGGCATGAACTGCACGAACCATCCTGAAACTCCGGTTGCGGCCTACTGCCAGAACTGCGGCAAACCGCTTTGCTCTGAATGTGTGCGCTCTGTCTCCGGCGTGATTTATTGCGAACAGTGCCTTGCGGCGAAACTTGGCATTGGAGCAGCCAGCGGCGTTGCCTTCCACTTTTCCGGGACGTCCGGCGGGACCAACTACAGTTTTAGCGGCGTCACTCCTCCGCCGGAGCCGGACAGACCCAACCCCGGCCTGGCGGCCCTGCTCGGGTTTATCCCCGGAGTCGGCGCCATGTACAACGGACAGTTCATCAAGGCGCTGGTTCATGTACTGGTTTTTGTTGTGCTGGTTGGTATCGTTGGCGAGCATGGTATCTTTGGTATCTTCATTGCTGCCTGGGTCTTTTATCAGGTGTTTGACGCCTACCAGACCGCAAAAGCGCGCCGCGACGGGCTTCCCCTGCCCGATCCTTTCGGACTGAATGAACTCGGACAGAAAATGGGCATCCCGAACCGGCCGTGGCCTCCGGTTGCCGGCGCTGCGCCTGCGGCAGGCCCCGTTCCGCCCTCTGTGCCGCCAACTGTACCGCCTGTACCTCCTCCGCCAGGATACGAGCCGGTTCCACCGGTGCCTCCTGTTCCTCCTGACCCGGCCTGTTGCGGCCCATTTGGGCGCCGGCCTGAGCCTATTGGCGCCATTGTGCTGATTATCGTAGGCATGCTCTTCCTGTTCAGCACACTGGGCTTCCTCCGCTTTGACTGGATCGGGCATGGATGGCCGATTATCGTCATCGCGGTTGGCGCATGGCTGCTGATTCGCCACATGCGGGAAAGCGGAGGCGCGCAATGAACCAGTACTTTTTTTTACAGCGCATTACCGGGCCGGCCATGATCCTCACCTTTGGCATCACAGCATTGCTCGATGAGTGGCACATTCTGGGCTATGGAAAAAGCTGGCCGCTTTACCTGATTGTTCTCGGGGTCATCAAGCTGGCGCAAAGGGCCGCTTTGCTCAATGCAGAACCGCCGGCCTATCCGCCTCCCTATGCTCCGCCGGCTGCTCCTCCTCCTCCTGGTCCCGGACCAGCGGCGGTCAATGCGGCACCGCCGGAAAACCACTCCGGAGAGAGGAGCTAAGCCATGGCAGCAGCGCCTCCGCCCTACAATTCACGCGATATAAGACAGCAGTGGAAAGACTATGCGCGGGCACAGAAGCAGGCCGCGCGCGCACGCAGCTTCTACTGGCGCTACTATCACCGGCCTTCGATTGCAGGCCCGCTGCTTCTGCTTTCAATAGGCATTCTTGCCCTGCTGATTGAGACCGGAAGAGTGAGCGCGGCGCGATTCTGGGTCTGGTATGCACAGTGGTGGCCGGTCATCCTCATCGGAATTGGCGCTGTTCTGTTGATTGAATACTTTCTGGACCGCAACAATCCTTATGCCGGGCGCAGGACCTTTGGCGGCTTTGGCTGGATCATTGTGCTGGTCCTCTCCACCGCCTGGGGAACGCACGCAGCGCACGTCTGGGGACCGCTGAGTGACCAGTTCTCTGACAATGGCGACGATTTCTGGAGCATGATGGGCGAGGAGCACGACAATGATGTCGAGCTGAGCCAGGCTGTTTCACCCACGGCTGCTGTCCAGATACAGAACCCGCGCGGCGATGTCACCATCACCGCATCCAGTGATAATCAGGCACATGTGCGGGCGCACCAGGTTGTCCATACTTCTTCCGAGGATGAGGCAAATAAGGTCTTTAATGCGGTAAAGCCCAAGCTGATCGTTTCCGGATCGAGCGCTGTGCTGAGCGTAGAAGGCCGTAACAATGCGCGCGTGGATCTCACAGTAGAAGTCCCTGCCGGCGTGACCACGGTGGTAAATGCCGGGCATGGCGATGTGGCGTTGGACGGACTGAAAGGTACCGCCGATGTGACTTCCAGCCACGGCGACGTGAAATTTGACAACATGGGCGGAAACGTCCATGCCCGCATGGACCACGGCGATTTTTCCGCCCACCAGATTACAGGGGATGTGGCCGTGGATGGACACGCCGGCGATGTGACGCTTTCTGAGATTAAAGGCAACATCACTCTGGATGGCGATTTCTTTGGCGACACGCACGTGGAACAGGCCGGTTCTGCCGTGCATTTTCATTCCAGCCGCACCGACCTTGCCATTACGAAATTAGTGGGCGACATGACAATGGATTCCAGCGACCTGAGCATTACTCAGGCCATTGGCCCGCTGCGCGTAGTGACACGCTCGAAAAATATTGACCTTTCGCAGATCACGGGAGATGCGCACGTCGAAAACAATAACGGCGACATTACGTTGACCGCAGCGGTTCCTCTGGGCAATATTCAGATCACCAACCGGACAGGAAACATTTCAGTCACTGTGCCGGAAAATGCAGGTTTTTCCGTAACAGCTTCCAATAATGACGGTGACCTGAATACGGACTTCCCCATCAGCGTGACCAGTTCGGACGGCCACAAGACGGCCCAGGGGCAGGTGGGCAATGGCGGCCCGCATCTGGAGCTGACCACCAGCCACGGTGACATCCAACTGCGGAAAGGAGGCACAGCACAGCCGGTTGTGCCAGCTCCTCCAAAGCCGCCGGAACCTCCGGTTCCTCCAAAGCGTCTTCATGCCCCGCGCGGTGCTAGCGAGCACCCAACCGAGCAATGATCAGTGCTTCGATCCTGCCGACGACCTCATCCAGAGCCAGATCAGTGGAATCAATCACAACCGCATCCGGCGCAGGTTTCAGAGGAGATTGCTCCCGCGTGCGGTCGCGCTCGTCACGCTCACGAATTTCCCTGAGCACAGCTTCCTGCGAGACTGCGCCTCCGGTCTGCGCGTAGCGGCGTTCGCTGCGGGCCTCGGGTGAGGCGTCGAGAAAAATCTTGACATCAGCATGAGGAAAGACGACCGTGCCAATGTCCCGGCCTTCCATTACGATTCCACCGTTTGCGCCAAGTTCGCGCTGGAGGTCTACCATCCAGCGGCGGATGGCCGGATGCACACTCACCTGGGATGCTGCCTGGGTCACGTCTGACTGGCGGATCCGGTTCGTAACGTCGGCCCCATCGAGCAGAACACGGTTCCCGGAGGCCGTTGGCTCCAGATGAATGGTGGTGCTGGCAGCAAGCTGTTCGAGAGCGTCTGCATTGCTTAGATCAAGGTGCTGTTCAAGTGCCTTCAGAGCAAAGGCGCGATACATGGCCCCCGTCTCAAGATTCAGAAGCCCGAAGCGCGAAGCCAGGCGGGTAGCTACCGTGCTCTTGCCTGCTCCTGCCGGACCGTCAATGGCGATAATGAGTGGACAACGTTCGGCGCTCATTCGCCCGGTTCGTCCTTTCTTCTCGGTCTTCTGGGCACAAATTTTCCGCCCGGTTTCGGCCCTCTCCGCCCTGGCTTTGGACCTGATTTTGCACCGGATTTCGGGTGATATCTGCCTTGCGGCTTCGAGGACCGGCCTGGTTTGCGGCCCTCGGTGCTGTCTTGTTCGCGAGAAAAATCTCTGCGTGCTGGGCGCCCCTGTTCGCTTTGCCGTTTCTCGCCAAAGAACGGCCGCTTCTCCCGTCGGAACGGACGTGACTCACCGCCTTGTCCGGAGCGTGATTTCCATTCTCCGCCTTCCCGGCGTGAGGTCTTGAATCCGCCCTGGTCCTCCCGGCGCCGCGGCTTCCATTCTCTGCGTTCGCCTTCCGGATGGGGCCTGCGTTCCCCGCCTGTATGCGAGCGCCGCGGACGGCCTTCTTCTCTTCGCTCTCTTTGCGGATAACGTTCACCCGGCGGACGCCGCGCCGGCCGGGGAGCAAACGGCTTGCGCGGCTGCCTCGGCTGTTGTGGGCGCTCTTCCGCAGCCGGAGCGGGCGCAGGAGTTTCGGCGGGTACTTCCGCAGCAGGAAACTCGGGAAGCCCGCCGGTTATGAAGAGCAGAGACTGCGGACCCACAGGCATGGTGCTTAACTGACGCATGGCAAGCAGCCCGCGGGCCACTTCCCGAATGCGTGAGCGGGGCGCAAGCGGTGAAAGAAATGTCTCAGTTTCTTCCGGTGTCGCCGCAATGACGGAATCAAGGTAGAGCGAGATCATGGCCGAAATCGCGACCGACTGCCCCATTCCGCTCCCTGCCTGCATGGCGCTCTGGTAACGTGACTCAAAGAGCGTCCATGTGGCCGGTGCATGTTCAACATAAACAGGCGTCACATAAAGCGTTGTCCACAGCTCGGTCAGAGCACGATGAACAGCGGCCTCGCTTACCCCGCGCCCCAGCTTGTCCTGTAGTTCCAGGAGAGTGAGCGAGTTTTCCCGCTTCAGCAGCTTCCAGATGTCGGCTGCCAGTTGTGAGCTTTTGTTCCCCGGTCCACGTTTCCAGTTGCGGTCTCCGCGCAGGGAAAAGATATAAGGCAAGACCTCAGGTGAAACGAGAAAATCAGGCTGCTCTGAAATCGTTCCCAGAAG
>DASRBV010000237.1:0-2109 GCA_035653455.1 Pseudacidobacterium sp. | reverse complement strand
TTCAGACTGCGTCGCCGTCACTTCCGCGGCCGGGATTCCCGCGCCACTCGGGTCAAGCACTACACCTCGGATGCTCGCCGTAACCTCCTGTGCAGCCAAAGGGCTGCACATCAGCGCGGGCAAAAGGAGAAAGAAACAGCTTGAAACAACTTTGGACATGCTTTCTTTCATTTGCTTCCGACCTTTCCGATTTCTTTGACAGGCCCAGCGACTGGCTCAAGAAAGCGCAGCCGCCGTTCTGGCATCCGGGCCTGTGGGTTACCAGGAATGCCGTTTTTAACTCATTGTTTGCCATCAGCAGCGACTAGCGGCTGAAGGGCCGCGGCCATCTCTGCGGGATTGAAGCCAAACGGTCCGGCCTTGCTCTTGTAAGCCACTCGGCCTTCGCGGTCAATGACGTAGAGCCTGTCCGGCCACGCCGTATACGCGCGCTCTGTGGAATCCTGCACATCGTCCACCAGGGCGGGAATGTGAATGCCAAGTTTGGCCACGCATGTTTTGGCGGCTTCATCACGCTGGAAGAAGGTCTTGGCGCTGGCGATGAGGATGTTTTCCTTAATGTTGCTCGGCATCTGCCACCCATCGGTGGGGTGCGCCTCCTCAATGTAAACAACGTAAAATGCGGCCCGGCCCTTGTATTGCTCATATAGTTTGTTGAGCGCGGGAACCTCCCGACGAAACGGCGGTCAGGTATGGCTGCCGAAGATCAGAACAACAGGTTTGCGCCCCCGGAATGAAGACAGGCGCACAGCTTGCGAGTTGTCTGCTGTCTGGAGCACGAAATCCGGCGCCGGGTCGCCGAGCCTTAAATGACCCCTGCGCGCGATCAGCCACATCGGCTCAAATGGGAAAAGAAAATAGGTCACCATCGGCAGCTTCGACATGATGCGGCCGAAAACTGCAGGAGGTTGGAGCATCGCGGCGTACATTCCGCCGAGCAGCGCAGCATAAATCAACAGCGCCGGAACAGCATATTTGAATAAAGTCCTCATATGATTACGCACGCCCCCTGCTCCCGAGACCGCGGCCGCAGCGGCGGGCAGAAACATACCCCCGCGAGGAGACGAACGTGCCCGCCGCTTCAATGATCAAGCTTTAGTGATGGCACCCCGGGCCCGACTCAAATTACCCCAAAGTCCTGCATAGGCTAAACGGAGCGCTGCGGGCGGTCAATAACCTGAAGCTGGTGTGGAAGCGAATAAAACTGGGTAATAGCAGCCAATTTTATCGGTGAACATGGCTTTCAGGGCGAGGCAGTCTGTTGGACATCTTTGCGCTCAGTTCTCCGAGTATGCTTCTCCTGCCAGAAGCGATTTTATCTTTGCGAGACCTTTCGATCCGGCCACCAGGAGGCAGAGGGCGGCCAGAACGGGACACACGCCGGCAACGATGATCGCCGGGCCGAAGTGCTTTTGCGGTCCGAGAATCCAGCCCGTGACAATGGGAGCGACTGCGCCTGCGGCCACGGAAACCGTGTTCAGGAACCCCACCGACCGCCCAACCATCTTCTCGGGCGAGGCGTGCTGAATAATCGTCCAATACGTGGAATTCCCAATCCCCGTCGCACACAGCGAAAAAGCAAGTATCGGAAGCGACCATGAGCGGTTTGTCACCAAAAGCAGCAAAATGGCTCCGGTTCCCACATATCCCAGGACGCCAAACCACAAACGCGCGCGAAAGACGCCGATTCGTGCAGCCAGCCTGTCCGCTGCTGCACCTGCAATGACATTGACAGCGGCCATCGTAAAGAGCGCGGTGGAAAGCACACGCCCCATTCCAAGCGTTGAGAAGCCTCGCGACATGATCAAATAGCTCGGCACCCAGGTGAGAACAAAATACCAGTAATAAGACGAGAGCAGGATGCACAACGCCATCGCCCAGAATGTCTCGTTGGCCAGCAGCATGCGCCAGGTCCAGGGACGCGATACCTCGGGGTCCTCGATGCCGAGTTCAGCCGGACGCTCAGCGCGCACGCTGTCAGGCGGAGCGGCCAATAGCCAGCAGGGAACCCAGATCAGCGCACCCAGCCCCGTGATGGCAAACATCATGCGCCATCCAAACTTGTCCAGCAGGAGCGCTCCAACCAGCACCCCAAGCGCAGGGCCGATG
>DASRBV010000236.1:0-8567 GCA_035653455.1 Pseudacidobacterium sp. | reverse complement strand
GTAATATCCTGCTCGCAATTCGTTCAGAGTAGTTGGATTAAAAGAGTGCGTCCACGAGGCGCTAAATATTTTGAAGTGCCGGGATGCATCCTGAGCAAAACCGGGCAGCGTGGATCCGGTAAATGGCAACGCATTCAAACTTGGATTCGATTGGAAAATGCTTGATGCCCAGAGCTGATCGTTGGCAGTCACCTTTGTGTCAATGCGAATGATGCCCTGGTCTGCGCCGGCTGTATTCGCTGCATTGAAGTTATAAAACTTGCCGTTGAAATTGGGAGAAGGCACATACTTTGCCAGCAGATTCGAAGATATGGAATTAAAGTCTGAAACCGGCAGTTGATAGGTTGGTCCAGGAAAGCACTGGTTCCATGGCGTACCAGCGGGACAAGGTGTTCCTCCGGGTCCCTGAATTGTGAAGGGCAAAGGATTGCTGGTCAGCCCGACTGAAGTGTTCGGGCCGCTGTTAGCCACGTTGTTGTCATTCGTCAAATCGGCAAAACCTGTACTATTGCGCCCCAACTGTGCGTCTGTCGGCACAGGCGTAACCGTGGTTGTAGCAGTTGAATTTCTCAGTCCCTGATACGCAAGGAAGAAGAACAGCCTGTTCTTAATCACCGGGCCACCCAGCGTCCCGCCAAAAATGTTCTGGTGAAAAACGGGGCGGGTCGTCGAAAAATAATTTCCGTTGTTTAAAAATGTGTCGCGATAAAATTCAAAAGCATCTCCGTGAAAACTGTTGGTGCCGCTCTTTAGCGTCTGATTGATGATGGCGCCAGAGTTACGGCTATATTCCGGGTTTTGAGTGCCAGTCACAAAGGTGGTTTCCCCGATGGCATCAGGGTTAATGGGTACGCTGTTGGTCTGGAGAGGAGTATCGTTAATATCAGCCCCGTCCAGCAAATAAGCATTTTCCTGCGTCTGTGAACCGTTTGCCGAAAAATTGCCAAACCTATCTGAAGATTCCACGGTGCCCGGTGTCAGTTTCTGCAAGGCCGTTGGGTCGCGTCCCAGAAGCGGCAACTGCTCAATCTGATTGGATGTGACTGTGGTCTTCAACTGCGTATCAGAAGTCTCCACCTGGATCGCATTTGCCGTAACCTCGATGGTCTGCGCCACTGCCCCTGGTTGAAGTACTGCATCTACCTGCCGGTTTTCGTTCAGTTGCAGGACAAGCCCCACCGTCTTAAAGGATTGGAAGCCTGTCGCCGTGATACTGACCGTATATGGCCCGCCAATGGCCAGTTGCGGAAAGATGTAATATCCTTTGTTGTCCGTAGTCTGCTGGGAAGAAATACCTGTGCTGGTGTTTGTAACCATGACAGAGGCATTGGACACAACAGCCCCTGAAGGGTCGGTTACCGTGCCATGGATCGCAGCATAGACATTTTGTGCAAAGACTTTTTCAGGAAATACAGACCAAGCAAGAAGAAGAACCAGTAGGCCTGCAAAAAGACGAACCTCAGCTTTTAAGTATCGGCTATTCATTCCACCCCTCTCCCTCAGGAGACTACGGAAAGCTAACCTTGAGCATTCGGGACAGAAGAACCAGAAATGTAGTCTGCCCGGATGCCACCAGGCTATTTACCGTAGACTCCCCCTTTCTCTGTGTACCAGGGGTAGCAATTTCAATACCTTATAGCCTATCTTTTATGATGAGATGATAAGTTTATCAAAGTTAAACACATAACTGTGTTTAACTACTAACTGTTTAGTAAATAAACATTGCCTAAGTAATTTATAGCGGTGTTCGAAATCTCAGAACCTAGCTGCTTTTCACTATGAAAAACAGAATTCGACTTGCTCTTAAAGATTCCCGGCTACCCACCTCACATATTTGGTAGAGAACGCAGGCGAATGGTCAAATCAGTGCGAAGCGTACTCTATGAATGACCCACCCTATGAAGCTGCTTCTGGCATGGATTGGCACCGGACGGCCCTCTCGCAATGAGTGGGAGGTGGAGTATCTGCGCCGCATCCAGCCCTATGCTTCTGCTGAAATGGCCGTCTTCCGGTCAGAGGATGAGTTCTTTGCAAAAGCGGTCGCGCAGCAGGCGCGGACGGCGCCAGTGCTCGTCCTTTTGGATAGCCGCGGCAGGCAGTTCACCTCAGAGCAGTTTGCGGAGTGGCTGGGGCGACGGCGCGATGAAGGGCGGCAGCGTATCATCTTTGCCATTGGTCCGGCGGATGGCTGGTCAGAGGCGGCCCGCAAGCGCGCCAGCCTGCTGCTTTCGCTTTCGGCCATGACCCTGCCACATGAGCTGGCGCGGGTGCTGCTCTGCGAGCAGGTCTACCGGGCATTTACAATCCTTTCTGGGCATCCGTATCACACGGGCCATTGATTTCGCCATGACTGAATCCAATGAACAATCCCGCCGGGGACTGGTGCTGATCAACACCGGGCCGGGCAAGGGCAAGACCACCGCTGCCATGGGTACTGCCCTGCGCGCCGTGGGCAACGGCATGAGGGTGCTGATGCTTCAGTTCCTGAAAGGCTCATGGCATTACGGCGAGCTGGACGCGGTCGAGGCCTTTGACGGCAACTTCGTCATGCGGCAGATGGGACGTGGGTTTGTCAAAATCGGCGGGGCGGAGACCGATCCGGAGGATGTCCGGCTGGTGGAAGAAGCGTGGGAGGAAGCACGGAAAGCCATTCTTTCCGGCGAATGGGACATGGTCGTACTGGATGAAATCAACTACGCCATCAGCTATGGGATGCTCGATCCGGCGAAGGTGGCAGAGACGCTGAAGGAGCGTCCGGAGATGGTGCATGTCATTCTGACGGGTAGAAATGCGCATCCTTCTCTGGTGGAGATTGCAGATACGGTGACCGAGATGCGCGAAGTGAAGCACGCTTATCAGAAAGGCATTCTGGCGCAGCGGGGGATAGAGTATTAGGTAGGAAATACAGGTCCCTCCGCCCAGCACCTCGCGGTGCTCCGGTCGTAATAACACAGGGATTTCCAGGGGCAGAAGTGATAGCTGCCCGGGATGACAAGAGTTTTTGAGTGAGGTGGCATGTCCTGGTTCAAACGGCAGGAAAACAAGATTGAGAGCGCTGGCGGGAAGACGGTCCGCACGGAAGGGCTTTGGCTTAAGTGCGAGGAGTGCAGCCAGATCATCTTCAAGGCCGACGTAGAGGCCAATCTGCAGATCTGCCCCAAGTGCGGCCATCACTTCCGGATGGGCGCGCGGCAGCGCATTGAAAGCCTTCTGGAGCCGGGATACGAGATTGTGGACACAGAGCTGAAGTCCACGGACCCGCTGAACTTTACTGACCTCAAGCCGTACAAGTCGCGCCTGAAGAAGGCCCAGCAGGAAACGGGGCTGAATGACGCCATCCTCAATGCCGTGGGAAAGCTGGGGCCGCATGATGTGGTGCTTTCCGTCATCGAATATTCGTTCATAGGCGGCAGCATGGGCGCGGTGATGGGCGAGACGATTGCCCGCGCCGCGGACCGAGCGTATGCACAGCGCTGGCCGCTCATTGTGATTTCGGCCTCAGGTGGTGCGCGCATGATGGAAGGCATTGTGAGCCTGATGCAGATGGCGAAGATCTCAGCCACACTCTCTCGCCTGGACGATGCAGGGGTACCTTATATCTCTGTCCTGACGGACCCGACGACGGGAGGAGTGACCGCCAGCTTTGCCATGCTGGGTGATCTGAACATCGCCGAACCGGGCGCTCTGATTGGCTTTGCCGGCCCCCGCGTCATCGAGCAGACCATCCGGCAGAAGCTGCCCGAAGGCTTTCAGCGCTCAGAGTTCTTGCTGGAACATGGTTTTCTTGACGCTGTGGTTTCACGCAAAGAATTGAAGCAGTATCTGGTCCGCGCGCTGGATTTTATGAAGAGCTGATATTCGCGAGACTCCACAGCGTTTCCAGGGCCTGCCGGACACGGTCCATAGCATCACGGCGGATTGGTTTGCGTCGGCCAGCCTTTTTGCTACGCGCTCTTTTCATCCATTGGGTGTCGTTTTGTGTAGCGATATGTAGGAGCAGCAAGGACTCGTTGCGCCCGATAGATTGTTCAACCGGAGGGGGAACCAAAACAGGTACGGGAAATGCGCTGACTACGATGGAATTCTGCGCTTCATCTGTTCTTTACTAGCGATGTAAGACAACTATTTCAAGAAGGATGTATCTATGGCGACTCTTCCTGTTTCCTCACCTGCAGAGAAATATCTGGTGGCTTTTGTGATTGCAGGCGATGACGTCTTTAAAGTCACCGCAGACAACGTGATCCAGGCTGGAGCGGGCGCGGGCACTCCGGCATTTGAAGGCGTGGCCAAGCTGAAGGCCGCGGCGGCGCTGTTTCAACTTACCGATATTCACAATCAGCGCCCCAATGAACTGCGCAAAATGGCGCGCGAAATGGCCATTGAGGGTATGACTCTGCTTGCGCGCGCAAGCAATGTTCCACGACTGACTGCGGCCGCTCCGGAAAGCTCAGTAGCATAGGGTTGAAGCAGGCTATAGTATCTTCATACGGATTTTTTCTTTCCTTTTGCTTTTTCCTGCCTGAGAAGGGCCTGTTGCAAAAGCGCAGGCCAGATAAACAGAACAGTTGAATGAAGATCCACAGGTGCTGCAGGGTTTTCCGGAAGCGCAGAGATGCCGGCGCGTGAAAGATTGAAAAATGCAGCTCCTTCGACTTCGCGCTTCACCGCCCCAAAATGCGTACTGTACGCGTTTTGGGGCCCTGTACTGCGCTTCGCTCAGAACGACAATACATTCGTTCTTCTGTTGTGTGTGGGGCCGAAATATTCAATCGGCGAATGGATGGGAGTAGTTGAATGTGGAGCGAGTTTGAATCGGAAGGCGTGGCTGGTCGTTTTCAGCTTGGAAAGCTGGTGCGTTCGGAAGGGCGATATGGCTGGTTTGAGACAGTCGTGGACGGGAAACCAGCAATCATAGGCGTGATTGAGGCGCTGAATGATGAGGATGCCTTGCTTGACCGGCTGAAGGCAGCGGAGAAGGTCCGGCATGCGAATGTGGTGGCCATTCTTGAAACAGGAACGGCGACAGTAAAGGGCACGCCGCTGGTCTATGCGGTAATGGAGTCCACGGAAGAAAATCTGGAAGATGTTCTGCGTGTGCGCGCGCTTTCCACCGAAGAGACGCGACAAATCGCTGAGGACCTGGTGAAGGCGCTGAAGGCCATCCATAAAGAGAAGCTGGTTTGCGGAGAGATAGAGGCTTCAGGCGTACTGGCTATGGGCGATGTGATTAAGCTGCGGAGCGATAAATTGCAGAACGCCGCAGGTCCCACGGATATTGCATTCGCGGCGCTTGTCTCAAAAGATGTGCAGGCACTGGGAATGCTGTTGTATCGCTGTCTGACGCTGAAGCGGCCGCAGACGGAGGGTGACGATCCGTCGGTTGAGCTTTTACCGCAGCCTTTTTCTCAGATGGTGCGCAGGGCATTGAGAGGACAGGCAACCGTCGAAGAAATGGAGGCCCTGCTGCGTCAGCCTGTGTCGGCGTTGAAGGCTGCCGAGAGCACAGTTGTGGAAGTGCCTGCGGCGCTTGCGCACGAGAGTACAGGAAGCAGCGGACGTGCAGGCAGTATGGCATGGATGGTGGCCGGGGTCGTGCTGCTGGCGTTGGTGCTGGTTTTCGCCTTCCGGGCGTTGCTTCATTCTTCAAAAGATGTAAGCGCACAACCGGCGCCCCCTTCTGTTTCTCAGGCCAAAGTGCAGACGCCCGTTGCTGGGCCGGTCCATGTACAGAAACCAGTGGCCACGACTCCGGTACGCCCACTGTCTGCGCCAGTGCCGACGATGGCAACGCAAACCACACGAAAAAACACCATCTGGCGCGTCGTGGCATACACCTATAACCATCAGGACCAGGCAGAGCACAAGGCGCAGACGATCAACTCTAAATATCCAGACCTGAAGGCAGAGGTGTTTTCACCGAAGGGCAATAGCGCTCCATATCTTGTGACGCTGGGCGGGCCTATGGAGCGCGATGCGGCGTTCCAGCTCAGGAACAAGGCCGTGAGCGAAGGGCTTCCGCGCGATATGTATGCGCAGAATTATTCGCACTGACCTGAATAGGAAGGCTTCAGTGCCTGTAAAAATGCCTTAGCGTACGCCGCCAGCGACGCGCAGGACTTCGCCAGTGATCCAGGATGAATCCTGTGAAGCGAAAAAGACTGCGGCTGGAGCGATGTCCTCGGGCTGCCCGATACGTCCGAGCGGGGTGATGGATTCAAGATAGGTACGCATGTCGCCTTTGTCATATCCAGCGGCCTGAACGCCCTCCGTCACAACCATGCCTGGATTGATGGCATTCACGCGGATTTTGCGCGGGCCCAGCTCTTTGGCCAGCGTGCGGGTAATGGTGTCTACTGCGCCTTTGGTTGCGGCGTAAACCGCGAAGTTCGGCGGAGTGATGCTGGTGATCGTTGAGCTGATATTGATGATGCTTCCGCCTTCAGGCCCGATGAGCTTTGCGGCTTCCTGTGTGGCCAGGATGAGACCAAGCACGTTCAGATCAAAGTGCTTCTTGTAGTGCTCTTCGGTGATGCCTTCGAGCGGCGCAACTTCATAGACTCCGGCGTTGTTCACCAGAATGTCGAGTTTGCCGAATGCCTTCTTTGTCTCCTCAAACAGTTTGCCGATTTCCGACGGCTTCGACAGATCGGCCTGCACTGCGATGGCCTTTCCGCCTTTGGCGGTGATGTCAGCCACGACCTTGTCTGCTCCGGCCTTGCTCGAAGCGTAATTGACGACGACAGACGCTCCTTCGGCCCCGAACTGCCTTGCAATGGCAACGCCGATGCCTTTGGATGCCCCGGTAACGACAGCAACTTTTCCCTGAAGCTTGCTCATGAGACTTATCTCCATGCTTTGATAATTCGATAACTATCGAATTGATGAGGCTAAAGAAATTTGGTCGCAGATTGTGGAGTTAAATTTTTGTTAACTGGTTGAGATAGCCCTGCCAGACGTCGCGTCGCAGCGAAAGATGGGCGAATTTGCCTTCGCGCTCGATTTCAATCAACCCAGCGGTTTCGAGTTCCCTGATGTGATGGGAGAGCGTGGCAGGGCTGATGGGCAGTATTTCGCGCAGGTCCTGGCATGGGCAGTCCCCTTTGGCTGCGATTTTCTTCAGAATTTCATACCGGTGCGGGTCGGCCAGCGCGCGCGAGATGCGCGTCACTTGGCGTGCGGTAAGCTGGGCGCCTTTTCCTGCCACATCTCTTATCCTATCTTGACGCAAACATGGATGATATTCTCTTATGTGTATTTATGCGGCCCACAGCCCCGACGGGCCCGGGAGAATTTATGGCAACCACTATCGCTACCCAGCACCATGTAAAAAACCTCGACCTGGCTGATCAGGGACGCAAGCGCATTGAATGGGCAAACCAGTCCATGCCTGTTCTGCAAACGATTCGCAAGGAATTTATCAAGAACCAGCCCCTCAAGGGCATTCGCATTGCGGCCTGTCTGCACGTAACCACAGAGACCGCAAACCTGATGATCACGCTGCGCGATGGCGGCGCGGATGTTGCGCTGTGCGCATCGAATCCACTTTCAACGCAGGACGATGTGGCGGCATCGCTGGCGCGCGATTTCAATATCCAGACCTATGCCATTAAGGGCGAGGACAACGACAGCTATTATTCGCATATTCTTTCCGCCATTGACCACAAACCGCACATCACGATGGATGATGGCTGCGACCTCGTCCATTTGCTGCATACAAAGCGTCAGGATGCGCTTGAAGGCGTGATTGCCGGAACAGAAGAGACGACGACGGGTGTGATTCGTCTGCGCGCGATGTCAAAAGATGGTGTTTTGCGCTATCCCGTGATTGCAGTGAACGATGCGCTGACCAAACATATGTTTGACAATCGCTACGGCACCGGCCAGTCCACGATTGACGGCGTCATCCGCTGCACGAATGTGCTGCTGGCCGGCGCAAAGTTCGTTGTCGCCGGATACGGCTGGTGCGGACGCGGCCTGGCCATGCGCGCGCGCGGCATGGGCGCAGAGGTCATCGTGACGGAAGTGGACCCGACCAAGGCACTTGAGGCCGTGATGGATGGCTTCCGCGTGATGACGATGATGGAAGCGGCGAAGCAGGGCGATGTCTTCGTCACCGTGACAGGCAATAAGAGCGTCATCCGCCAGGAACACTTTGAGGTGATGAAGAATGGCGCAATTGTCGCCAATTCCGGCCACTTCAATGTAGAGATTGATATTCCTGCACTGGAGCGTATTGCTTCTTCCAAACGCGCTACCCGCGACTTTGTGGATGAATATGCGCTGCGTGATGGCCGTAAGATTTATCTGCTGGGCGAAGGCCGCCTGATCAACCTGGCTTCGGCAGAAGGCCATCCGGCTTCAGTGATGGACATGAGCTTTGCCAACCAGGCACTTTCGGCTGAGTATCTGGTAAAGAACCACGCGAGCCTGGAGAAGAAGGTCTACGCGGTCCCGCAGGAACTCGATAAACGCGTAGCCCGGCTGAAGCTCGATGCAATGGGAATTGGCATTGACCGGCTTACTCCGGAACAGGAAGAGTATCTGGCGAGCTGGTCAGAGGGTACATA
>DASRBV010000235.1:0-4117 GCA_035653455.1 Pseudacidobacterium sp. | reverse complement strand
GCCAAGAACTTTGAGGACGTGGCCATCGTAACATCCCCTGCCGATTACGCTGCGCTCGCTGAAGAACTCGACGCCAATCAGGGAGCTTTGGGACGAGAAACCCGCTGGCGTCTGGCAAAGAAAGCCTTCGCGACAACAGCCGCCTACGACACGGCCATCGCCAACACTCTCGAACAGATTGCCTCACCAGAGCCGGCCGAGGCCCCTGCTCAATTCGTTGACCCGGCCACAGCGGCGTTTCCTGATGCCCTGCGCATCAACTATCCACTGGCCATGCCGCTGCGCTATGGCGAGAACCCGCACCAGAAAGCAGCGCTTTATTCCGATGGCTCGGAGACAGGCGTCGCAGGCGGAAAACAGCTCCAGGGCAAGGAGTTGAGCTACAACAACCTGGTAGACCTGGACGCCTGCTGGGAGCTGGTACAGGAGTTCGACGAGACCGCAGTCGCCATCATCAAGCACACCAATCCGTGCGGCGCGGCAACGGGCCATACCGTGCTGGACGCATACAAAAGAGCGCTTGAGGCCGACCCGGTTTCGGCCTTTGGCGGAGTCATCGGAATCAACCGCGAAGTAGACGAAGCCGCAGCCGAGGAAATCGCAAAACTCTTTGTGGAAGCCATAGCCGCTCCCGGCTTTTCGGAAGGCGCGCGAGCCCGGTTTGCCACGAAAAAGAACCTGCGTCTGGTGGAAATCCAGCCCGCGCAGACCCTGCGCGTCATCAAGCAGGTCTCCGGCGGACTGCTTTTACAGGATGCAGACCGCGGCCATGTTACTGCTGCTGGCCTAAAGACCGTGACCGAACGCAAGCCCACCGATGACGAGCTGGCGGCGCTGCTCTTTGCCTGGCGTGTCTGCAAGCACGTAAAGTCAAACGCCATCGTTTATGCGCGTAATGGGCAGACTATCAGCGTGGGCGCGGGACAGATGAGCCGCGTGGATGCCGCAAAGTTTGGCGCCATGAAGGCAGTCCTGCCGCTCAAAGGCTGTGTTGCCGCCTCAGACGCATTCTTTCCCTTTCCTGACGGCCTGGAAACCGTAGCTGCTGCTGGCGCAACGGCCGTCATTCAGCCTGGAGGCTCCGTCCGCGACGAGGAGGTCATCGCTGCGGCCAACAAACTGGGCGTGGCCATGGTCTTTACAGGAATGCGGCACTTCCGCCACTGATTTACAGCCTCAGGGCATAGTTCGCAGGAGCAGGATTTCTGAGACTTGTGCCCTGAAACCTGTCCCTGTCCCATGAAGCCCAATCCGGTTTACAATCGTCTTTAAGCATGAAACTGGTTCAGGCCGGGACATCTGGCAGGGGTTCTTCTTGAAAATACACGGCAAGGCCCGTTTGGCATCGCACCATCGCCTTCTTTCTGTTTCTACGCTGGCTCTGGCAGGCTTCTACAGTCCTCAGATTTTTGCGCAGAGCGCGCCAGCTTCCCCACAAAGCAAGCCGCAGGCTACGACGGCCACGCAACCGCAGCAGTCGGACCGCGCCTCGGCCTATTATCACTACACACTCGCTCATATGTATGAGGAGATGGCCACAACCTATGGCCGCCCGGAATATGCCAACCGCGCCATTGAAGAATACAAACTGGCCCTGAATGCCGACCCTGACTCACCCTATCTAAACGCGCACCTGGCCGAACTCTACTTTGATACAGGACGCGTCCGCGACGCCATTGCTGCTGCTCAGTCTGAAATCCAGAAGGACCCTGACAACCTGGAAGCACACAAGCTGCTGGGTCGAATCTACCTGCGCTCCCTGGGCAATATGCAGAATGGCCCTTCCGAGCAAATGCTGAAAAAGGCGATTGACGAATACAAGGAGATTGTCCGGCTGGAACCGGGCAGCACGGAAGACCATCTGTTTTTGGGCCGCCTGTACATGCTCGACCATGACTCCGTCCATGCCGAGGAACAATTCAAGGCCGCGCAAAAAATTGATCCCGATTCCGAAGATGTCGTCCTCAACATTGCCGGACTCTACAGCGAACAGGGCGACTTCCAGCGAGCAGCACAGATTCTGCAGGCCCTTCCGGAGGACGACCAGACCCCCAAGACCCTCTACGCGCTCGGCCAGATTTACGACCAGCTCAAGGACAATAAGAAAGCGCTCGATGCCTACCAAAAGGCCTACGATCTCGAGCCTGACAATCTCGATGTGGAGCGCGCCCTTGCGCAATCACAAATGAACAATGGCCAGAAAGATGCCGCGCTGAAGTCATTTAAGGACATCTCCTCGGGCGATCCCAGCGACGCGCAATCTCTGCTGAGCATTGCCAAAATCGAGCGCCAGCAGGGCAAATATGAGGATGCTCTTGCCTCCTTGAAGAAGGCCAAAGACCTGGTTTCCGACTCCCTCGAAATCAACTTTGAGGAAGCACTGGACTATGATGCCCTCGGACAATTCGATCAGGCCGCTCAGGTCCTCTCCAAACTGGTGGCCGACTCCGAACATCCCAGCGGCGCATACTCTCAGGGCGAAAAAAACAATCGCGCCGTCTTCCTTGACCGGCTCGCCAATGTCTATCGTGAACAAGGCAAGACCGACCAGGCCATCGCCACCTATCAGAAGATGGCCGACCTCGGTGGTGATTACACCTCGCGCGCATACCAGAACATGGTCAATGTCTACCGTGACGCGCACCAGTACGACAAAGCCACCGCCATCGCGCGCGAAGCTGTTACCAGACTTGCGAATGACAAGGACAATCTCCGCGATGCGAAGTTGACTCTGGCAAGCCAGCTCTGCGATACCGGAAAAGCCGATGAAGGCATTTCGCTGGCCAGGTCCCTGCTGAACGGCAATACAGATAATGACCGGATGGTCTACTTCCAAATGGCCGAGATGTACATCCGGATGAAACGCTGGAAAGACGCCGAAGACATCATCAATCAGGCCGACCAGATATCCACGAAGCCGGACGACAAAGCCAATGTTTACTTCGAGCGTGGCGAGCTGGAAGAGCGCCAGAAACACTACGACCAGGCTGAAAGCTGGTTTCGCAAGGTGCTCGATCTTCAGCCAAACTCTGCCGTCACCCTCAACTATCTGGGTTATATGCTGGCCGACCGCGGTGTAAAGCTGAACGAAGCGCTGGCCATGATCAAAAAGGCCGTGCAGCTCGACCCGCAACAGTACGCTTATCTCGATTCTCTCGGCTGGGTCTACTTTAAGCTTGGCGACTATACACTCGCAGAAGAAAACCTCACCAAAGCGCTCGCCCGTAACAGTGGCGATCCAACCGTACATGACCATCTGGGCGAAGTCTATGAGAAGACCAACCGCCTGAAGTTGGCGGCCGCGCAATGGGAGCAGTCGCTCAACTACTATGCGCATTCGCTCTCAGCCGATGCCGACCCCAGCGACGTAAGCAAGGTGCAGAAGAAGCTCGACAGCGCGCGTGTGCGCCTGGCGAAGGAATCTTCCAACACCCTCGCATCTCCGAAATAATCCATGCATCTTCCTCCGGGCTGCGCAGTTTCTGATTCGGATGCGCTGCTGACAGCGCGTGTCTTTCCTGAAGACCCGCATCCCTATCGCTCTGCCTTCCAGCGCGACCGGGGACGCATCATTCATGCCCGCGCCTTTCGCCGTCTGGCCGGCAAAACGCAGGTTTTCACCCATCGCTACTCTGACCACTTCCGTAGCCGCCTTACCCACACTATGGAAGTAGCGCAGATCGCCCGTACCGTTGCTGCCGCGCTCGGTTTGAATGAAGACCTGACCGAATCCCTGGCGCTGGTGCATGACATCGGCCATCCGCCATTCGGACATGCAGGTGAGCGCGCTCTGGACGAGGCGCTTAAAAAATTTGACCTTGGGTTTGACCATAACCTTCATGCCCTGCGCATGGTTGAATCCTTTGAATCGCGCTATGCCGCCTTTCGCGGATTGAATCTTACCCTTGCCGTTCGCGAAGGCATCATCAAGCATTCACGTGATTACAGCGCAAATGAGCATCCGGAGCTGACGCAGTACTATCTGGACAAGCGGCCTCCTCTGGAAGCGCAGCTCATTGACCTGGTAGACGAAATCGCCTATCTCACCGCCGACCTTGACGATGGCATGGAAGCCGAAATTCTCTGCCTTGAAGACATTCGCCAGCATGAGCGTCTC
>DASRBV010000234.1:0-18777 GCA_035653455.1 Pseudacidobacterium sp. | reverse complement strand
CGGGCTGGCACACACAGTTACACAACGCATCGCAAACAGCGCTCCGGAATTCGTCTTCAGCTACGCGCGCCAGAACAAGGAAGGCGAGCAGCGGCCTTCTCCGTTGCTGGCCCGGATTTTTGGAACAAACTACAAGACGCTCTCCACGCATGATCTGCGCGCGCAATTGCATGGTGAGGAGCCGGCACTGCTCGCGCAGGAGTTGGAAAGGCTCTACCAGTCCTCTGAAATCGCACACTGGCCCCAGGACCGGGCCGCGGGCGGGGCCAGCATTCTGAAGGAACAGGCCGCATGCCCTTTCCAGGCCTTTGCAACACGGCGTCTGCAAGCAAAGCCGCTGAACCGTGCAGAATGGGGCCTGAGCGCGATGGATCGCGGCAATCTGATCCACAGAATTCTGGAGAATATCTGGTCGCCGAAGACACCAGAGACTTTCCGCATGACCGGCCTTGAAGACCTGAAGCAGGTGATGGCTGCGCAAAGGCTGGATGAGGTGCTTCGTTACCACATCAGTCATGCTTTTGCCGGGCTTATGAAAGAAAATGCAGGCGATGCGTGGATGACCTCTTATCTGGAATCAGAACAACAGCGGTTGCTCGTGCGTTTGCGTGAGTGGATGCAGTGCGAGGCAGAACGGCTGCCATTCGAGGTCGAAAGACGTGAAGAGGAATTGAAGGACGTGCATGTTGGCGGGCTGAAGCTCAATCTTCGCGCTGACCGCATTGATCTATTGCCGGACGGAAGCCGCTTGCTGATTGACTACAAGACGGGAGATGTTTCTGCGGCAGATTGGCAGGGAGAACGGATGAAGGAACCGCAGCTTCCGCTATACGCGATCTATGGCAATGTTGAGAACGTGAGCGGACTGCTCTTCGCGCGAATTCGCGCAGGGAAGACAGAATTTGCGGGTCACGTGGCGAACGCGCAGGCGCAGTTTGAAGCCGGTCTTACGGCCAAGAGCCCATTGGTGAACAAGCCGTACAACATCAAAATGAGAGAGGGCTGGCAGCGCGCGTTGCTTGGTCTGGCCGAAGAGTTTCTGCGCGGCGAAGCATCCGTAGACCCGAAAGAAGGGCCAAAGACCTGCAAGTATTGCCCACTGCCTGGACTCTGCAGAATCGCCGAGCTTGACCTGGCCACGGATGGAGAGGAGCCGGACGATGAGTAAGCTGCAATTGGTCCCTCCAGACCAGGCCCAGCGCGACGAAGCACTGAACACTGCTATTTCCTGCATTGTGCAGGCGCCTGCCGGATCAGGAAAGACCGAGCTTCTGACGCAGCGCTTTTTGAAGCTGCTGGCCGAGGTGGATGAGCCGGAGCAGGTCCTTGCCATCACCTTTACCCGCGCAGCTACTGCCGAAATGCGCTCGCGTATTTTGCAGCAACTTGAGAAAGCACGCAGAGGCAAATATGACCCTGCTCTGGAAACAGCAAGAAAAGCGCTGGCCCAGGATGAAGCGCGAGGATGGCAGCTGCTCGAACAACCGCAAAGACTCAATATCCAGACCATTGATTCTCTCTGCATGCGCATTGCGCACGAACAGCCGTTGCTCGCGCGCATGGGCGGACATCTGCAACCGCAGGAAGACGCACGCGCGCTTTACGATGAAGCAGCACGGCGCACACTGGCCAATCTGGGCAGCACCAAGGATGAAATTCATTCCGCGCTCATGCACCTGCTGGCGTTGCGCGACAACAATCTGCCCGATGCGCAACGGCTCATTGCTGAAATGCTTGCGAAACGCGACCAGTGGCTGCATGTTTTTCCGCTGAGCAACGAGATAAGCGAGGAGGAATGGGCCGAAGTCAGGCGCAAGCTGGAAGCGCCATTCAGGAGCGCCGTGCGCCAGGCATTGAAGCGGGCCCACCAGCATATTGCGGCAGAACCACTCTTAGCTGATCATCTGCTTCGACTCTCAAATTACGCAAGTGCAAATGTCAATAATCTTGATCTGGCAGCAATTGCGCACATTCGTGCTCTGCCGGGAACTTCCGAGCAATTTCTGGACCAATGGAACTGCATCTGCCGCCTTCTGCTGAACAATGAAGACGAATGGCGCAAAACCGTGACGGTCAGAGAAGGCTTCCCTTCCACCCCAAATCATAAAAATTCAACTGAGCAGCAATACAAAGAACAAATGATCGGACTGCTCAAGAAAATTTCTGGAATCACTGGTCTGCGGGAAGCGCTCTGTGCGATTCGGAAACTTCCACCACTCCACTACGACGAAGGCCAGTGGCACACCCTGCGCCAGCTCTTCATTGTTCTGCGCTACGCAGTCGCCGAATTGCGCGTGCTCTTTGCGGAACGAAACATAATTGACTTTGTTGAGCTTGGCATTGCGGCATTGCAGGTCCTTGAAAATCCAACTGAAAACGTTCTTCGTTTTGGCGAGCAGATTCGCCACTTGTTAGTGGATGAATTTCAGGACACATCGCGCCGTCAGATACGTCTTCTTGAGATGCTGCTGCGCGCATGGGGGGACAATGGCCGGCGGACTTGCTTTCTGGTGGGCGACCCGATGCAGTCCATCTATATGTTTCGTCAGGCCGAGGTAGAGCTGTTTGAACAGGTACAGCGACATGGCATTGAAGAACATTCGTTCAGGCCCATTTCCTTGTCGGCGAATTTCCGCTCCCACGCGGGACTTACAGAGCCGCTGAATGCCTGGTTTGCAAATATCTTCGCAAACCATCACACGCCCGGATCGGCCGCGGTCCCCTTTTCCAGGTCTGAAGCTGTAGTTCCAGCATTGCCGGGACAGTCTGTGCACCTGCATCCACACTTTGTTCCCAAAGGAGATAAAGCCGAAACAGAGCGGGCAGCGAAGCAGGAAGCCAATGAGGTGATTCAGGTGATTCAGCAACACCTGCCTCGCATCAGGAAAGCCGAGACAAGCCCAGAGGATACATTCACGGTCGCAGTGCTGGCACGGGCACGCCAACATCTGCCACTGATTGCACGGGAGCTGCGAGAGAAAAAGATTCCGTATCGCGCTGTTGAAATCGAATTGCTGGGCGAACGGCAGGAGATTCGTGATCTGCTATCGCTCACCCGCGCACTGTTGCACCCGATGGACCGCATTGCGTGGCTTTCTGTTTTGCGTGCTCCGTGGTGCGGGCTTACTCTGCAAGATCTGCACACTCTTTGTGGAGAAGACGACAGGCGTTTTGCGCGTGTTCCGGTATCACGCCTGGTTGAGGAACGGCGCGTACTACTGAGCAAGGACGGACAGCAACGGCTTGAGCGAACATTTGCAGTGCTCGAGCGCGCCCTCGAGACCCGCTATCAACAGGGACTTTCTCTCTCCACATGGATTGAGCGCACATGGCATTCATTGGGTGGACCGCTGTGTCTGGATGCAACCCAACAAGAAAATGCGCGGGTATTCTTTTCCATGCTCGACAGCATCTCCGCCGACGGCATTGCCTGCCTGGGCGATGAGCTGGACCAGCAACTGGAGCGTCTGTTTGCCCAGCCTGATCCGAGCGTCAGTGACCGCGCAGGTGTGCAGTTGATGACCATCCACAAAGCAAAAGGACTTGGCTTTGATGTAGTCATCGTGCCCGGACTCGAACGCACTACCCGCAGCGATAACAAGCCACTCATCGTCATGCTTCAGCGCGCCAATACGGCCAACAACAATGAAGATGAGCTGCTGATTGCACCCATAGACAGCCGCGGAAACGGCACGCATCCGCTGTATCGCTGGGTGCGCAAACTGCGCGACCTGCGGGAAGAGGAAGAGCTGAAACGAGTTTTTTATGTTGCCTGCACGCGCGCAAGAAGCGAGCTCCACTTATCTGGAACTGCTACGGTTACGAATGATGATAAATTGTCTTCCGCAGCAAATACTCTGTTGTGCGCTGCATGGCCGGCCCTGGAAACGGAATTTGCTTCTGCATATGAAGAGAAAAAACGACAGAATGTTATTTCCTTCCCTGCTCCACAACCCGGCGTGGTAGATATTGCCGCTGAGGCCGCCCCTTCGCACCCACCATTGATGCTGCATCGGTTGCCAATGGACGTAGTCCTGCCTCAACGTGGCGCAAATATTAAAGTCCCCGGGCCTGTTTCTTCAGTAGAAGATTACGAACTTTTTGAGCGCCCGGAGGGTGGGCGCATGCAGCGGCTGACAGGCAGCATAATTCATACTTTGCTGGAACGGTTGTCACGAATGCAAGGAGTGTCTCTGGCAGAGATCGCTGTATGGATTGAACGTCATGCTTCGGCCATGTTGCGCGCGGCTGCCCTTCCCGCTGAAGAGGCATCGCACGTATTGAACGAAGTCGTTGCATCGGTAAGCGCCGCGATCGAAGATCCGCAGGGACAATGGCTGCTGGCCCCACATCCTGATGCACAATCTGAGGCGTCGTGGACCGGATGGATAGAAGGCGCTCTGCGCACGGTCCGCGCAGACAGGGTCTTTCGCGCAGGCAGCGGGCCTTTGTCCGCCGGGAGAGACTTCATCTGGGTGGTGGATTACAAAACCATCCCATACACTGGCACAGATGTCGCACGCTTTTTGGCTGCACAACGTGAACAATACGGCCCTCAGCTTGCGATGTATGGAAAGGCGTTGCAAAAGATCCACGGCAAAGATACCCGCCTCCGCTTTGCACTCTATTTTCCGCGCCTGAAGCAGCTTGCATCCTGGGGCGATTAGAACGGGTGCCCTCGAAACAGATAAAGCAATTCAATGATCAGAATGATGACGACTGTCAGTTCAAGGAAGAAGGCGCGCCCCTGATTGAACTGGTCCACCATAAAGTGATAAAGCTCCCGCGCTGTCTGCACTTTATTGGTGACCAGATTTTTATAGTCCGGAACGCCGACTTTGGCCGCAGCAACCTTATAGAGGCGCGCTGAAAACATGTCGCTCAAAAACTTGATCGCATTGTCAGCGTGCTCTGTCAGCTCCGTCACTTCAAGCAGCACGGTGTTCAGTTTGGTAGCAGAGCGGGCCAGCCGCCAGCGCGCAAAGAATCCAGTTCCCTTCTCCAGCGAGTTGTATACGCTCTCCAGTTCGTTTGTCAGAAGCTCGTCATAATGACGAAACTCCAGCAATTGCGAATTTGCATATTCCAATAGCTGGATGGCCGTGTCTGCGCCAGACTGCGTGTCGTAGAGAAAAGCGGCGTTCCAACCAATCACAGCAAGGTCTTTGATTCCATAGGAAATGCCGGATTGCAGGACCTCCTGGCGTTCACTGTCTGATAATTCCGTTGCATCTCCGCGCACGATTTGTGAAATTTCTTTTCCGCGAAGCTGTATGACCTGCGCAGCAGTGAGTGGGCCAGCCAGTTCCGCCACATGAAAGATAAAGTAGTCCTCACTCAGCCATTCCTCATATGGCTTTGCAAGAGCATCTGCGGCCTGATGCAGCCGCTCTTTTACAATGCGCAGTACCTGCCCGGAAAAATCCACGTCCCAGACCCAGCGGCTTGAAAGCTGGACCAGCTTCTCCCAATTACCAGCGAAGGGCAGTTCAAGGATCACGCTGACAACGCCGTAATCGTAGTATTTGATTTGCCCGTGAAGGCGTTCGCCGCTCTCAAGCACCAGCGGTCCCGTTGCTTCCACAACGGGCGGCCGCTCATAGCGGATGTAGCTGGGCAATGCATGTTTCAGCGCGGGGCGCTGCACTGTCTGCGCGCTGAAGATTTGCTTCAGACGGTCCAGGCGTATCTCTTCGCACACATCAAATTGAATCAGCACGAAGACAGAGCCTTGCAGTTCATCCTGCAATACCGGTGTGCTTCCCATGAGGATTTGATTTTATACGCGCCACTTTGGTTGAGTGTTGATTGAGAATAATGATTATGCCGAAGCGCAGCGCAGGAATCCTGATGTATCGCCGCCAGGCAAATGGAACCGAGGTCTTTCTCGTCCATCCTGGAGGCCCGTTCTGGGCAAAGAAAGACCTCGGCGCATGGTCTGTTCCCAAAGGGGAGTATCTGCCCGGCGAAGATCCTCTTACAGTCGCGCGACGCGAGTTCCAGGAAGAAACCGGACTGGAAGTCAGCGGAGACTTTCTCCCGCTGGGAGAAGAAAAGCAGCCGGCGGGCAAACTTGTAAGTGTATGGGCGGTGCAAGGAGATTGCAGTCCTGCAGGCTTACGCAGCAACACATTTCAGATGGAGTGGCCGCCCCGCTCCGGCAGAACGGTCGAATTTCCGGAAGTGGACCGCTGGGAGTGGTTTTCTCTGAATGAGGCGAGGAAACGGATTCTGCCTGGGCAAAAGGTTTTTTTGGAAAAACTTGCAGAGACACTCAGATGAAGTGCCCCACACTTCTGTAAACGTGTGGGGCCTGAATCAATTCAGAAGGCCATTTATTTTTTAGCTGTACTGTTTCCAGGCCCACCAACAAACTGCAGCGCCGGAATCCGCTGCTCTACAGGAGGCAGCGGCGGAAAGGCCTCATGTGGTTCTGACTGGTACCAATATGCGACTGAGTAATAGTTGTCAGAGCGAGCATTTGCGTGTCCATGCTCGATGGTAGCTTTGAACGACTTCTGGAATGGAATGGGCGAGTCCAGGTGAAAGCGGTACACACTGGAACGGCTGCCTGCCAGCTCTTCTCCAACAACAGGGGCACCGTAGAGCTGGTAAGAAAAAGGATGTCCGCCGAAGTCCCATGCGCCCAGGAAATAATCTTCTGAACCTGTGCCAACAATCTGCGGCTTCGCTGCGCCATCAATAAAGAACATGTCGTCGCCCTCGCCCCACCAGAAGTCCTGGTTCTGCAGAACAGACATGGTTACGCCTACGTATTGGCCGTGGCCTTTAGCTTCCATCCAGATGTAGTTGTCCGCGCCATCCAGGTTTTTCTTGTCATTCACCTCCCTGTCGCCATTGTCCTGCCATCCTGACACTGTGCCGTGGTTCGGCTGCGCCTGACGGTACTGCGCATGGAAGTACACTGTATCTGAAGGCAAGCTGGCCGAGAGCTTGCGGTAATCAATGTTGTAGTAGAGGGCGTTGATCTGATGTGTGCCTTCATTCGTGACCGTGATGCGCGCGTGGTGTTGGAAAGGCATCGGGAAAAAGCAGTTCAGCGCCTTGTCGCTGCCTACCGAAAGCATCTGCGACTGCCAGTTGTGGTACGTGCCAAGCCCGAGGCCGAAGAAGTCTCCGATGGGCGCTTCGACGCTGGGCGATGTTTCCCCGTCCCAGTACATGCGCAGCACAATGCGTTTTAAGTGATACGGCTCAGAATCAGCGATGGTGAACCAGATGTGCGAAATTATGCCTGGTCCATCTACGTCGAGAACAGTCTGCGTTGCGCCTGGGGCGACTACGCGAAAATCAGCGTTACCGCCGGTTGGGTCGGTGCTGGATTCGCGGTGCAGCGTATAAGTCTGTTGCCGCGTAAGGTCTGGTTGCCAGTTCTGCACCTGCGCACAGGCAGAAGCGGCAACAACGCCAAGAAGAAAGCCGGTAATCAAACGCATCGTATCTTACCTCGTCACTGGAGTGGATTCGAGACGCTCCTGCATTCTCTCTAAAGAGACGCCCGCAGTCTCGGGATAAATGAAGAGAACAATAAAGAAATCGAGCACCATCATGGCCGCAAAGAACAGGAACGGCACTGCTCCGGACGACTTTGCGAAGATGGGGAAAATCAACGAGATGATCGCATTCGAGACCCAATGCGATGAACTGCCCAGGCTTTGCCCTTTTGCGCGAACACGATTTGGAAACACTTCGCTGATGTAGACCCAGACGACTGCTCCATGCGACACAGCAAAAAGTGCGATATAGATCATCAGCAGCCAGACAAGCAGGTGCAAATGACTGTGCGAAAGAAAAAGTACACTAATGACAGTAAGGCAGATGGCCAGCCCGACAGTCCCGCCCAGCAGCAGTTTTTTGCGCCCAAACTTGTCAATCACAGACATTGCAATCAGCGTCGCAACCAGGTTGGTCGCCCCGACAGCCACCGCCTGCAGGCTGCCGGATATCTTCGTTGCGCCGGCAAGTGCAAAAATGTCGTTCAGATAATAAAGAATGGCATTAATGCCCGTAAGCTGGCTGAACGCGCCAACGGTCAGAGCAAGAAAGACGGGCAGTTTGTACTTCCGGGACCACAATGAGTCTTCGTCTCCCCGGGATTCAAGATGCAGCGAGTCCCGGATTTCGTCCAACTCTCTTTGCGGGTCGTCCACACCGGTCAGCACCAGCACACTGTATGCCTCGTCCAGCCGCGACTGGGTAGTGAGCCAGCGTGGACTGCGCGGAATAAAGAACAACATAATGAGAAACAACAGCGCGGGAAAACCGGAAACGCCAAGCTGCCAGCGCCATTCCGCCGCGCCCAGTTGCATCGCGGCAATCGCATAGTTGGACATATACGCCAACAGGATTCCAACAACGATATTGACCTGAAAAAATCCGACCAGCCTTCCGCGCCATTTCGGTGGAGAGAGTTCAGCAATATACATAGGCCCCAACACGGAAGATCCGCCAATCGCGAGACCACAAAGAAAGCGAAAGACAACAAGCGATTCGATATTCCACGCCAACGCGCAACCGAGGGCCGAAACCACATAGAAGAGCGCCATGACACGAAGGCTGTCGCGGCGGCCATATTTCTGCCCGGGAATTCCTGCTGTGATTGCTCCAACGACCGTGCCCCAGAGCGCGCTGGCAACGGTGAAACCCAGCATTCCAGGAGAAAGGCGAAACTGTGCAGTAAGTGCCTGCGTGGTGCCGGAGATGACGGCCGTGTCAAATCCGAAGAGAAGCCCGCCCAGCGCACCCACCACAGTACTTTTAACAACGTGACGCGATATGCTCATGCAATTACTCTGTTTTCTAAAGAGACGTTTCTGCCCGGGTCATCCAATATTGATCGCTCCGCAAAGATGCACGCGGATTCCGAGAGCATCAAACATCGCGGCCTTTACTGCAAGTGCCTTGGCCGCTTCTTCCGCGCTGCCAGCATACGCGATACTGACGTGGTTCGCACGATGACGGGCCATAAACGCATCTCTCGATACACCGTCGAAAGTTGCGCTCACCAGCGGCCACTGTGGTGTTGTCTGCTGCCAGCGGCGCTTTGTTTCCTCTTCCGGGAGCAACACCACGGAACCCAGGCCCATATCTACATGCAGCGAGCCTCCTTCCACAAACACACGGCTCCAGACAATTTTTCCCGGCTTGCCGATTCCCTTCAGAGTTCCTCCACCGAGCGGAAAATACATAGGAGGCTGACGGCTGCTGGTTGCCCCGGCATATCCGTTGACGAAGTGGTTTGCCGGCGCTGCGCCGGAAATTTGCAGCACCCAGACAAATTCAGTTTTGCCGTTGACAGGACATGGTCCGCCCCAACGGACATCATGCAGCGTGGTCGAAGGATCCAGCCCAAGCGCTGTCCAGCAGCGGTTCGTGACGACCGCGTCCACGCCAGCACCTTCGTCTACTTCATTGAAGTGTGGAAGCGGGCCCCCGGCATAAAGCTCGCGTCCGTATTCGTCAAAAACCGGAGGACGCTCTGCGTTGTTTAAAAGCCCTTCTACAAGATCCGATGCCGGGACCATGTCTTTCAGCCCCTGCTGATACTGAATGCCAATTGCATCGCAGCCGAACTCATACGCCATGCGAGTAGCAGCAATGTACATCTTGCATTGCTCGTGGATTTGTTCGTCAGTCAATTCGGATTGTGTATCTTTGCCTGTTTCAAACTTTACGCCGCGATGATCGAGCCACTTTCGCACAGCGGCGGCTTCTTTGTCTGAGACAGTACGCATTTTTGCTACCAGCGCCGACTGGCTCAGGCGCTCTTTGAAAAAGCCTGAGGGATTCAGCAACTCATCATCTATGATGGCGTTGTACATGCCCATGCAGCCTTCATCGAAGACGCCGAGAATGATCTTTTTCTTCAACAGTTCTTCTGCGAGCTTTTTGCCCAGTTTTGCCTGCTCGGCAGGAAGGTTTTTCGGGTCCAGATCGCGCACATGCGATAGATCATGCGTTACTTTTCCGGTTCTGACCCACTCGTGCAGTTTGTTCAGGAAATAAGCATCGTTGAAATGCTCACTCCAGAGAGTGCTGAAGGACTTCCCTGCCTTTACGAGCGAGCCATTCAGATTGAGCAGGCCCACCAGCCCGGGCCATTGTCCTGACCAGTTCGCCACAGTCAGAATCGGCCCCTGATGACCGCGCATTCCCGGCAGAACATGGTGCGTATACTGCCATGCTGCTGTTGCAAAGACGAGATTTGCATGTGGGTCTACATTCGCAAAAATATCCATGCCCATGCGCTGGCTGGAAATGAATCCGTGCCCGCGCTCTTTATCTACAAGAAAGGCGCGGCGCAATGTGACCCCTTCTTTTTGAAAGCATTCAGTCAGTTTCCGCTCCAGTTTTTCCTGCGCGGGCCAGCAAACTTTGTTGGCGGATTCGCGCAGGTCTCCGCTGGTAATCAGAACAGCTTCTTTCATCTGTGGCATTGAGTTTCCTTTGTGGTTTTGGTGGAATCCCATCATGACTGCGGATTGCCCTCTTCCGCCGTCTCAGTATTGTTCCTGCGGTCCAGTTCCATTTGCGCAAGGTTGCGTTCTTTTGTATCCTGCGATGTCTTTTTATAGAGTTCGATGGCCTCGCGCATCCGCGCTTTGTCTCCAGTGGCACGATAAGCCATGCTCAGCAGGTAATATCCAGCGGAGTCATCCGGTTTTGCCGTCACGTAATGCTGAAGAAACCGCACAGCCTCATTTTCATTGTGGTTTCGTAATTCTGCTTTCCCCAACAGAAAATATGCTTCAACTGGAGGACGGTCCAGGGCCACTGCCTTTCTGAGTGTTGCTGCGGCCTCTCGATTTCTGTCCATAGCAAGCAGAACGCGGCCCATGTCGGCTTGCACTTGCGCAGATTCCGGCTGAAGTTTTTCTTCCTCCTCATATTCATGCAGCGCCGCATCAAACTGACCGCGAAGCATCAGGCAGCGGCCAACCTGTAAATGAATATTGGGCAGCCTTGGGTCTGCCTGAAGCACCAGACGGTATTCTGATGTCGCATTGTCAAGTTGCTGGCGCGCAAAATACGAATCTGCCATGATCTGGTGCGCGCGCGCTGAATTCGGGGCCTCCTGCAGCACGCGTTGAAAGGCCACCTGCGCAGAAGTCTCAGCATCGTGGGCCTTGCAATAAAGTGAATCTTCAACACTGCCATTGCCCGGACAACCTGTAAACCCGGGGCGCAAACGATGGGCTTCAGCAAATGCTGCTTTTGCTTTTCCGGAGTCTCCCTTCAGTTCAAATTGCTCGCCTGCAAGCTGCCAGACACGCGCACTGTTCGGGGCCGACCTGAGCAGTTCCTTTGTTTTCTCTTTCCCGATTTCGAGACAGGTCTGCCCGATCGCGTACCAGATATCTACATTCCGGGGCTGCAATCGCTCCGCTGACTGAAACTGCGCAAGCGCCTTCTCATGCAGTGACAAAGCTTCATAGGTATATCCCAACCATGTATGTGCGAGCGTGTCAGAAGGACTGATACGAACGGCCTCTTCCAGTTCCGGAGCAGCCGCACCAGGGTTGGAGAGGTGATAATACGCAAGTCCTGAAAACAAATGCGGCGCGAGCAGTTTTGCATTCAGCGCTTCGGCTTTGTGCAACACCGTGATTGCGCGCCGCAACCCATGGTTGAAATACAACGCGACCCCCAGATTACTTTGGATCTCGGCATTGCGAGGCAGCGCAGCAGCCATAAATTCGTACTCCTTCACAGCAGACGCAAAATCGTTCCGCTGCTCGGCTTCCTGGGCTTTCTGTGCGTGCTGCGCTAACTGCTCACCAGCAGAAGTCTGCGCCAGCAAAGGCGTGCCCATGCCCACTGAAACAGCCAATATGGCAGCAAACATGGCCACAGTTCAGAACTCCAGTCTCATTCCAAACTGAATAATTCTCGGCGCATTTTGTTGTGCCGTCATGATGCCGAAAATTGTATTCGAGTTGGCGAGCGATGCCGGACTTAAATCCGGCGGAGCGCCGTTGATAATGAACGTCTGCGCGTTTCCTCCTGAGGAGAAGATCGTGCGGTTGAACGCATTGAAGAAGTTTGCCTGGATTTGCAGATTCAGGTGCTCAAAGAGGGTCGTCCGCTTCGAGATGGACAGATCCTCATTGATAAAAGCGGGCATGCGCAGCGCCGAAATCAGATTCGGCGCATTGCCAAACTCTCCCGGAGCAGGCAGCGAAAATGCGGCCGGATTGATATAGAACTGGCACGGCTCTCTTCCAGTTCCTCCAGTTGGGCCAGAGCAGTGCCGTCTGTATGCGGGGTTCTTAAATGGCTGGTGCGGCACAATATTGGGCCGGAAGCTGAATCCGTCACCCGCTGCAAAGAACGGATTGGATGCGCCAAATGCATCGTACTCAATGTGAATCGGACGACCGCTTTGGTAGTGATGAATGCCCGAAACTGACCAGCCACCAACGACTGTATTCACCGCGCCGCCATGGCCCAGAAATGGCTTTCCTTTCCCGAACGGAAGTTCATACGTATAACTCAGAGAAACTACATGCGGAATATCTGAGCTGGTGACTGCGCGCTCGGCTTTGTTGTTGTAGTAGTCCTGATAGAACGAGCCTGCATAGATTGCATTTTCCGCCCCGGCCAATGCACCGTTGTTGGAATCCACATCGCCTATGGTCTTCGAGAACGTATATGACAGCAGAAAAGTGAGTCCCTGCGTGAAGCGCTTTTGCAGGCTGGTTTGCAGCCCGTTGTACGAAACGCTTCCGATCGGGTTCAGCGGATTGTCTACATCGCCATACTGCGGCCAGGGACGCAATGCCTGGCTGGCTGTCGCACCTGGTCCGAATGTCGCGGCAAATCCGGGCCATGGAGGAAGAATGCCTGCTGCTGAAACTCGTGGATCGTTGATGGGCAGGGCCAAAAACTCGTTCAGCGGCAATCCAACAGCCTGCGCGGCCGGGCCATATTTCTGCCTCGCTTCCGTGGGATTCACTTCATTTGGCTTCGACCAGACGCCGAGATGATAGGTGTGCATGCCGACATAGCCAAAGGTTGCGACCATGCTCGACGTTACCTGCTGCTGTACCTGCATGGACCAGTACATCTGCGTAGGCGGAATCCCTGACCTCGGATGAATCATCGGTGGGTTATCATTTCCCACCAGCACTCCCGGATCAAGATGCGATCCCGGCGGACTGACAGCGCTCTGCGGATAGGGATTGTTCCAGTAATAGGCCGGTGAGCCAACATAATCCTGCGGTCTGTTCACGGTCGCCAGACCAGCAAAGCCTGTGTTGTAGAGGCCGCCGCCAATGCCGTTCTCAAGATTGTCATTGCCCAGCGGACGCGTGAGAGCAAAACCTCCACGAATGGCCGTCGTGTGCGATGGCCCCGGCGAATAGGCAAACCCGATGCGCGGCTGAAGGCCCTTCCAGTCAATCTCACCGATGCGTGTGTGGCCATTTCTTCCCGGTCCGTGACCGTAATAGGTGAATGCGCCGGGAATCCCGCCTGCTGCAGGGTTCGGCAGTGTTGGGTCCATGGTAGAAACATCTCCATGCGTGTCCGTTCGCGGGATCTGCAGGTCGTAGCGCAATCCAAGATTCAGCGTCAGGTTTGGAGTGGCCCTCCAGTCGTCCTGAAAGAACACGCCTGTTTGCCACCAGCGGTATGCTGACTCAACCGGATAGTCAAAGCGCGAAAAGTCCATTCCTCCGAACAAAAAGCTGGCCGCGGGCGCGCCTGTACCCACTGGAATCGTGACGGGCTGGTTTCCATTGATGAATCCAGTACCGTTGAGCGCAGATTGTGTTGGCTCAAAGGTAAAGCTGCCGCCAGGTAATCCGCCTTCATTCCGCTGCAGCCACCGTACCTCACCACCCAGGGTGAAAGTGTGCTGCCCACGGACCATCGTCAGATTGTCATTCACGATGTACCGGTTCTCCGCAACCTTCGATGCGCCAACGCCGCCGATACTGTTCTGTACTGTACCGATGCTGATGCCGGGATATGAACTGTCTTTTGCCAGCGGGGGAAGTCCTTGAATGCCCAGCGCTGCCAGGCCAGGACCGGGAACGAGCGGCCCGCTGAAGTTTGTATCGCGAATATAGCCGAGGTTCACATTATTCAGCAGCGTTGGCGAGTGCGTATAGTTGTAGCTGATGCGAATCTGCTTTGTCGGCGCGGTATTTGTGACCGCATCCAGCTCATTCAATCCGCCATTGTTACTGTTGGAAAAGCCGCCAAAGAAATAACTTCCTGAAAGCGAATGCTTATCAGAAATGTGTTCGTCCAGCTTGATTACCATCCGGTGCTCGTCAATTTTCGAGCTTTGACGGCGAACAAAATTGTTGAAGATGGCGTTATTGTTTGCATCGGGAAAGCTCTTTGCAACTGTCTGCGAGACGGAGCTTAGCCCCGTGAATCCGCTGGGAATTATGTTTCCAGGAAATGGGTCGCGCACCTGATAGCTTTTACCATCCGGCCCAACTACGGTATGAACAGAGAAGGGATTATAAATCGCGCCTGTATACACGGGCCGCCCTTCAGGATCAAAGACCGGCTGGCCATTGACCGTCAGCTGCGGGCCAAGCGCTGGGGAGAAATCTCCATTGCGGAAGGGCGTGGGCAGTGTTGTCAGCGTGGCGTTATTTGCGCTCGGGCGATATTTAAATTCCGTGAAGTCTACAAAAAAGAAGGTCTTGTCGCGGCCGTCATACAGCTTCGGTATCCACACCGGCCCGCCGAGGGTGCCGCCAAACTCATTCTGCTTGAGAGGGGCCTTCTTCAGGCCAAGCCGGTTTGTTACATACCCAGCTGCATTCAGAGCGTCGTTCTGCAGATACTCAAAGAGGCTCCCGTGAAAGTCATCGGTGCCCGAATTAAACGCAAATGAAACAATGCCGCTGGAAAATCCATATTGCGCGGTCTGCGTGTTATTGATGAGCTTGAACTGGCTGATGGCGTCAATGGGAGGATGGTTCGAACCAATGTCTCCCGATTGATTGGTATTCATCACCGGAATGCCATCAATGTAGACTTCATTTGCATAACTTACCGAGCCGCTGATGTGCAGGCGGTAGTCAGGCGTCGGACCCGGCGTGGACCCGTATACGCCGGGCGCCAGAACAACAAAATTCAGCGGGTTCCTCATGTCCCCAGACAGCGATACGGGTAGGTCTTTGATTTCCCGCGGAGTAATCGTGGTGCCGACGTCGGAGGTCTGCGTATCCACGGTCGCAGCACTTGCGGCGACCGTTACCGTCTGTTGCACCTGTCCGGGCTGCATGGTGACGGTGAGAGCAACCGTGTTGCCCACACCGACTTCAATGTGCTGCCGCACGACCGTTCCAAAGCCGGGGGCCTCGGCCGTCAGGTCGTAAACGCCGGGCTGCAGATCAAGAAAGCTGTATTGCCCGGATGCACCGGATGCAGTAGTTACAGCGACTCCCGTGGCCTCGTTTTTCAGTGTCAGAGTGGCATTGGGTACGGCCGCGTGCGTTGTGTCCTGCACCTCACCTTTAATCGCGCCGCGGTCTGCCTGCCCCACAAGGGCGGAAGGAGCAACAAAGAACAGAATGAGGGGGAGGACTGCCAGCCAGAGTTTCAGTGTTTTCATGGGGGCCTCTCGATAATGTACAGATTTAATCGTTTATATTTTTAAACCTTTAAATTTTCTGGATTATCAGAGCACAGCCACAAAAACACTGTCAAGATTTTTTGATGGGAAATTTTCCTTTGCTGAATTTCCCGCCTTTCCGGTGTGAAAACATTGGCCTCACCGGCGGTTACGGTGGTCTTTCCCCGGTGGGGCAGGATGCAGGTATGCCTCGGTAGATTCGCGCAGAATCAATGTGGGCGAAACGCGGACGATGAAAGGCGCTTTCTTCAGCTTGCCTTCAATCCGGTCCATCAGAATCGTCGCCGCCCGCGCGCCCATTTCATAACTGGGCTGCACAACCGTAGTGAGATGGGGATGAAACGGGCTGTCCAGCTTCATGTCATCAAAAGTTGCCAGCGCTACGTCTCTTGGGCATTCCGCGCCGATCTCTTCAAATGCTTTCAAAACGCCGATGGCCATGACACCGTTGCAGACAAAGATGGCCGTGGGCCGGTTTGTCTGCTTCATGATCTGCTTTCCCAGCCGGTGACCGGATTCATAGCGAAAATCACCTTCAAAAACCAGCTTCGGATCTATGGAAAGACCGGCGTCCGTTAAAGCATCTTCGTAGCCGCGCAGGCGCTCGCGCCCGGTTTGCAGATTGAGGGCCCCGGTAATGATGGCGATGCGTGTGTGCCCCTTCTGGATGAGATGACGCACGCACTCCCGTGCTCCGCGTACATTGTCCAAGAGCACCGCATCGGTCTTAATGCCGGGGACGGTGCGGTCGAGACAAACCAGCGCGACGCCGGCATCCATCGTGCTCTTCAGGTGCGCGGTGTCTTTGCCGCTGGCGGATGCGAGCAGCACACCGTCTACACGGTAAGACCTCAGGGCGGACACGATGCGTCTTTCGCGGCCAATCTGCTCGTCAGTGTTGGCTGTGACCAGGAAGTACCCGCGCTCGAAGGCGGTATCTTCGGCGCCGCGAATGATCTCCGGAAAGAATGGGTTGGTGATGTCCGGCAAGACCATACCCAGCATGCGGGTCTGGCGGACCTTCAGGCTGCGGGCAATCTCATTGGGCGAATAGTTCAGCTCGCGAATGGCGGCCTGCACCCGTTCCGTGAGCTTCTGGCTGACGCGCCGCGTGCCCCGAATGACGTTTGAGACCGTCGCAATCGAAACATCCGCCCGCTTTGCTACTTCTACAATTGTGGCCATCGGGTGTGTAGAGTAGATTCGTTTCTTTCGTGGATTTTGGCAAGGAATTTTTTCAGTTCCGGGCCGTGTAACTCAATCGGATTATAACTTGCCAGAAATATATTTAAACGATTAAAAGGAGTAGACGAATTTTCGCGCCGAAAGACTACACGCCATGAATTTTTACAGACCGCGCCTAGCTGCCTTTGCTCTGCTCCTCTGCTTTGTGCCATGCGCCCTTGCCGCCGATTCTCTCTGGGTGCGGCCACAAAAGCCCGGTGGCCCGCTCATCTGGGGGAGACGGGACGGGATCATCTTCGGACTTCCCTCGCCCGGGGGACTCAAGGGCCCTCGCGGGCTCATCCGCGTCGGTATCATTGCCCCACCTGACCATACCCCGAAGCTGCTGAACTATATCGCCATCGAACCCGTCATTCAAGGCCCGGGAAGCCGCTTTGACCGCATGGCCTTCAGCGAGCTTGAGCCGAGCATGCTTGATCCGGGCGAGCGCGGTAAGCGGCTCTGGGTAGACCCGGACATGCCTGCGTCCGGCAACCTCGAGACCCTTCATGCAGGAGCGGCTATTGTGGAGCGGCTTTCCGTCAGGATTGACGTGGAGCGCTTCACCGCGAACGGAGCGCATGTCTACGTCATTGCTTCCATTGACAGCGACCACCCCAAGGAACTGCGCCTCTCCGTATTTAAGGAAAATGACGGCCCTCCACTCGACGAACTGACCGTCACCGCAACCATGGGCAACTATGAGCGGCTGCGCCTGCTCTGGCTGAAAGGACGCGTGGAAGACAGCCGTAAGCTCTTTGCTGATTATCAGGGCAATGCATTTGCCGAACATGAAAACTATCCTCTGGATGAAATGCTGCGCACGGGCGATGGCGATGCGATTGTGTACTGCACTTCGAATGAACAGTCTCCGGCAACGGCCCCGTGGAATGAGACGGCCCACTGGAAATATGTTCTGCCAAAGCTGACGCAGTACTGGCGCGTGCAGGCGCATGATATTCAGCCTGACCTGCGCGTCCGGGTAAACGCGCGCCGTGTGTACTGGGCATCTACGGCGCCGGTGCCCGGTGGCATTGCTTTTGAGAACTTCGAAGTACGCCAGCGCTATGTTCCCGGGCAGACATTTATCTTCGGTATTTCTGAAAAAGGGCCGTGGGAGCTGGACACGCGGCTGCCCAAAGGAGACCAGTAATGTTTTGCCGGTGGACTGCGTGGTGCGCGCTTGTGCTGCTTTCTGGTGCCTGCTTTGCTTCGATGACGCTTGAAAACCCGCAGCAGACACTGCGCGTAGAGGTGCGAGGAACGGGCGTGAATGCGACGGAGACCATTTCCATAAAAACAGGCACGGGATGGGTCCCGGCGCTGTCTGCTACTGGTCCGTCTGTGCTGGTAAAAACACCGGACGGTGCGAAGCGATGCGCGATGATGCGGGCATCGTCTGTTGAGCATGGGCTTCTGCTTACGGGCGATTGCGGCATTGGCACGCTCGAGCAGCGCATCATGCTTACTCCGGAAGAGGACATTCTGGCTGTTTCTACTCGCCTGACCCTCAGGCGTGGCGTTCATGTTCATTCGGTGGAAGACCGCTATGACTTCATGCCGGAACGCCGTTCCACGGACACGCCGAAGAGCGGCCCGCTGGACTTTATCTGGTCACAGAACATCAAGAGCGAAGCAGAGGACTTCATTCCTGCGTATGGCTTTAAATCTCCGGCAGTCATGTTGCAGCAGGGGCAGGTCTTCACGGCATTGCTGCCTCATCTGAGCAACCGAAAGGCCGAACCGCTGGCGCTGGACCTCGACGTGACATCGGAGAAACGCCCGTGGATTTCTTATGGGGCCATTCCGGCGCAGCCGCATGGACACAGTTATTTCCGTCGCGCTCCGGATGGTGCTCCAAAGATCCTGGCCGATACGGTTGCGTACTCCTATTCGATTGTGGCTTCGCGGCAGCCGGTAAAGCTTGGGTA
>DASRBV010000233.1:0-3124 GCA_035653455.1 Pseudacidobacterium sp. | reverse complement strand
CAGGGCGACTTCACACTGGATTCGGGAGCGCCCGCCGCCTGGATGTACGGGCAACACGATATTCGGTTCCTGAGCCCAAACAGCACGGGCATTTTCACTCTGGGACTCTTCGACAACGGTTACACGCGGGTCCTCGACGATAATGGTGACCTGTGCGGAACCACGGGCCAGCCGGCCTGCTACAGCAGAGTACCCTTCTTTCAAGTGGATGAGGCGGGGCGCACCGCGCACGTCCTCTGGGAGGATTCGCCTCTGGACTATTCAGAAGCAGTGGGGAGTATGGACTTGCTTCCAAACGGCGACGTGGAGTTCGATGAAGGCTTCCTGCGTGCAAATCCATTTAACTCCCGCGTAATGGAAGTGACCAAGGAGCCGACACCGCAACCGGTCTGGGAACTCGACGTGACCGGTCAGATCGGTTACCGGATCCGGCGCATACCCAGCCTCTATCCCGGCGTGCAGTGGTAGCACCCGGGCAGGGCGCTGTCTGTTGCACATTTCCGCCGCAGCATGCTCCGCTTCCTTTCGGCGGCTGAATGAACAGGCTCTCATCGACGATCCCGCGACGTTTGCACTGCGTTGCGACGGTGATAAGATGAGGGCGTTTGCGCGAGGTCAAATTTCATGACTGATCCGGCTTCCGTGTCAGCGCACTCCATTCCGCCGCTAACCATGCTCAGCGAAGAAGAGCAGATGTTCCGGACGGCGGCGCGCGAGTTTGCCGAAAACGAAATCGGTCCGCACGTCGAGGCCATGGACCGCGAGGGCGTCTTCCGTCAGGACCTGATCGAGAAGTTCTTCCAGCAGGGATTCATGGGAATCGGCGTGCCGGAAAACTACGGCGGCAGCGGGGGATCATTCTTCATGGCCGTGCTCGCCATTGAGGAGTTTTCGCGCGTTGACGCTTCCGCGGGAGTGGTGATTGACGTTCAGAACACGCTGGTTTCGAACGCCATCCTGCGCTGGGGCACCGAAGAGCAGAAGAAGGCATTTCTGCCGCGCCTCGTGCGAGATACAGTCGGCTCCTACGCCTTGTCAGAAGCAGGCTCCGGCAGCGATGCCTTTGCGCTGGAAACGCGCGCTACTGAAGATGCCGACCACTATGTGCTGAACGGACGAAAGCTCTGGATCACCAACGCCAGGGAAGCCGGAATATTCATCATCTTTGCTACGGTCAATCGCGACCTGGGATACAAAGGGATCACGGCATTCCTCGCGGACCGCTCAATGCCGGGACTCACGGTTGGAAAAAAGGAAGATAAGCTCGGCATCCGTGCTTCATCCACCTGCGAACTGGTTCTCGAAGACTGCCGTATTCCCCGGCAAAACGTTCTGGGAGAGGTTGGCAAAGGTTACAGAGTGGCGATCGAGACTCTGAACGAAGGTCGCATCGGAATTGCCGCGCAGATGGTGGGCGTGGCCCGGGGCGCGTTCGATCACGCCCTGCAATATGCGCAAGAACGGAAGCAGTTCGGGAAACCCATCTGCGAGTTCCAGGCGATCCAGTTCCAGCTTGCGCGGCTGGCCACTCAGATTGAAGCTGCGCGCCTGCTGACTTACAACGCAGCTCGGCTCAAGGATGCCGGCTTGCCCTTTCTCAGGGAAGCCGCCATGGCCAAGTATTTCTGCTCCAATGTGGCGGAGCGCGTGGCCTCGGAATCCGTCGAAATTTACGGAGGCTACGGATTCACCAAAGATTACCCTGCAGAGAAATACCTGCGTGATTCGAAAATCGGAAAGATCTATGAGGGGACATCCTTCATGCAGCTTCAGACCATAGCCAAATCTCTTCTGGGGCGTTAAGTTGACGACAATTGGCGCTTCTCAACGGGGTCGCCTCTTTTAGCGAGAAGCGGGCGCTGCGCCGCAGTATCAACAATCATCCCCGGCTTTCGAGCTTCGCCAACTTTCTCATCAATGTTCGAACGGCTTCTGCATTCGGAGCGTTAGGATCGAGCTTCAGATACGTTTCGTACTCCCGGCGCGCATCCGCGTTCTTGCCCAATTTTTCCAGATTGACGGCCAGGTCGTAATGCGCCTGCGCATTGTCAGGCATCAACCGCACAGCTTCCTCACACTGCTCGATGGCCTCGGCGTAATTCTTGCGTTCGTTCAGCGCGTCGGCCAGGATCAGGTGCACCCCGGCATCCGACGGATTATCGCGCAAGTACTGCTCGTAATGGCCGATCGCCTCATAGAGTTGCCCATCCTGCCGAAGAGCATTCGCCAACGCAAGCCTCGCCTCGCTGTAATCGGCGTTGTCGCGCAGCGCTTCACGCAATTCCTTGATGCCGTCATCAGTTCTCTTCTGGCCGATCAGCGCAACGCCCAACAGATAATGTCCCTTGGCGGAATTGGGAATTGTCTTGAGGGCCGTCTTCGCTTCTTCTGCTGCACTTTCGTAATCGCCGGTCTGCTCCAGCATTCCCGCCAGCTCCAGGTGCGCCTGAGGTGAGCCGGGCTGGTCCTTGAGGGCCTGGCGGAACGCCTCTGCAGCGCCTTTCGTGTCACCCATTTGCAGCAGCGCGTTCCCCAAACGCATCGAAAGCTGAGGGTCTGAAGGCTTCTGCGCCAGCGCCTGCCGGTAAACCCTGGCCGCCGACTGAAAATCTTTCTTGGCAACCAGCGCATCGGCAAGCTGCAATTCGTACTGCACGGAAGTGGAGTCAAGGTCTGCGGCCTCCTGGAGCACTTGGACCGCTCCCTGAGGATCGCCATTCTGCTCCAGCGCGCGGGCCAGTCGCATCCTGAGGTCCAGATCGTTCGGCAGCATGCGCACGGCGTCGCGGTACGTCGGGATAGCCAATTGGTAATTCTTCTGGGCCACCAGAAGGTCTCCCAGCGCTTCAAGCGCCTCGGCATAGTCCGGCCGCAACTGGACCGCTTTCTGCAACTCAGCCTGCTCCTCGCTGGTTTTTCCTGCCGCCTTCAGAGCCATAGCGTAGCGATAATGGACTTCCGGACTTTTTGGCGCAAGCTGCGCTGCGACCTTGTATTCGTCCAAAGCATCCTTCAATTTCTTCGCAGACATATAGGCATTTGCCAGGTCCAGGTGGGCGCCTGGATCGCTCGGGCGGAGCCGTACAGCCTGCTGATATTCCAGAATAAAACTGGCGATGTCGCC
>DASRBV010000232.1:0-12369 GCA_035653455.1 Pseudacidobacterium sp. | reverse complement strand
GGTACTCCGAATGTGTCAGTGGAGCAATACTCGCCGACGGGCTTCAATCCATTTATGAGCAATGCGGAGAACGCAACCACTCCTCGTACGCTTCAGATTGGAGGCAAGTTCGTCTTCTGATCTCATGCAGTTCATTTTGGGAGGGCACCACTATGCCGTGGTGCCCTTTCTTTTTGGGGCATAGTTGCTTTCTGCCTCCTTTTACGGCATACTTAGAAATGCGTCCTGAGCGCCAGCTCGGGCCGAGTCAATAGCACCACGGCCAGCAGCGGGAACGACTGTGCGGTGGGAGACGAGGATACATGGCCAGAAGAGTCAGTAAGAATACGGCGAAGGCGCGCGCTGCTGTCGAAAAGCGTCCCTACGCCCTTCAGGAAGCGGTTCCGCTCCTGCAGAAAGTCAAGTTTGCAAAGTTTGATGAAACGGTGGATCTAACGCTTCGTCTGGGCGTAGACCCCAAGCATGCCGACCAGATGGTCCGCGGCACGGTGGTGCTGCCGCATGGGCTGGGCAAGACCAAGAAGGTCGCAGTCATTACCTCCGGCGAGAAGCTGCGCGAGGCAGAGGCTGCCGGGGCCGACATTGTCGGTGGCGAGGAACTGGTTGAGAAGATCCAGAAGGAAAGCTGGACGGACTTCGATGCTCTGATTGCTACTCCCGACATGATGAAGTCGGTTGGACGCCTCGGTAAGGTGCTCGGGCCCCGCGGCCTGATGCCCAACCCGAAGACGGGTACAGTGACCACCGATGTCGCTGCTGCAATTAAGGAAATCAAGGCTGGTAAGGTTGAGTTTCGTACCGACAAGACGGCATTGGTCCATGTTCCGGTGGGCAAGATTTCCTTCCCGGCGGAAAAGCTGGTCGAGAATGCGTTGACGGTCATCACGAGCGTTGTCCGCGCAAAGCCTTCGGCTGCCAAAGGGAAATACATTAAGGGAATCACGCTAAGCTCGACGATGGGCCCGGGCATTCCGCTTGATGGTGCGATTGCCGACCAGGTCGCAAAGGCGTAGGCGGCTTTTAGCCAGCTAGCTTCTAGCCGTTAGCTGGCTTTTAGAGGATTTGAAACAGGGATTTAGCTAAGAGCTAGTAGCTAACAGCTAGAGGCTTATTATGGCATTGACCAAAGCGAAGAAGGCAGAAAAGGTTTCGCAGCTTGCGCGGGAGCTGCAGGGTTCGACCAGCGCGATTATCGGCACATTTGCCAAACTGACGGTCGCCCAGGATTTTGAATTGCGTAAGACGGTCCGCGCTGCGGGCGGGCGCTATCGTGTTCTCAAGAACAAGCTGGCGGCGCGCGCGGCGCAGGGAACGCAGATTGAAGCGGCGCTCCAGGGGCTGAAGGGCGTTTCCTCGGTTGCGTACACGAGCGGTGACCCGGTGGCGTTGGCCAAGGCGCTGTCGAACTGGGTGGCGGAGAACGCCGAGTTTACATTCAAGCTTGGCATTATTGATGGTAAGGTCATCACGGTTGACGAGATTAAACAGTTGGCGACCATGCCGGGCAAGGAAGAGATCTTCTCGAAGCTGCTCTTCCTTATCAATGCTCCGGCGCAGCGTCTGGCGACGGTCATCAATGCGACGGGACGCGACCTGGCGGTGGTCATCAATCAAGCGGTCGAGCAAAAGAAGTTTGCAGAAGCGAGCTAGCTTCTGGCGGCTAAAAGGCTAAAGAGATTCGCCGCAAGGCAGAGCGTGAAGGGTGCGGGTCTGGGCACATCGGAAACTTCATGGCGGGCAGGCGGCAACCGGAGCACGGGCGCTCCGGGGTGGTAAACAAATTTCGTATTACGGAGAACATCAATGGCGGATTTGCAGCAGTTAGAGGAACAGATTGTCGGGCTTAGCCTGTTGGACGCAGCGGCCCTGGTGAAGAAACTTGAAGAGCGCCTTGGCGTCTCGGCGGCGGCAGCGGCCCCTGTGGTCGTAGCCGGAGCGGGTGCCGGAGCGGGCGCGGCGGCCCCTGCGGCGGCTGAGCAGACCGAGTTCACCGTCATCCTGAAGGATGCGGGTGCGAACAAGATCAACACCATTAAGGCCGTGCGCGAAGTGACTTCGCTCGGTCTGAAGGAAGCCAAGGATCTTGTGGATGGCGCTCCCAAGACGCTGAAAGAGAACGTCAGCAAGGAAGATGCCGAGGCCATCAAGAAAAAGTTTGAAGGCGTCGCTACCATCGAAATCAAGTAATTTTTGCCTGTTCCTGCCTTTGTCGGGCCGGATTTTTGATGCAAAATTGCACCGCAATTGGCGAATTTGCATCAAAAAATTTGCAAGGCAAGTTGCATGCCAAAACGGGATGCGCTATGATGAAAAGTGCGCATTCCGTCTGGTTTTTCCTTGTGTCTGACGGCATGCAGTAAGGATTCCGCGGGTAAGTCCAGGCGCGACAGAGAATTGCGCGGCTTGCTGGCATGCGGAGGGTGGATAGAGGGCTTTTCGGCATATATTTGTGCCGACGTATCTGTGGGAGATAGCGGCGGGCCTGCGGGTGCGAGGTTTGGATCAGCTGTAGGGCGGCATACACGGTTTCAGAGCGGCGGAAGCGAACATTCTGTATTTTAAAAGTGCACAATCCGGGTTGTGGCGCTCGTAAGACGTCTTGTCTTTACGGGCTTTTCGCGTTTGTGCAGTTTTCATCCGCTTTGTCTTTTCCTTCTATGCCCTGCGAACTATCCCGCCTGAGATATAACCTAGGCACCTCTGTTTGACGTTTTGTTTGTATCGCGAGGTTGCCTGCAGATGCAAGCCCGGAGATGTGGAAAGTCCGGGGGATTTCGCCCTGCGTTCCATTTTGGAGCGCGGGCACGCATGGAAAGAAGTTTTTAGATGCCGCAGCGGGCGAGAGGCGCTGCGGCGGACTTCGTCATCAGGGCATGCTGCGCGGCCTGGACAGCATGTCAGAATCTCTCGCGCAAACAGGCCCCAGGAGTGAAGCATGCCGAACGAGAACCGCGCCATTCGCAGCCGTCTCGATTTTTCAAAAATTCCAACAGCCATCAAAATCCCTAACCTGATTGAAGTGCAGAGGCGCTCCTATGAGCGCTTCCTGCAGATGGATAAATTGCCGTCTGAGCGTGAAGATAACGGACTCCAGTCTGTCTTTACTTCGGTGTTCCCCATTGCTGACTTCCGCAACATCTCGCAACTCGATTTCGTGGATTACTCCATCGGGAACTGGGAGTGTAAGTGCGGACACCTGAAGGGGCTACACCACCTGCGTACCACCTGCGTCAATTGCGGCGCGATGGTGATCACCGATCCGTTCCATCCGGGCGATGTGCTTTGCCACAAGTGCGGCACCTACAACAAGAACACCCCGGACTTCTGCAACAAGTGCGGTGACCCGGTCGGTTTGCAACTGAAGTATGACCAGTCTGAATGCGAAGAGCGTGGCATGACGTATTCGGCCCCGCTGAAGGTCACCGTGCGTCTGACGATTTATGACAAGGACGCAGAAACGGGCGCGAAGACGATCCGCGACATCAAGGAACAGGAAGTTTTCTTTGGCGATATTCCGCTGATGACGCAGAACGGCACGTTCATTGTGAACGGCACTGAGCGCGTCATTGTTTCGCAATTGCACCGTTCGCCGGGCGTCTTCTTTGAGACGGCAAACAACCGCACGTATTTCCTCGGCAAGATCATCCCGTACCGTGGATCGTGGGTTGAATTTGAGTACGACCAGAAGAACACGCTCTATGTCCGCATTGACCGCAAACGCAAGTTCCTGGGCACGATTTTCCTGCGCGCTCTTGGTCTGAAGTCGGATGAAGAGATTCTGAAGACCTTCTACACGGTGGACAAGATTTCTGTCCGCGACAACAAGCTGTTCTGGGCGGTTGAGCAGGACACGGAGAAGGGGACCCACCTGCTGGGTGCAAAGCCCGCGCATGCCATTGTCGCCAAAGGCGAGGAGATTGCGCACTCCGGCCGCAAGATTACGCCTTCCATTCTGAAGGCACTGCGTCAGCACAAGGTTTCGGAAGTCGAAATCGAGACGGCCGAACTGGATGGCGCAGTCACTGCCGCAGACGTGATTGACACGACCACGGGCGAGGTCTTCCTTGAGGCGAATCAGGAACTGACCGCTGACAAACTGCACAAGATTATGCAGAGTGGCGTTAGCACGATTGAGGTCTTTTTCCCTGAGCGGGATGACGTGGGCAACGTCATCACCAATACACTGCGCCGCGACTCGGTCCGCAAGCCGGAAGAAGCGCTGATTGAAATCTACCGCAAGCTCCGTCCGGGCGATCCGCCGACGCTCGACACGGCGACGGCGCTGTTCGAGGGCATGTTCTTCGATCCGCGCAAGTATGATTTCTCGCGTGTCGGCCGCCTGAAGTTCAACATCAAGCTGTATGAGAACCAGGACGCGACGCCTCTCGACCGCCGCACGCTGACCCCGGATGACTTTTACGCGACGATCCGGTATCTGCTGAAGCTGCGCAAGAACATCGGCATTGTGGACGACATTGACCATCTCGGCAATCGCCGCGTGCGTGCCGTGGGTGAGTTGATGGAGAACCAGTTCCGCATCGGTCTGGTCCGCATGGAGCGCGCCATTAAAGAAAAGATGAGCGTGTATCAGGAGATGTCCACGGCCATGCCGCACGACCTCATCAATGCAAAGCCGGTGATGGCGGCCATCCGTGAGTTCTTTGGCTCATCGCAGCTCTCGCAGTTCATGGACCAGACGAACCCGCTGTCTGAAATCACGCACAAGCGCCGTCTTTCGGCACTGGGTCCGGGTGGTTTGTCGCGTGAACGTGCGGGATTTGAAGTGCGCGACGTTCACCCGACGCACTATGGACGTATCTGCCCGATTGAGACGCCGGAAGGTCCGAACATCGGTCTTATCAGCTCGCTCTCGTGCTTTGCGCGCATTAACGAGTACGGCTTTATCGAGTCGCCATACCGGCGCGTGAAAGATGGCCGTGTGCTCGACTATGTCCAGATCACCAATGCAGGCGAAAGCGGCCTGCGCGTTGGTGACCACTTGGAGAAGCAGGAAGCCATCAAGCTGAACAACCAGCTTAAGAAGGACAAGAAGCGGACGATTGAGTACGAGCCATTCTCCTTCTATCTGTCGGCGTGGGAAGAAGACCGCCACACGATTGCTCAGGCGAATATTGATCTGGACGATGAAGGCAATATCAAAGACGAGCTGGTGAACGCCCGCCGTCAGGGCAACTTTGTCCTCGTGAACCGCAGTGAAGTGGACTATGTGGACGTCAGCCCGAAACAGCTTGTTTCCGTGGCCGCATCGCTGGTGCCGTTCCTTGAGCACGACGACGCCAACCGCGCTCTGATGGGCGCCAACATGCAGCGACAGTCAGTGCCACTGCTGGTTTCTGAAGCTCCGCTTGTGGGCACGGGGATGGAAGGCGTCACGGCGCGCGACTCTGGCGCTGTCGTTCTTGCCCGCCGTAACGGTATTGTGGACTCGGTGGATTCCGAGCGCATTATCGTGCGCGTGGAAGGCGAGCACCATCCGACGCAGTTGTCGCGTGAGGTTGGTTCGGACATCTACCAGCTCATCAAGTTCAAGCGCTCCAACCAGAACACCTGCATCAACCAGAAGCCGATTGTCCGCCAGGGTGACCGCGTGGTGAAAGGGCAGGTAATTGCTGACGGACCTTGCACGGAGCAGGGCGAGCTTGGTCTGGGCCGCAATGTGCTGGTGGCCTTCATGCCCTGGCGCGGATACAACTTCGAGGACGCGATCCTGATCTCAGAAAAACTTGTTCGTGAGGACTACTACACCTCGGTCCACATTGAAGAGTTCGAGATTGAAGCGCGCGACACGAAGCTGGGGCCGGAAGAAATCACCCGCGACATTCCCAACGTCAGCGAACACGCGCTGCGTGATCTGGACGAGAGCGGTGTTATCCGCATCGGTGCCAAGGTTAAGCACAACGACATTCTGGTAGGCAAAGTCACGCCGAAAGGCGAGACGCAGCTTACTCCGGAAGAGAAGCTGTTGCGGGCCATCTTTGGCGAAAAGGCCGGTGATGTGCGCGACGCGTCGCTGACCTGCCCTCCGGGCATCGAAGGCACGGTGGTGGACGTCCGCATCTTCTCCCGCAAGGGACAGGAAAAGGACGAGCGCGCCAAGCTGATTGAAGCCGAGCAGGTGGCGAAGCTCGAAAAGAACCTCGCTGATGAGATCCGCATTCTCACCGACGAGCGTTTGAAGCGTCTTGAAGCAATTCTGGGCGGCAAAGAAGTCCTTGCCGACCTGCATGACGAGCGTACGAACAAGCGACTGCTCACCAAGGGCACGATTCTTGACCGCGACACTATCGAGCTGATCTCGACACGCAATCTGAAGCGCATTCGCTACGCAGACAAAGACCCGCGCGTGAATGAGCAGATTGACGAGATTGAGGAGATGACTTCGCGTCAGATTGACGTCCTGCGCAAGATCACGAACGAGAAAATTGCCAAGCTGCAAAAGGGCGACGAACTTGCTCCGGGTGTGATCAAGCTGGTGAAGGTCTATATCGCCATGAAGCGCAAGCTTTCAGTCGGCGACAAGATGGCCGGACGCCACGGCAACAAGGGTGTCATTTCCCGCGTGCTGCCCGAGGAAGATATGCCGTATCTGCCTGATGGCACTCCGGTCGAGATTGTCCTAAACCCGTTGGGCGTGCCTTCGCGTATGAACGTCGGCCAGATTCTGGAAACGCACTTGGGCTGGGCCGCGCACGAAGTCGGCCAACAGGTGGCAGCAATGGTCAACCAGTACCGCGACCCGGCGCGTCTGCGCGAAGTGGTGAAGGAGAAGTTCGCCAACACCGCGGTACTCCGGCAATTGCTGGAACTTGAAGACGAGCAACTCATCCGCGTCTGCGCAGGTATGGAGAAGGGCGCATGGTTCGGAACGGCGGTCTTTGACGGCGCGAAGGAGACGGAGATCAAAGCGCTTCTGAAAGCGGCCGGATTGCCGGAGTCGGGCAAAATCCATCTCTACGACGGCATGACGGGCGAGCAGTTCGAGCAGCCGGCAACGGTGGGTTACATCTACATGCTCAAGCTCTCGCATTTGGTGGATGACAAAATCCACGCCCGTTCGATTGGGCCGTACTCGCTTATTACGCAGCAGCCGCTGGGTGGCAAGGCGCAGTTCGGCGGGCAGCGCTTCGGAGAAATGGAAGTCTGGGCGCTCGAAGCCTATGGCGCAGCGTACATCCTGCAGGAGCTGCTCACTGCCAAGTCCGATGATGTTTATGGCCGTACCAAGATCTATGAGGCCATCGTCAAGGGCGAAGCGGCAATTGAGCCGGGTGTTCCGGAGTCATTCAACGTGCTTGTGCGCGAGCTGCAGGCGCTTTGCCTCGATGTGGAACTGATTAAGCAGGTCGGCGATGAAGCCAAGAAACAGCCGCTGCCGACGTTTGTGGCGGCAGCAGATTAGTTGTTAGTGAACAATTGCCAGTCCTCAGTTGAACATACTGAGGGCTGGCAATTAACAACTGGCTACTTAAGATTGAGCAGCGCGATCTTTGCGCTGCGTAGATATGAACAGAAGTGAAGAGCAGCTGGAAGCTGATAGCTAAAGGCTGCACAGGAGGGTCACCTTGTACCGTTCCAGCCCATTCGAATTAACCAGCCCGATCACGGATTTCGACGCGATCCGCATCTCGCTCGCTTCGCCCGAGAAGATCCGCAGCTGGTCTCATGGCGAAGTCACCAAGCCGGAAACCATCAACTACCGCACCTTCAAACCGGAGCGCGATGGATTGTTCTGCGCCCGCATCTTTGGCCCGGTCACAGACTGGGAGTGTCTCTGCGGCAAGTACAAACGCATGAAGCACCGCGGAGTCATCTGCGACAAGTGCGGTGTGGAAGTCACGCTGTCCAAAGTGCGCCGTGAGCGCCTTGGCCATATCGAGCTGGCCTCGCCGTGCTCGCATGTATGGTTCTTTAAGGGGCTGCCGTCACGTATCGGACACCTACTCGATATTTCACTGCGTGATCTTGAAAGTGTGCTCTATTTCGAGAGCTATGTCGTGGTAGATCCAGGCGACTCGCCTACGCGCGAGCGCGAGATTATCAAGGACGAGAACCGCTTCCGTGAGCTTGACCAGCAGTATCGCCCCACTGGCTTTAAGGCCATGATGGGCGCCGAAGCCATTAAGGAATTGCTGAAGCGCGTCAATGTGGATGAGCTTGCCATTGAGCTGCGCGAGCGCATGAAGGCTGAGACGTCGCTCCAGAAGCGCCTCAAGTACTCGAAGCGCTTGAAGGTGGTCGAGGCATTCCGGAAGTCGGGCAACAAGCCGCAGTGGATGATTCTGGACGTGATTCCGGTCATTCCACCGGAACTGCGCCCGCTGGTGCCTCTGGATGGCGGCCGCTTTGCCACGTCTGACCTGAACGATCTCTACCGTCGCGTCATCAACCGCAACAACCGCCTCAAGAAGCTCATGGACCTCCATGCGCCTGAGGTCATCGTGCGAAATGAAAAGCGCATGCTGCAGGAAGCGGTTGACGCGTTGTTTGACAATGGCCGCCGCGGACGCGTGCTGCGCGGCGCAAACAACCGTCCGCTGAAGTCGCTCTCTGACACACTGAAAGGCAAGCAGGGACGCTTCCGCCAGAACCTGCTCGGCAAGCGTGTGGACTACTCCGGACGTTCTGTGATCGTTGTTGGCCCTGAACTGAAGCTGCACCAGTGCGGTCTGCCGAAGAAGATGGCGCTTGAGTTGTTCAAGCCCTTTATCTACCACCGTCTAGAACAGACCGGACACTGCACCACCATCAAGCAGGCAAAGGAGATGGTCGAGCTGCAGGAGCCGATCGTGTGGGACATCCTTGAGGAAGTGATTAAGGACCACCCGGTGCTGCTGAACCGTGCTCCAACCCTGCACCGTTTAGGGATTCAGGCCTTTGAACCGGTGCTGGTGGAAGGCAAGGCCATTAAGATCCACCCGTTGGTATGCACTGCCTTTAACGCGGACTTCGATGGCGACCAGATGGCTGTACACATTCCGCTGTCGCCTGAAGCGCAGGTGGAAGCCAGCGTGTTGATGCTTTCCTCGCACAACATTCTGTCGCCCGCATCGGGCCAGCCAATCACAGTGCCCACACAGGACATGGTGCTTGGTTTGTACTACCTGACCAAGTCCAAGAAGGGCGCGAAGGGCGAGGGCCGCGTCTTCGCCAACATCGAAGAAGTGCTGATGGCCCTGAATGCGAAAGAAGTGGAGACGCTAACGCCGATCCGCCTCCGCTACTCCGGGCCTGTGCTTGATATGACCACGGCCTACGACGATCAGGATCTGCTGCACACCGAACCCGTCGAGTACGACAAGCAGTACATCTCGACTACGGTAGGCCGCGCCATCCTGAATGACGCTCTGCCGGAGGGGATGCCGTATGTCAATGGTCTTCTTAAGAAGAAGGGCATTGGCCAGCTTGTGAATTACTGCTATCTGAATCTTGGCCTTGAGACCACGGTGCAGATGCTGGACCGCATTAAGGAACTCGGCTTCCAGTATGCGACGCGCTCGGGTCTTTCGGTGGGTCTGGATGACATGGTCATTCCGGAAACCAAGTACTCGCTTGTACGCGATGCCGAAAAGCAGCGTTTCGCCGTGCAGCAGCAGTATCTGGATGGCGCCATCACCAATGGCGAACGCAACAACAAGGTCATTCAGTTGTGGTCGGCGGTGACAGAAAAAGTTGCTGACGAGATGTTCGACAACATGAAGAACGCGGACAAGGAAGGGGCCATGAACCCGATCTACATCATGGCCGACTCCGGCGCCCGCGGTTCGAAGCAACAGATTCGTCAACTCTCTGGTATGCGCGGACTGATGGCGAAGCCTTCAGGTGAAATTATCGAAACACCCATCACGGCGAACTTCCGTGAAGGCCTTACTGTGCTCGAATACTTCATTTCAACGCACGGTGCACGTAAGGGTCTGGCCGATACCGCCCTCAAGACCGCTGACTCAGGCTACCTGACCCGCCGTTTGGTAGACGTGGCGCAGGACGTCATCGTCAGCGAGCATGATTGCGGCACGGTCGAGGGCATCTACGTGACGCCTATCGTCGAGTCGGGCGAGATCATCGAGCCGCTGCGCGACCGCATCATCGGCCGCGTGTCCCTTGAAAAAATCAAGGACTACGAAGGAAACGTCATCGTTGATGTGAATCAGGAGATCAACGAAGATCTCGCTTCGCAGATTCAGGCTGCAGGTATTGAGCGCGTCAAGATCCGCTCGGTGCTCACCTGTGAGTCGCGCCGCGGTGTCTGCGTACTCTGCTACGGGCGCAACCTCGGCTCTGGCCGTCTGGTTGAGTTGGGCGAGGCCGTAGGCGTCATCGCTGCACAGTCCATCGGCGAGCCGGGAACACAGCTGACCATGCGTACCTTCCACATCGGTGGAACGGCGTCACGTGTCTCTGAGCAGTCGCGTCTCGATGCCAAGAATGCCGGCACGGTGCGCTTCATCAATATGGTTACGGTCCGCTCCAAACAGGGCGACCTGGTGGCCATGAATCGCTCCGGCTCCATCGCCGTAATTGACGAACGTGGCCGCGAGAAAGAGCGCTACCAGGTGGTCTATGGTGCCAAGCTGAAGGTTGAAGATGGGCAGAAGGTTGAGCTGGGCCAGGCCATGGTCGAGTGGGACCCCTACACATTTGCCATCCTCACGGAGATCGGCGGAACTGTCCAGTTCAAAGATCTGCAGGAAGGCATTACATTGCACGAAGAAGTGGACGAGGTCACCGGCCTCTCGCGTCTGGTTGTGGGCGATTCGCCGGATGAAAAGCGCCAGCCTGCCATCGTGATCAAGGGAGCGAAAGGCAACAAGCGATATCTGATGCCTTCTCGCGCCCACCTCATGATTCAGGACGGAGACGAAGTCTTCCCAGGCGATGTTCTGGCTAAGATTCCGCGCGAAACCACGCGCACCAAGGACATTACCGGCGGTCTGCCGCGTGTAGTGGAACTTTTCGAGGCCCGCAAGCCGCGCGAAACCGCCATCATCTCTGAGATTGATGGCGTTGTGAAGTTCGGCGAAGTCACCAAGGGCCAGCGTAAGATCTACGTTACGGCAGACAACGGCGAGGAGAAGGAATACTCCGTTCCTCGCGGTGTCCACGTCAACGTGCAGGAGGGCGAACGCCTGCGCGCCGGTGAGCCGCTTATGGATGGTCCTCTGAACCCGCACGACATTCTTGCCGTGCTCGGTGAGAAGGAACTCCAGGCTTATCTGGTGAATGAAATCCAGGAAGTCTACCGCCTGCAAGGTGTGGCCATCTCGGACAAGCACATCGAAGTCATCGTCCGTCAGATGCTGCGCTGGGTGAAGATCGAGGAAGTAGGCGACACCAACTTCCTGCTCGAACAGCAGGTGGACAAGTTCCGCTTCCGCCAGGAGAACGAGCGTGCCATTGCCAATGGTGGACGCCCTGCTACTGGCCGTCCGCTGCTGCTCGGCATCACCAAGGCGTCGCTGTCTACTGAGAGCTTCATCTCGGCGGCCAGCTTCCAGGAGACCACGCGTGTTCTTACCGAAGCCTCCATTAATGGAGCAGTGGACAACCTGCGCGGACTCAAGGAGAACGTAATCGTTGGCCGCCTGATTCCGGCCGGCACGGGCATGGAATACTACCGCAATGTCCAGCTCTCACCTGAGCTTGAGGAAGCGGCAGCCCGCGTCCAGCAGGAGGTACATGAAGCCTACGAGGCCGCCGAGCGCGAACTCGAAATGATGCGTCAGGAAGGCGAAGCCGAAGAAATGGCCGCCGAGTAAAACTGGCCGTTCACGCAATCAAAAGCCCCGGTCCTGCCGGGGCTTTTTTATCTCAAGTCTCCATTCGAACATACAACGAACCGCGGCTTCCCTCACTATACTGCTTGTTCTATATCCTGTTTGTGTAAGAAGAGGCAGCCACAAAACAGATGCTCATCCCTTTACACCATCTCAGGAAGACTCTGCTTGCGCTCTTCCTCATCTGCGCTCCCATCGGCGCCCAGCAGACAACAGAACTCCAGCGACTCATCAACGCTGAACAGGCTGCCCGAGACTCAGGCGATCCGTCCCAGGTCATTTCCGCCGCTCAGAAGCTGACTGATGCTGCTAAACAACAGATACAGACAACCGAAACTGCGCTCAAACAACCGAATCTCACCCCGGCAAAAAAGAAGCAACTCCAAACCCGCGAACACCTACTTCGGGAAGTCCTGAGCACTGGGTTGAATGACTGGGGCACAGCAGAAGCGCGCCAGCGGCAATACGCTCAGGCACTGGAACACTTCCAGCAGGCCGAATCGTGGGACGCATCCACTCCAGGGCTTATGCGCAATCTCGGAATGGCCGCCTTTCGCCTGCAAAATTATCCGGAGGC
>DASRBV010000231.1:0-4703 GCA_035653455.1 Pseudacidobacterium sp. | reverse complement strand
CCCCAGCCCTGATGATACGGATCCACAATGTAGTGCCACGGGCCATTCAGGCTTATCTGCTGGCGATGGTCTACATCTACAAGAAGCGTCGTGGGCTGTTGGGCACGCAGAGGAAGCACGGCGTGAAAAATGAAAAGAAGGGCAGTGGTCAGACCAATTTTCCGCATGGCCTACATCTTACTTGGTCGGATACTTTTTGGTCTCCCCAGGCGAAACCGGTTGGCCAGGTCGAATTCTTCGCGCAGAGCGGGACTTTTCAGATTTTCGCGCAAATGTGTGAGCCGTTGCTCCAGCGCATGGAGGCTTGCCGCGACAGCTTCTTCATTGGTATGCGCGATGTCGCGCCACATAGAGTAGGGGCTGGCGCCGAGGCGCGTCATCTCGCGTAAGGCGCGTCCACCAATCGCGCGCAGGTCTTCATCGTCACGGAATCTTTCTTCAAGCAGCGCGCTCAGGGCAGTGGAAACAAACTGTGGCAGATGGCTGACCCATGCGCAGAGTTCGTCGTGCCGCTTCGGATCAAGGTCAATTGTTCGGCAGCCAAAGCGATGCACCCATTCGCACCATTCCTCTGCTTTGGCACGTGCTTCGGCAGACATCCCTGCTCTCTTCGTACCTTCGGTAAAGAGCCAGACTGCGCCATGAAAGATGCTGCCATCGGCGTTTGCAGCGCCACTCACTTCTTTTCCGGCCATAGGGTGTCCGGGGAGAAACCCGGCCTTGTCCGGCTGGTTATAGAGGCCGGAAGCACGCTCGCACAGGATACCCTTCACGCTACCAACATCCGTCACAAGCTGGTCCGGCCGCAGAATGGGCGCAAGTTTTTCCAGCCACTCCAGAATGCTGAAGACCGGGCCGCTCAACAGAACGACATCGCTCTGCTGCGCGGCCCTGATTGGATCATCGGCAATTTCAGTAATCGTTTCGCGGGCGAGCGCAATGGCCGCTTGTACGACCTCGCGGTCCCATCCAAAGATCGTTCCGGTGAAGCCATTCTGGCGCAGGGCCATCCCGACGGATCCGCCGATCAGCCCCGTTCCAAGAATGGCAATGCGCTTGATGGCCATTATGCGATGTTTCTCCCTACGGCAGTTGCAATGAGGCGAAGCTCCTGCATCAGTTTCGAAAACTGCTCTGGGAAGAGCGTCTGTGCGCCGTCCGAAGCCGCTTTCTCAGGATTGGGGTGGACCTCAATCAGCAATCCATCTGCGCCTGCGGCGATGGCAGCGCGGGCCATGGCTGGTACCTTGTCCCGGAGGCCGACGCCATGCGACGGATCAGCGACGACAGGGAGGTGCGAAAGTTTTTTGAGCACCGGAATGGCCGAGATGTCCATCGTGTTGCGTGTATATGTCTCAAAAGTGCGAATGCCGCGCTCGCAGAGCATCACTTCGTAGTTTCCGCCTGAAAGGATGTATTCCGCAGAGAGCAGCAGTTCCTCAATCGTAGCAGCGATGCCGCGCTTCAGGAGGACAGGCTTGCGCACCTGCCCCAGTTCACGCAGCAGGTTGAAGTTCTGCATATTGCGCGCGCCTACCTGAAAGGTATCCACGTAAGGCATCATCAGTTCGATCTGCGAAATCTCCATGACTTCGCTGATGATGAGCAGTCCGGTGGCGTCGCCCACTTCGCGCAGCAGTTTGAGGCCTTCGAGGCCGAGTCCCTGGAAAGAATACGGTGAGCTGCGCGGCTTGAACGCGCCTCCGCGAAGGAACTTTGCGCCTGCGGCCTTTACCTGTTCTGCCGCGGTGAAAATCTGATCGCGGTTTTCGACAGAGCAGGGACCTGCCATTACAACGGCCTCAGAGTTGCCAATCTCCACGCCATTTTTGAACTTGATGACAGTGCCTTCCGGGCGGAAGCCGCGTCCGGCCAGCTTATAGGGCGATGTAATGCGGTAGGCTTCTGCCACGCCATCCATTACCTGAAAATCTTTTACGTCGAATGCGACCGGGGTGCCGACTCCGGCCAGAATACTCTGCACCGTGCCTGTGGTGCGATGGACCTTGAAGCCAAGCTCCATCATGCGTTCGGTTACGTGCTGTATCTGCTCTTCGGTCGCCTGTTCCTGCATGGCAACAATCATGATTTCTTTCCTGTCTCCCCTGCGGATGGTCCTGATCTTTGTGAGGCCAGCTCGTCCTGCTGCAAGGCGCGCATCACGTCAATGATGCGTTCGTAAATGTGCACAAGCTCAATGTCGGGCAGGGGGCCTTTGTTGGCTGCGCGCACATTGTCGAAGATGATGCGCTCGCGGTTTGGCTCATACACGGGCAGGTTTGTGGACTTCTTCAGCTTTCCGATTGCCTGCGCGGCTTCCGCCCTCTGGCTGATCAGCGCCACAATCTGACGGTCAATCTCATCAATTTTCTTGCGCCAGTCTGCAATGTCCATGTATGCCTTTCCTTTTGGAGCGCACGCGAAAGTGCCTGCACCGGAAATTCAAGCTGCCTTTTAGAAACTTAGCGGGATGACTGGGCCAGCGCCACAGGTTGGCGCAGGCCCTTGATAAATCGCGCGATCGAGCTGGGTGCTTCTTCGCGCGCAGACTTCTCAATCAGCGCCACAATTGCGCTGCCAATCACGGCTGCATCCGCAAATTCACCCACAGCGGCAACGTGCTCTGCGTTGGAAATGCCGAAGCCGACGGCGATGGGCAATTGCGTGAATCTGCGCAGACGTTTCACAAGCTGCTCAGCATCGGAAGCAAGCTGCTGCTGCGTTCCGGTAATGCCCGTGCGCGAGATGGCGTAGACAAATCCTTGTGAGGCTTTAGCGATGCGCTCCAGCCGCTCATCCGGGCTGGTCGGCGCGGCGAGAAAAACAGGCGCGAGATGATGCGTTTGCAGATGCCTCAGATACTCATCAGCTTCTTCCACAATCATGTCCGTGATGAGCACGCCGTCAACCCCGGCCTTTTCTGCGGCTTCGCAAAAGCTCTCCAGTCCGAAACGAAGAACAGGATTGTAGTAGGAGAAGATGACAAGGCCAGCCTGAGGGCGTTCGCTCCGAAGCTCCGCAGCCAGAGCAAGAACATCGCTGAGCTTCGTACCGTTGCGTACAGCGCGTTCGCTCGCGCGCTGGATGACAGGGCCGTCTGCAAGCGGGTCGCTGAAGGGCACACCCAATTCGAGCACGTCCGCGCCCGCGTCAATCGCGGCCAGCGCAATCTCGTGCGTTGTGGCGAGGTCCGGGTCTCCGGCCGTCAGATAAACCACCAACCCTGGTTTCTGGTTGAAGCGAATCGGCATGAAACAGTCTTACTCCGTTGCGCCCTTTAACTTCAGTTCGCGCGAAAGAATACCCATGTCTTTGTCGCCACGTCCTGAGAGGTTGACTACCAGTATTTCATGCCGCCCCAGTGTTGGCGCAAGCCGGATGCACTCCGCCACGGCGTGTGCACTTTCAAGCGCCGGCAGAATGCCTTGCGTGCGTGCCAGCGTCACCGTGGAATTCAAAGCATCTTCGTCGGATGCCGATGTGTATTCCGCGCGGCCCGTGTCGTGCAGCATCGCGTGCTCGGGGCCAATGGATGCGTAATCGAGTCCAGCGGAGACGGAATGCGTCAGAGCGATCTGTCCAGCGTCGTCCTGCAAAACGTAAGAATAAGTGCCTTGCAGAACTCCGGGCGATCCGCCCTGGAAGCGCGCCGCGTGTTCACCAAGCTTTGTGCCGCGTCCGCCCGCCTCCACACCGATGAGTCGTACTTCTTTGTCCGGAATAAATTCGTAGAATGCGCCGATGGCGTTTGAGCCGCCGCCTACGCAGGCAATGACAGCGCTGGGCAGACGGCCTTCTTTTTCCAGGATCTGCTTGCGCGCCTCTTTACTGATGATGCGATGAAAATCACGCACCATCATCGGATACGGATGCGCCCCTAGCACGCTGCCCAGCAGATAGTGTGTAGTGCGGACATTCGTGACCCAGTCGCGCATCGCCTCATTGATGGCGTCTTTCAGCGTACGCGAGCCTGAGCTGACGCCGCGGACTTCCGCACCGAGCAGCCGCATACGATAGACATTCAGCTCCTGCCGCTGCATGTCCTCTTCGCCCATGTAGACGACGCATTCGAGACCGAGCAACGCGCATACTGTGGCGGTTGCCACTCCATGCTGTCCCGCGCCAGTTTCGGCAATGATGCGCTTCTTGCCCATGCGCTTTGCGAGCAGGCCCTGCCCGATGCAGTTGTTGATTTTGTGCGCGCCTGTGTGCAGAAGGTCTTCGCGCTTGAGATAAATCTTTGCTCCGCCCAGCTTTTCAGTCAGGCGTGATGCATAATACAGTGGCGTGGGACGCCCCGCGTAATCGCGCAACAGCGAATCCAGCTCGGCCTGAAAGGCAGGATCAGCCTGCGCCTGCGCATAGGCGTGCTCCAGTTCTTCAAGCGCTGCCATTAGCGTTTCCGGAACATAACGCCCGCCATAAGGGCCGAAGCGTCCTGTACTGGCCGATTGGATGAGTTGCGTTGTGCTCACAATTTCCTCGTGTATTTCAGATTACGCTATGATGGCGGCACCAGCTCTGGCTGCGCTCACGAATGCCTTTACCAGTGCGGGGTCTTTCTTCCCCGGAGCAGCCTCCACACCGCTCGCCACATCTACCCCCCAGGGTCCCAGCGTCTGAATGGCTTCAGCCACATTTACTGGATTCAATCCACCCGCAGCGATTAATCGCAGATGAGAAGCAGTTTCGAGGAAGCCGCG
>DASRBV010000230.1:0-5431 GCA_035653455.1 Pseudacidobacterium sp. | reverse complement strand
TTATCTATGGATGACGGCCACTTCCAGCGCAGTGCGATTTACGGGAAAGGTAGAGGTGAGCATCTCCTCAGTTCCCCGGCTTCCCTGCGCTCAGCAACTGACGTGCCCGGCCCCGCGCCCGCTCCATCACGCTGTCGTCATTCGCAATGGCCTGAAGCTGCGGCGCGATATTTTGCAATTGTTGTGCCTGCCCCTGCTTGGCCGCATCCTGCAGGGACTCCAGCTCGGAATCCAGCCCCAGGCGATTGTGCTCATGCTCAATCGTCAGCCGCTGGCCGACCTGCAGCGTATACGCGGTAGCAATCAGGTCCTCGGAAATCTTCATGATCTGCTGGTCGCGCGACCAGTTGAAAGTGCACGAACCATCGCCATCCGGCCCCGTGTACATCAGCGCCTTCTTGCCCGTAAACGCCACTTTGGACTTCGTGCTTTCACACGCCACATCGAAAAAGTTGTGCGAACGCGCAGTCTTGAACAACACCCCCAGCAGTGGATTTTCAATCCTGATGTCCGTATCGAGCGGCTGGACTGCAATTCCTTCCGCGTCAGAAACAGCCGCGCCTCCCGGCTGTGACTTGAAGTGCCCCGTACCGTCCTCGTAAATGTCCATCACATAGGTGGAGGGCTGTAGCTTTGGGTTCTCAAAAATAAACCGGATACGCGCTTTCTGGTGATTGTCCTGCGCAAATGCGATGGCTGTAATCCCGATGGCCATGAAGGCCAGCATTCGTTTCTTCATCTAGCGAACGGCTCCGCTCTGTAAAATCAGAGTTTGCGTAGTGTGAATGTGGCAAATGGCGATGGCCAGTGCATCGGCCGCATCGGCAGGCTCCGGGGCCTTCTCTAGTTGCAGCAATCGCGCCACCATAAACTGCACCTGCTCCTTTTGCGCCAGTCCGTATCCCACTACGGTGGATTTGATGGTCAGAGGTGCGTATTCGGCTACAGAAAGATTTGCATTGGCCGCCGCCAGCAGCGCCACTCCCCTTACCTGCCCCAGCTTCAGCGCCGACTTCGCATTCACCGAATAAAAGACTTCTTCTACAGCCACAATGTCCGGCTCGTGCCTCGCCAGCAGCGCGCTCAGTTCGGCATAAAGCAGCGCCAGTCTTTGCGACAGCGGCAGCTTCTTCGACAGCCGGATGCCGCCCGCCGCCAATGGGACCAGCCGCGGCCCGCTCTGCGTGTCGTCCCACTCCACCACGCCATAGCCGGTGCATTCCGTCCCGCAGTCAATGCCAAAAACCCGCATTGAGGATGAGTTTAGCTGATTATGTGTGGGTGAAAGAAGATAGTTGCCCTCGTTCAAAGCCCCAGGACTCACCCTGTCCTGCCCACGACCCTAGCTATTCAACCGTTCCAGATGCCGGAACCCTTCCGTCTGCAGCAGAAGCCCCGCAAACAGAGTAAAGTTATACGCCGCATGCACCACCGTGCTCGCCGCCAATGAATTGAGCCGCAGACGCACCACACACAGCGCCACACTCACCAGTCCGATCAGCAGCAATGGCCCCCACGCCCGCGAAACCTGCTCTGCGTGCAGCAATGCAAACGGAATCGTCGTCAGCAGAATCGAAAGCGGCACTGTCATCCATGAAAACGCCTCTGCGGAAAGGATCTGGTGCCGCATCAGCCAGCGGAAGCCATGAATCAGTCCCGGCAACAGAAAGCCACGAAATGCAAGCTCTTCCATCAATGGAGCAATCGAAACCCCAAAAAACAGCATCAGCCATGCGCCCAGTGAGGAATGCACCATGTCCTGCAGAATCGGCGGGTTCTGCGGCATGGGAATCGGCAGATAGGCCTGCAAAAACGTAATCCCCACGCCAATCCCAATACCCAGCATGAAAAGCCAGGAAAACCTCTGACGCGCAATCGCAGCATTCCAGTGGATGCCTTCGCCAAATGGCCGCTGCCACAGCACCGTAAAGACGGCCACCGTCACAAAGCCAATCAGCAGATACACAAATGCCTGTGTAGGAATGGAAAGCCGCGCATCCGTGCTCATCAGGTCAAACAATGCTTGGTAATTCTTCCCGTGCAGTATCTGCTTCGCAACAAAGAGGCTGAGCGATTCCCCAATCAACAGGAGCGGTGCGCTCATCAGGAAAAACAAAACAGCGTGGCCCAGATTGGGTATCTCACCTTCTGAGGGCAACGGCTCAGGCCGCAGTTCTTCCCCGGACGGTCTCTGCGTTTCCATCGGAGTCAGCGAAACTGGATCGAGCATCATTGCACCGTGACCTTCCTTGCCCTGCGCCCTTTCGATGTTCCATGGCCGTTCACAGATACGTCGCCATAGTACCGCCGCAGAAACTCCCCCGTATACGAGCCTTTCGTGCGTGAAACCCGCTCCGGAGTTCCTTCCGCCACAATCTGCCCGCCTTCTTCGCCGCCTTCAGGACCAAGATCAATGATCCAGTCCGCATTGCGAATCACATCAAGATTGTGTTCGATAATCACAATCGTGTTGCCCAGGTCGGTCAGCCGGTGCAGCACCTCCAGCAGTTTGCGCACGTCATCAAAGTGCAACCCTGTCGTCGGCTCGTCCAGCAGATAGAGCGTGCGCCCCGTCTGCCGCTTCGACAGCTCGCGCGCCAGCTTCATGCGCTGCGCTTCGCCTCCGCTGAGCGTTGTCGCCGACTGCCCGAGATGGATATAACCCAAACCAACATCCACCAGCGTCTGCAGCTTCTGCTTCACCTGCGGAATATCGGCCAGCACCGGCAGCGCATCTTCAATCGCCAGATCAAGTATGTCTGCAATGGAATGGCCGTTGAACTTCACCGCCAGCGTCTCCTGATTGTAACGGCGCCCGTTGCACACCTCGCATTGCACGTAAACATCCGGCAGAAAGTTCATCTCAATCCGCCTCTGACCTTCTCCCTGGCACGCCTCGCAGCGCCCTCCGGCCACGTTGAAGGAGAAGCGTCCGGCCTTGTATCCACGCTCACGCGATTCCGGCAGCATGGCAAACAGATCACGGATGGCCGAAAACACACCCGTATACGTTGCCGGATTCGACCGCGGCGTGCGCCCAATCGGCGACTGGTCAATGCGAATCACTTTATCAATGTTCTCGTGCCCCAGAATGCGCGTGTGCTCGCCGGGTTCTTCGCGCGAACCATAAAGCTGCTTTGCCAGTGCGCGATACAAGATGTCATTCACCAGCGTGCTCTTGCCCGATCCTGAAACACCGGTCACCACAGTCATTACGCCCAGAGGAAACTTCGCTGTGATGTTGCGCAGATTGTGGCTGCGCGCGCCTTCTACCGTAATCCATTTGCCATTCGGAACACGCGGCATCAGACGGTGCAAAACGCTGATTTCGCCCGCGAGATAACGCCCGGTCAGCGATTCCGGCGTCTGCATGATCTGCTGCGGCGGGCCTTCCGCCACAACATGGCCGCCCAGCTTCCCTGCGCCGGGACCCAGATCAAGCACATAGTCCGCGTGTCGAATCGTGTCCTCATCATGTTCGACAACAAGAACTGTATTTCCCAGGTTGCGCAGCGATTCCAGCGCGTGAATCAGCCGCTGATTGTCTCGCTGATGCAGGCCAATCGAAGGCTCATCCAGAACATACAGCACTCCCCGCAATCGCGAACCAATCTGCGTGGCCAAACGGATGCGCTGCCCTTCCCCGCCTGAGAGCGTGGCCGCGCTGCGATTGAGAGACAAATATCCCAACCCGACCGCATTCAGAAACTCCAGCCGTTCGACCACCTCCCGCCGCAGGCGCTCTGCAATCATTGCCTCGCGCTCGGTAAAGTCGAGGCCGCGCGCTGTTTCTACAGCTCGCTTCAGCGATAGCGCCGTAAAGTCCGCAATCGAAAGCCCGCCCACTTTCACTGCCAGCGACTCAGGCCGCAGGCGTTTTCCCTGGCACGCTGGACACGTCGAAGCCGACATATAACCCAGCATCCACTCGCGATATGCATCCGACTTCGATTCCTCCACTGCATCGCGCAGATAAGCCAGAATCCCATGGAACCCTGTGCGCGGAGCTTCAGCTTTTCCGGGACCGTAAAGCAGAAGGTCCTGGTGCTTTTTGGGAAGCTGTTCAAACGGCTTTTTCAGGTCAATCTTGTACCGCTGCGCCGCCAGATGAATCAGCTTGACGAGATACTGCGACGCCGATCCCGGCCCCAGCGCGCCATCCAGCAGCGGCTTGGACCAGTCGTTGATGATCTTCGCCGGATCGAAGTCGTAAATGCTGCCCAGCCCGTGGCACTCCGGACACGCCCCATACGCGCTGTTGAACGAGAAGCTGCGCGGCTCCAGCTTCGGCACGTCCAGCCCGCAATCCGGACACGCCATCGAAGACGAATAAAGCTGCTCGCCACCGCCCGAAACCGCCACCAGCACCAGCCCATTCGCCATCTGCAGCGACCGCGCCACGGCTTCCTGAAGCCGTTTCTCTACACCCGGCTTGAGCACAATGCGGTCAATCACCGCCTCAATGGTGTGGTTCTTGCGCTTTTCAAGATTCACTGGCTCGGCCAGGTCACGCAACTCGCCATCAATTCTTGCCCGGAACCCCTGCTGGTCCAGTTCATCCAGAAGGTCTTTGAACTCTCCTTTGCGCCCGCGCACCACCGGAGCATAAACCGTCACCCGCTCGCCCGGCGCCAACGACAAAATACGCTCGACAATCTGCTCCTGCGTCTGACGCGAGATGGGCCGTCCGCAATTCGGACAATGCGGCACACCCACCGACGCATACAGCAGACGCAGATAGTCGTAAATCTCCGTAATCGTGCCAACCGTTGAGCGCGGACTGCGGCTCGTCGTCTTCTGCTCAATCGAAATCGCGGGACTCAGCCCCTCAATCGAATCCACCTCCGGCCGCTCCACCTGGTCTAAGAATTGCCGCGCGTATGCCGATAAGGTTTCTACGTAGCGGCGCTGCCCTTCGGCATAGATCGTGTCAAACGCCAGAGACGATTTGCCCGAGCCGGAAAGCCCGGTCACTACCGTCAGTGTGTTGCGCGGAATCTGGACGTTGATATCGCGCAGATTATGCTGCCGCGCTCCGCGTACTGTGATGTGGGTGATGGACATGCAGTGTGAAAATTCAGAGAATTCGCGGTCTCAATAAGCTGGTTACTATAAGTCCAAAACTGGAACTGATTACTATAGGTATCTTAGTTGGCAATAGAAAACAGGGTCAATTCGCCTCTGTTTCTGCGACAATGAGCATCGGAGCTTACGGGAAGCCAGGATTTGAAATGCAGAACTTAATGAACCTGATCGTATTAATGTGCGCCGCAGTGGCTGCACTCGCCTTTGGAGTGCTCGCCGCATACGGAATCTGCCGCGCAGCCTTCGGAGTGCTGAAAATCCATGCGCGCTCCTACGCCAAAGTCCCACAGACTAAACCAGAAATCGCGGCCAGCGCTTCGCGTTAGCTAAAAAGCGGATAGCTAAA
>DASRBV010000229.1:0-15312 GCA_035653455.1 Pseudacidobacterium sp. | reverse complement strand
TTGAAGCTCGCCAGATTGCAGGCCGAGTTGTCCAGGAACATGTACTCCGAGCACGGGTTCGACGCATTGATGCGCCCTGTGTTCTTCGACGTGTGCCACTTGTTGATCGTGGTGTCATACTGCATGCCCGGATCGCCGCAGTGCCACGTAGCATCGGCGATCTTCTGCATGATCTCGCGTGCCTTGTACGTCTTTACCGGCTTGTGGTCTTTCACCGTGTAAGTCGTGAACTCGCCGTCTTTCTCCACCGCGCGCATAAACTCATCCGTCACGCGCACAGAGTTGTTCGCGTTCTGGAAGAAAATGGACGAGTACGCCTCGCTGTCCGGGCCGGAGCCGTCATAGCCCTCACGCATCAGCGCCCAGGCCTTTGCTTCTTCCTTCATCTTGCATTCGATGAAGTCCATGATGTCCGGATGGTCCACGTTCAGGATGACCATCTTGGCCGCGCGCCGCGTCTTGCCGCCGGATTTAATCACCCCCGCAAAAGCATCGAACCCGCGCATAAAGCTCAGCGGACCGGAGGCCGTCCCGCCACCCGAAAGCAGCTCCATAGACCCGCGAATCGGCGAAAGGTTCGTGCCCGTGCCCGACCCCCACTTGAACAACATGCCTTCGGTCTTGGCCAGGTTCAGAATCGAATCCAGCGAATCATCCACCGCATTGATGAAGCAGGCCGAGCACTGCGGCTTGCGGTATCCGGTGACGGAAAACTCCACCGCGCACGTGTGCGGGTTCCAGTGCCAGTTCTGCGCATCCGAATTCGGCTCCAGGCGGTCGCAGCCCACGTTGAACCACACCGGCGAATTGAAGGCCGCCTTCTGGGTCACCAGCAGATGCACCAGCTCGTCATGGAAAACCGCAGCGTCCTCAGCAGAGAAGTACCCACCCGCCAGGCCCCAGTCGCGGATCGTCTCGGCCACCCGCGAAATAAGCTGGCGTACTCCCGTCTCGCGCTCCGGCGTTTCAAGCTGGCCATGCAGGTACTTGCTGGCAACAATGTTGGTCGCCGTCATAGACCAGTCCACCGGGACTTCCACGTCCTTCTGCTCGAAGATGGTCTTCCCGCTCGCGTCCGTAATGGAGGCCGTGCGGCGCTCCCACTGGACTTCGTCATAGGGCGAAACACCGGCTTTCGAGAAGACCCTCTCAAACTTCAGCGCCGATGCTGGCTGGCTGGCTGTAGAGGCGATAACGGAACTGGCGATCTTTTTCGTGGCCTCGGCCATGATGACTCCTTCCTGGAGGAATGTTTTTTCGGTTCCAGACTCCGGACGATGCTGGACGCCCGGAAAAAATCATGCAAAGCGAACTCTGGAGAAGGACTGGTTTAAGAACACAGCCTACCGGGCGAACATCGCTTTCTCGGCTTGTTGACTCTCAAAATCATGCCCGGAACCCTCGACAGATTTTAGTGCCGCAGTCGTGAAGGTAGCTCTGTTAATAGTGTGTGTCAAGTGGAAACCACAACATCTAGTATTTTAGATGCAAAAAGGTGCACTCTTTGTCCTATTTCAGGGCTTTTCCTGTGGAGAACGCGAAAAAGCCGCGCCAATCCTGAAGATGAATCCTGTGTAAAAACCCACCAGTCGAGCCTATGCCTCAATCCAGAGCGGAACAAGGCGCAGAAATGGTGCATCCTCTGTGGAAAGATGTGGAACCTGCGGATTCCCCGAACTGCTACAGGCCCGGCCTCAGAGAAACCTGGGCCTCAACCCGAGGCTTTCCTTACTCATGCGGAGCATTCGCCTGGGGTTGCGGTGCGGCCGCCGCCGGTTCAGGCTCAGGTTGTGCCTGCTGTTGCGGAGTAGGCGCGGGCTGCGCGCTCGTCGCCGGCGCTGCCACCAGTGCAGCTCTCTGCGGCGCCGGACGCGGCAGCACAGCTGTGCTCACCGCATTCGGATCATCCCGCAGTTTTACGTAAAGCGTCCCGTTCACCGGATGCGGCACCTGCAAAGCATTCCCGGCAAACCCGTCCGGTACCTGCATGCCCTGAGCAAACTGTGCATCAGCGGCAACGGCCTGTAGCAGAAACAGGTTCGACCCCTTCAGCGTGCACGTCTGCCCCGGTCCACCGGAGCATTGCAGCGCGTCCAGCATCGGCAGGCGCACCAGCGTCGCCAGCGGCTGCCAGTCGCCCGTCGTCCCATTTCCGCTCACAGGGCGGAATCGCAAAGGCCCAAACGCCGACGCCCCAAAGCTCTTTGCCGGATCCAGCGAAACCACCGCCGTCTTTGCATCCTGAAGTGTGATCCCCCCGTCCGCCATGCTCAGTGTCGTGTGGAAGGAGCCATCTTCCGTCGCTACTTCAATCTTCTCGTCGGGAGAGAACGTCGCAGGAGTAATCGCCTTTACTGAAAACGCAAGTTTGCTGTCCAGCGGGACCAGGTCTGTGTCCGTAAGCTGAATGTGCGTGGCCTTCACAGACTCTGCCGGCTGCACGCTCTTGCTCAGCAATTGCACCTTCGGCCTCGGAGCAACCACCGCCGCCGGAACATCCAGCGCTCGGCCATCTTTCAGAAAGACCTGCGCCGTCGTTTTCGTTCCCGCCTGCAGTGCGGAAGCTGACTTGCTGTCTGCTGCCTCCAGCGTGAGTGCATCGCCGTTTTCGGTGTTGGCCAGCTTTCCGGGCTTGAAAATAACGCCTTTCAGATTCAGGCTGGCGACTTCATCCAGCCGGTTCCCTGCCAGTACGCCTTGTGTGTCTCCCGCATTGATGGTGAAGCTCTCGAATTTTCCCGCCTCTTCCAGTCCCTCCAGGTGCATTTCCTGCGGCTGTTTTGCCCCCGCCTGCTTCACCGCCAGCACCAGTGGCCCCGGGGTCGCATCCTTTAGCGGCACTTTGATTTCAAGCTGGTCTGGCTGGTCTGCTTTCCACGTAACTGCAATCTCTTTTCCCGCAGCGTCCTTGGCCGTGACCGAATCCACGCAGGTCGCATCGCCTGAAGTCAGATGCAGCGTGTCTTCGCGCCCCACCACCAGTGCATGCTTGTCCGTCGCGGCCAGCTCCCACTTTGCCGACCGGCCTGTCTGGAAATGAAAGACCGGGCCGCTGTACTGTTCAAAGCCCCACCATCCGTGCAGCGTTCCGGTGTCGCTGCCAATGTTTTCCATGGAAATTCCATGCGTATCGGCCACAAAGCCCCCATGCGCGGGTTCGGCCTTCACTGGAATATCCAGGTCCTTTCCATTCTTGCCCTTCACGCGCAGAAACATATCGTGGGCATAATCGGTGGCAAAGTCAAGCGGCGCGCCCTCAGCCGGCAACACGGGATTGTCCTTCGCGATGCACTGCACCTGCTTTTCATCCACAGGACGCAGTGGCGGCAGATGCCCCTTGTCAATCGCAGGAAGCGCCATCACAATCACCGATTTAGGGTTCCGGAACGACGGCGGCGTATTCAGCTTCAGCTCAACTTCGTCATTTTTTACGATATTCAGCGCAGGAATATATTGATATTGCGCAGTGTGCAGCCCTTCCAGGATCTTCGCCATGTCCATCACGGAAGCGATATACGGGCTGTAATACCCTGCCCCGGCCCGCTGCGTATAGCTCAACTGCATGGCCAGATCGCTCGATGCCCCGCTGGTCAGCGCATCCGTCACTGAAAGGCTGTGCCCATCGTCCATCACAAGCTGGTCCTGCTTCTGCACCAGACATGACGCCTGCTGTTCGACGACTTTCTGCAGGCAGTCCTGGTCGAGCTTGATGCTCAGACTGCGCGCCAGCAGCGGCGAAACGTCCTTCAGCCTGTCAGGATTGGTTTCATTGATCTGCCGGACGGCCTCTACATACGCATCCAGGCGCGCCCGGTCCAGGCTCAACTGGTTCAGGTCCTGCGAGGCCCGCACAAACGAGCCAGGCCGCGAATGCACCGCGTCGCGGATGGTATTGAAGTCGCCGCCCGTTGAAGGAGCAAACAAGACCACCGCTTGCTGCGCCCCGTCCGGCACCGTAACAAAGATTCCTTCCTGCGCAACCTTCTTGTCCCACGTCTCGGCCTTATAAAACCACTTGTCCGGCGGCGGATTCGTCGAGCCGCGCAGAAAGACCACGACCATCAGGTATTTCACGGATTGACCGGCCGGCATCTGCGCATGGATCCATAGACGGTCACCGGCTTGCAGATTGGGTACCTTGCCAATCGGAAGGGTCTTACCGGAACGCGTAATGCGCACATCCACCTTCGGTCCAGCCAGGTCAAACGGCGCAGTATCAGCGGCAGCGGTCAGGGATGCAACCACCAGCAGAAAGGCTATCAGAAGGCAAAACCGATGCAACTTCATAGGAAGAAAGTTTGGGCGAATCTCTGTTCCCCTTTAGATGCGAAAAATCGCCCTGTCTTAGTTTATAGAGACCTGCGTAAAAGGGCGATAAAGCAAAAGATCCCCTCAAAAGACAAACCCGGTTTTTACACAAAAGTGAACGCCTGCGGCAAAATTCAGGACTTAAGCGCGGCCGGTAACCGGAAAGCTGTCAAGCCCCCAGCCCTCCATTTCCGGCATAACTCCTTCATTCCAAAGGCACAACACCCTGCAAATCCTTGTCCATTTCTCCTGCTCCGGCTTGATATACTGGATTTAAGAGAGAAAACGAACCGAAGCCCGCTGCCCAAAGCGGGCTTTTTTACTTCCGCTCAAAACCTGGAGGCCCCTGTGTATAAAGAATGCCGCCATATCTTCACCGGCGGAAACAAGTGCGGCTCGCCTGCCCTCAAAGGCGATGACTTCTGCTATTACCACTCCAACACGCGTAAGCGCCGCAAACCCGGCTCCGAGTCTTATAACGCCATCGCCCGCGAAGACTACCCTCTCAACCTCCCCGTCCTCGACGACCCCGAGGCCATTCAGCTCGCCATCTCCGATGTGGTCATCGCCCTGGCCGCCGGTGTGCTCGACCAGCGCCGCGCCCACTCCCTCCTCTATGGACTCCAGATCGCCAGCCAGCACTTTCGCGCTCTCTCCGCCATCACTCGCGCCAAAACCGTCTCTGCCCCAACCACGCCCGCTACCAGAGAATCCGCCCAGGCTTCCGCACCTCAATCTGTCCGCGAAGTCTTCTTTGACTCCACCGGAGAACCCCTTGGCCCGGAAAAAGAGTGCCCTGATCCCGAAGACCTCCCCGCAGATAGAGACCAGATCACCCACCCCAGTATGTTGCTCATGGACGATATCCAGTCTGGCCATCTCGACCCCGCTGACGTTGATACACGACACCCAGACATGGATGGCCTTCAGACGCTGGCCCTGTGCTCCCCTACCTGTCCTGCCCGAGATTGAGGCCCGGAATCCTGACCGGAGGCAGCTTTCCGCGCCATCGAGGAAAAGCGCATCACCACAGACAAGAGTCACAAAGCGTTCCGTAACCAGCTTTTATATCAGGACTTTACCAGCAAAGTAGGGGGGGAGGGTGGAACCAGTACGGTGGGGTACGAACCGGGAGCATTCCCGACAAAATGAGCCGGGGCAGATTACCGGGAAAATACGGGCCTTTTGATTCCGCCCCATCTGAATCCGGGTGTAGATAGATAATCCTGGGTATCAGCCACTGGGCTGGCAATCAGCAGCGACCCAAAAAGCAGAGAATAAATACATCAATTCTTTTATTATCAAGAATTTACAAAAAAACTTCGCAACAACTCACCATATACATAGTTTATCTATGGATGACCCGGAAGCAGAATCCAAAAAACAAAAGCGCACTTTGCATCAAAGCAAAGTGCGCCTGAAGTCTTAAGCAACGTGTTTACGCCTGTTCGCCGCCTTCGTTGGCCTGCTGCTGTTCGGCTTCCATGGCCTTCTGCAGCTCTTCACGGCGTTTCTGACGTGCTTCGGCGCGCTTCTGGCGCTTTTCGTCAAGGACCGCCTCGGCGCCAAGAAGCTCGATAAACGCCTTCTCTGCGCCGTCTCCGCGCTGAAAACCGCGGCGCACGATGCGCAGATAGCCGCCGTTGCGGTCGCCATAGCGCGGTGCAACAGTGTCAAACAGACGCGTGACCGCGTCGCGGGTCTGCAGATAAGCAAGGGCCTGACGCCGCGCATGCAGGTCACCCTTCTTGCCCAGAGTAATCAGTCTTTCCACGTGAGGACGCACAGCCTTCGCCTTGGCAACGGTCGTCTCCACGCGATCTTCCAGAATGACGGACGTCGCCAGGTTGCGCAGAAGGGCGCGGCGATGGCTGGTATTGCGTCCAAGTTTGTATCCTGCATTGCGATGGCGCATGGCAAATCTCTCTGAAAAACAAGTTATGAGTTCTTAGGAGTCAGTCCCCGGTGAAGTTACTCAAAACCGGGGACTGACAACGAATCACGACTAAAAATTTTCCGGTTCAGACTGGAGCGGAATGTCTGCCTCATCCAGTCCTTCCTCTTCGTCAAATTGGTTGTAGCGGCTGGCTGCAAGCTGCGCTGAAGGCAGAACACTGGTCGGTCCGGGAACAGCATTACCGTGCTCGTCAATCTTCATGCCGAGTGAAAGGCCCATCTGTGCGAGGATCTCCTTGATCTCGTTCAGGGACTTACGGCCGAAGTTCTTCGTCTTCAGCATCTCGGCCTCGGTCTTCTGCACCAGCTCCCCGATGGTCTGGATATTGGCGTTCTTCAGGCAGTTGTAACTGCGCACGCTCAGCTCCAGCTCTTCGACCGAGCGGTTCAGATTGTCATTGCGCAACTGCACCCGCTCTTCGGCCTGCTGCTCGGCTTCAATCTCTTCCTCGAAGTTGATGAAGATGCTCATGTGGTCCTTGAGCAGCTTCGCAGCCAGTCCGATAGCATCTGCCGGAAGCACGGAGCCGTTGGTCCAGACCTCCAGCGTGAGCTTGTCGTAGTCGGTGATCTGGCCCAGACGCGCTGCATCTACCGTGAAGTTCACCTTGCGTACAGGCGAGTGGACCGAATCCACCGGGATGAACCCGATGCCGAGATCGGAATCGAAGTTCTTGTCGGCGGAGACATAGCCGCGCCCACGCTTCAGGCGCATCTCCATGTCCAGCTTGCCGCCTTCGCTCACAGTAGCGATGTAGATGTCTTTGTCGAGGATTTCCACGTCGCCGTCGGCTTCAATCATGCCTGAAGTCACTACGCCCGGCTGCTCCGCGCGCACATAGAGCGCCTTCGGCCCCTCGCCGTTCAGCTTGAATGGAATCTGCTTCAGGTTCAGAATGATGTCGGTCGCGTCCTCGACGACTCCCGTAATGGACTGGAACTCGTGCAGGACGCCCTCAATCTTGACGGCGGTAACGGCCGCGCCTTCGATGGACGAAAGCAGTGTGCGGCGCAGCGCATTGCCAATGGTTGTTCCGAAGCCGCGCTCAAATGGCTGGGCGCTGAACTTCCCATAGGTGTTGGTCAGCGTGTCTGTATCCACCGCCAACCGTTTCGGCTTTTGAAATCCTCTCCAAAGCATATCGTTTCGCTTCTTCCTGGCGCGACCCGCGAAGCATTCTGCGGCGTCTGCGCCTGTTTCCTCTCCTGAAAGAGTTGTTAGTCTACAGTTGGTCCCCAGTCTGTTTCCGGTAACTGGCAACCAGCAACGAATTACTTGCTATACAGTTCGACGATCAGCTGTTCGTTGACCGGCAACTGGATGTCTTCACGCTTCGGCAGCGCCAGCACCTTGCCCGACAGGTTCGCGTGGTCTACAGCGAGCCATGCCGGGGCCGGTTGATGGCTGGCAAACTCGCGCGCCGTCTCCACAACAGACAGCTTCTGGCTGTTCGGACGGACTTTAATCTCGTCTCCCACGCTTACCTGAAACGAAGGGATGTTCACCTTACGCCCGTTGACCTCAACATGTCCATGACGGACAATCTGGCGGGCCTGACGGCGCGATGATGCGAATCCGAGACGGAACGCGACGTTGTCCAGACGGCGCTCAAGCTGCTGCAGGAGCAGTTCGCCGGTAACGCCCTGGGCGCGCGACGCCTTCTCGTAATACTCACGGAACTGACCTTCGAGGGTAAAGTAAATGCGCTTCGCCTTCTGCTTTTCACGAAGCTGGAGACCGTAGCCTACCACCTTCGCCTTGCGGTCGCGGCCATGCTGGCCGGGGGCAAAGTTGCGCTTCTCAATCGGGCATTTGTCTGAAAAGCATTTCGCGCCTTTCAGAAAAAGCTTCACGCCTTCGCGACGGCAAAGGCGGCATACTGCTCCGGTATAACGTGCCAATTCTCTTCTCCTTGACTTCAGAGGCCGACCGGTTTACGCGCTGGCAGCGCTTCGTCCCAGTCCAGTCCTTAGTTTACAGTTCTCAGTCCTCGGTTGCCAGTTTTCAACTCACCTGGAACCGGCAACGAGCAACTCCTTGCGCGGCCTGCGGACCAGCTCATTCCCGCAGTTAGGGCAGATTTTTTTTCAATGTCTGCCAACAATCCAGACAAAACGTGCACTCGTAAGTACAGATGTACGCTTCCGACGCGGGTGAGAGCGGCGCTTTACAACGCTGACACTCGCCATGCATCGTAAGCGCCATCTTTTTATACTCTGCGGCGCTTTGGCGGACGGCAACCGTTGTGCGGAATCGGGGTGACGTCACGAATGGAACGCACTTCGATTCCTGCTGCGGCCAGCGCGCGGATCGCCGACTCGCGGCCCGAACCGGGACCGGCCACACGGACATCCACCGAACGCAGCCCATGCTCACGCGCCTGATTGGCGGCGTTGATGGCGGCCTGCTGCGCAGCAAACGGCGTCCCCTTACGCGACCCGCGGAATCCGAGCGAACCCGAGCTTTTCCACGAAAGCGTATTGCCTTGCTGGTCGGTAATGGTAACGATGGTGTTGTTGAACGAAGCCTGAATGTGCACCACGCCATAAGGCACATTCTTGCGTTCGCGCTTCTTGAACTTCTTGTTCCTGGCGGCCTTTCCGGCGCCCTGCTGTGCTTTTGCCATTAGGTCTTCGCCGTCGCTTTCTTCTTGTTCGCTATCGTGCCCTTACGCGGCCCTTTGCGGGTGCGTGCATTCGTGTGGGTGCGCTGTCCACGCACCGGGAGGCTGCGGCGGTGCCGCAGTCCACGATAGGACTGAATGTCAATCAACCGCTTAATGTGCATCGAGACGTCTTTACGCAGGTCGCCTTCGACCGCGCCTTCATCTTCGATGACCTGGCGGATGCGGTTTACCTCGTCTTCGCCGAGGTCCTGGATCTTCTTGAACGGATCAACGTTCGCCTTCTCCAGAATGCTCAACGCACGAGGGTTCCCGATGCCGTAGATATAAGTAAGCGCGATCCGGGCCTGCTTTTGGCGGGGCAGATCAACGCCAGCAATACGTGCCATGGTTCCCTTCTTTAGCAGTTCCAGAACAAATCCGGAACAGTTGTGCCACCCTCTTCGAGGGAAGCAGTTAAAACAGGCCTTTCAGATCATGGGGTTCATCGCAAGCCTTTCCTGGCTAACTAGCCCCAACACCTGCAGATCCAGACCTGTTGAAAGTAACTAGTCTCTAGTCCCCAGTTGTCAGTCTCCAGCACTGGAGACCAACTACTGACAACTAAGAACTACTTCAGCCCTGGCGCTGCTTGTGCTTTGAGTTCTCACAAATCACGCGCACCACGCCACGGCGGTGAATGATCTTGCACTTGTCACAAATCTTTTTTACTGATGCACGAACCTTCATTGAACTACAGCTCCTGGCTATTAGCTGTTGGCCTCTAGCTTGTTCCTTGCCCTGCTATCTTCGCGCAAAGCATGATTGTTGTTCCCGCCGCTGCTATAGCTAAGAGCTAGAAGCTAACGGCTAAAAGCTACTTATACCGGTAAACAATCCTTCCTCGTGTCAGATCGTAGGGGCTTAACTCCACCGCGACCCGGTCTCCGGGAAGAATGCGGATAAAATTTTTCCTCATGCGGCCTGAGACATGAGCAAGCACCTGGTGCTTGTTCTCAAGCTCGACCTTGAACATCGCATTCGGCAACGTCTCCAGAACAGTTGCCATTACCTCAATCGCGTCTTCCTTCGACAATCGCTAATTCCCGCTTCTGCCGGCCTTCGCCGGCCCCTCTGAAAAATTCTTATGCCGTCAGCACCACAGCGCCGTCCTTCGTTATGGCCACCGTGTGCTCAAAATGCGCGCTCAGACTGCCGTCTTGTGTCACTGCCGTCCAGCCATCGGCGAGCACCTGCACATCCGGCTTGCCTGAATTCACCATCGGCTCAATGCAGAGCACCATGCCTTCCCGCAGCTTCATGCCTTGCCCACGGCGGCCAAAGTTCGGGACCTGCGGATCTTCATGCAGCGAAGTCCCAATCCCATGCCCCACAAACTCGCGGACTACACTGAAACCCTCAGCTTCGACTACATCCTGCACAGCTGCGCCAATGTCGCCCAACGTAGCTCCAGGCTTGACCGCTTGGATCCCGCTCTCAAGCGAAGCCTTCGTTACATCCAGAAGGCGTTGCGCTTTGGGAGCAATCTTCGCACCCACCGGGACCGTGATGGCCGAATCACCATAGTAGCCATCTATAATCACGCCCGTATCAATGGAAACGATGTCGCCTTCGCGCAGGACCCGCTTCGTGGACGGAATCCCATGCACGACTTCGCTGTTGATTGAGGTGCACAGCACACAGGGATACCCATGGTATCCCTTAAATGCAGGCTTCACGCCCAGCTCTTCCATTTTTCGCGCGGCCGCATTCTCAAGGTCCATCGTCGTGGCGCCCGGCCTCACGAAACCGCGCACGTATTCCAGGACCTCTCGAACGACTACCCCGCTGCGCCGCATTTTTTCCAATTCCTGCGGCGTCTTGATTACGATGGCCATCAGCCGGCTGTCCCTCTCAAACGCAGAACAACAGCCATGACCTCAGCCGTGACTGCTTCCACCGGCTGCTCGCCGTCCACTTCCTCGAACCGCCCCAAAGCGCGATAGTGCTCCACGACCGGGGCGGTCTGCGACTCGTATGTCCGCATCCGCTCCTCAAAAACTGCTTCGGTGTCATCAGAGCGCCGCGCCAGCGGCGTGCCGTCGAGGTCGCACAACTCATCCACCTTCGGCGGCTGCAAGTAGATGTTATAAATGCTCTTGCAGACTGGACAGTTGCGCCTTCCGGTGATTCGGCGCAATAACTGAGTATAGCTTACTTTTATGCTGACAGCAACCACCGGAAGCCCTCCAGACTGCTTCGTCAGGTGAGCGTCCAGCCACTCTGCCTGCCCAAGTGTCCGCGGGAAACCATCCAGAATATAACCATTTGCCGTATCAGGCTGCTTCAGACGGTCTGCCACCATCTCGTTGACCAGATCATCCGGCACCAGCTCGCCCCGGTCCATGACGGCCCTGGCCTTTTTGCCCAGCTCCGTATCGCCGGAAACATTGGCGCGAAGGATGTCTCCGGTAGAAATCTGGGGGATGCCCCAGGCCGCCATAATGGCTTTCGCCTGCGTGCCTTTGCCTACGCCCGGTGCGCCGAGAAGAAGGACCGGGCCAGGAACGGCCTTCACCGTCTTCCTGCCGCCCGTCTGCCTTTCATCCACAGCTATCGCCACTTACCAGGCCCGCCTTCCACGGATGCGTCCGCTGCGGGGCGTAAATCCCTCGTAATGGCGCATGATCAGCTGCGATTCCACCTGATTGACCGTGTCCATGGCCACACCGACAACGATCAGAAGCGACGTTCCTCCGAAGTAGAAGTTGAACCCAAGGCCGTTGGTAACCCAGAGCGGCATGTGCTCAAAGAGCGGCCCCACTAGCCAGAGGTGGTTCAGGTGGATACCGCTGATGAGAATCTGCGGAATGATCGCCACCACAATCAGATAAATCGCGCCAACCAGTGTAATGCGCGTCAGGATATCGTTAATAAAATCTGAGGTGCGCTTGCCGGGACGGATGCCAGGAATAAAGCCGCCATACTTGCGCATATTGTCTGCAATGTCGTCCGGACGGAAGACAATCGAAATATAGAAATATGCGAAGAAAATGATGGCAACCATGTACAGGAACTCGTACCACGGCTCCCCTGCATGGAGCGCGTCAAAAATGCGCGTAAGAGCAGCGCTGTTGCGCACAAACGATGATTGCGCAAAGAGCAACGGTGCCGAAAGCACGGAAGCGGCGAAGATGATCGGCATCACACCGCCGGAGTTGACGCGCAGCGGCAGGTGGGTGGACTGCCCGCCCATCATTCTGCGCCCAACAATGCGCTTGGCATACTGCACCGGAATTCGGCGCTCGCTGCGCTCCACAAATACGATGAAGACAACCACGGCGACCATCGCCGCAACCAGCAGAATCAACGCCGGAACAGTAAACGGTCCGAACTTTTCCGAACGGGCCGTCTCCACCAGCTCCTGAATGGCGCGGGGCAGGCCGACGACGATTCCGGCAAAGATCAACAAACTCATGCCATTGCCGATGCCGCGGTCAGTAATTTGCTCACCCAGCCACATAATGAAGGTGGTGCCTGTGGTCAGAGTGATGACGGTCATGAAAACAAATCCGGGGCCGGGATTCAGCACCAGTTGCAGCCCGCCCGCTCCATGCGACAGCGTCAGTGCAATCGCCAGCGACTGGACAATGCCCAGTCCTACGGTCATGTACCGGGTCCACTGCGTAATTTTCCGGCGGCCCAGTTCGCCCTCTTTCTGAAGGCGGGCCAGCGGCTCATAAACCACGGTCAGCAACTGGAAAATAATTGAGGCCGTGATGTACGGCATGATGCCCAGCGCAAAGACCGTCAGACGGCGCAGGTTGCCGCCGCTGAACAGGTTGACTAGGCCGAGGGCGCTTCCCCCTTGCAGATCAAAAAACTGCTCAAGCGCTGTGGTGTTCACACCCGGTGTTGGAATGAAGGAACCGAGGCGGTAGACCGCGAGCATCGCCATAGTGAACAGCACTCGCTTGCGCAGGTCAGGGATGCGGAAGATATTGGCGAATTTTTCAAGCATGAAAACAGACATCCGGAGGGCCGGTTCCGGCCCTCAGCTTCTTAGGCTACCAAAATGGCCTTGCCGCCCGCCTTCTCGATCTTTTCCTGTGCGGATTTCGAGAACTTGTGCGCGTGGACGGTGATGGGCTTCGTCAGCTCGCCATTGCCCAGGATCTTGAGCAGGCCATTCTTCTTCTTGATCAGGCCCTTCTTCTCAAAATATTCCAGCGTCAGCTCGGTCTCGCCCAGCTCAATCAGACGGTCCAGGTTCAGCGTGTTGTATTCAACACGGAAAATATTGGTAAAGCCGCGCTTGGGCAGACGGCGGTGCAGCGGCATCTGGCCGCCTTCAAAACCGCGCATCAGGCTCGAGCCCGAGCGGGAGCCTTGTCCCTTATGTCCACGGGTCGAGGTCTTGCCGTGTCCGGAACCCATACCACGGCCTACGCGCTTCTTGTTCCTGTTCGCCTTCTTCGGCGCCCTGAGATTGGAGAGATTCATATGTCCTCGCTCTACGCCAGCCAGGCTTGCCCTGACCGACTCGCATTTGCTTAGTTCCAAGTTGTTAGTTCTTAGTTATCAGTAACTTGCCGCCTTTATTGGGGACTGGCAACTAACAGCCAGCAACTTACTCGACGATACGCACCAGATGCGGCACCGTCTTGACCATTCCACGGATGGAAGGTGTGTCCTCGCGCTCCACAATCTGGTTCAGGCGGGTAAAGCCAAGGCCCTTGACGACCTTTTTATGCTTCACTGGCGCCTGAATGGACGAGCGATAGTACTGGATTTTGATTTTTGCCTTGGTCTCTGCCATGACTATAACTCCTCAACCTGCTTGCCGCGGACCGCTGCCACTTCCTGACGGTCGCGCAGTTGTGCCAGAGCATCGAACGTGGCTTTAATCACGTTGTGCGGATTGGCCGTGCCCAGGCTCTTGGTCAGAACGTTCTGCACACCAGCCGAAGTCATGACCGCGCGAACCGCTCCGCCAGCAATCACGCCAGTACCTTCCGGCGCCGGCTTGAGCAGCACCTGTCCGGAACCAAAGCGGCCCAGGACCTGGTGCGGAATCGTGGTCTCGGTAAGGTTCACGCGAATCAGGTTCTTCTTCGCCGATTCAATGCCTTTGCGGATTGCCTGCGGCACTTCCTTTGCCTTGCCCGAGCCATATCCGACCACGCCCGAAGCAGGGTCCCCTACCACGACCAGCGCCGCAAACGACATGTTCTTACCGCCTTTGACCACCTTCGTCACACGGTTAATGGCGACCACCTGGTCCTTCAGGTTGTACTGCCCGGCATCCAGTTTCTTTCTCAGTGTTGCCATTCGCTTCCTGATTTCCTCAGGGGCTGAAGCCCCGGATTTATCTTCCTTTTCAGGCGCGGCCCAGGCCGTGCCCCTTAAAAAATAACAGGCTTAAAACTCCAGCCCGGCTTCACGCGCGGCATCAGCCAGCGCCTTGATGCGCCCATGATAGAGATACCCGCCGCGGTCAAACACGACCTTCGTAATGCCCTTCTCTTTTGCGCGTTCGGCCACCAGCTTGCCGATTTCCTTCGCCGCCGCCACATTGCCGCCCGTCTTCAGCTTCGCCGCCTTGCTGGACGCTGAGGCCACAGTCACGCCCTTCGTATCATCAATCACCTGAGCATAAATGTGGTTGAGCGAGCGGTAGACGCTCAGACGCGGGCGCTCCGGGCTCCCTGCAACCTTTTCGCGGATGCGGGCGTGAATGCGCCGGCGAATCTCGTCTCTGTTCTTTTGTGCAATCATTGTCTTTCGTCCTTCCTAACAGCGTGACCACCCTGCGGCCACGTTCGGGATAACAGTTCTTAGTTGCCAGTCATTCGTTGTTGGTTCAAAACTACCGGAGACGAACAACCAGCAACGAACTACTTACTTCGCTCCGGCCTTTCCGGCCTTCTTCTTCAGCTTCTCATCTGCGTAGCGCACGCCCTTGTTCTTGTACGGATCAGGCTTGCGCAGCGCGCGCATATCGGCGGCCACCTGGCCCACCTTCTGGCGGTCAATGCCGCTGATGGTGATGCGGGTCTGTTTCGGATCAATTGTCGCGGTGATGCCGGTGGGCAGTGGGAACTCAATCGGGTGCGAATAGCCCAGCGTGAAGACCACCGTGTCCTTGCCCTTCAGTTCCACGCGATAACCAATACCGACAATGTCGAGGTCCTTCGACCAGCCCCTGGTCACGCCTTCCACTGCATTGGCAACCAGAGCGCGGGTCAGGCCATGAACAGCGGCCTGTGAATCGTTCTCACGCTCTGCAACGATGTGACCATCCTGGGTCACCAGCCTGATGCCTTCAGGTATCCGCTGTTCGAGCTTGCCCTTAGGGCCTTCCACCACCACCGTGTTGCCCTGCACGGAATACTTCACACCCTGCGGCAACGGAATCGGCTTCTTTCCAATACGTGACATTTCT
>DASRBV010000228.1:0-12943 GCA_035653455.1 Pseudacidobacterium sp. | reverse complement strand
AACATTTCTTCTTCCGGGGCGGGTTTGCCGGTCCAGATTTCAAACTGACGCGCGCCCTGGTGGACGAACATTTCCACTCCCGTAACGACAGGAATGCCTTTTTCACGGGCCATGCGCAGCAGCGGTGTTTCGATTGGGTTGTAGACCATATCGAAGACCAGGCGGGCGTTGATTTCCTTTGGCTCAAGGATGTGGTTCGGCTTGACGCCCTGCATTCCCACAGGAGTGGCATTGATGATGATGTCGAACTGCGTTTTGGCGAGCTGGTCACGGCGGAAGGTACGGGCCTTTGCCTGGCGGGCCAGCTTCTGTCCGTCGGCGGCGGTGCGGTTCAGGATGAAGACTTCCGCACCCTTTTCCTTCAGGCCGAAGACGGCGGCGCGGGCCGCTCCGCCAGCGCCGAGGACAAGGACTTTTGCGCCTCTAAGCTGCAGGCGACGCTCCAGCGGGCGCACGACAGCAGCGACATCGGTATTAAAGCCATATAGTTTGCCGTCCTGCGCGCGAACGACGGTGTTGCAGGCACCGATTTTTTCCGAAACCGGGTCGGTCTTTTCCAGGTGCTCCAGAATCTCTTCTTTCAGCGGCATGGTCACGGCCAGTCCGTGGATGGGCACCTCGCGCACCAGGGTCAGAAGGTCTTTGATCTTCGCCGTCTGCAGGGCAAGGAATACTCCATTGACCGTCTCGCGGCGAAAGGCGGTGTTCAGCATGAGCGGGGAGAGAGAATGGCTGATGGGGTTTCCGGCCACTCCATAAACTTTGGTGGCGGCGTCAATCTGGTCAATCCGGTAGGTTTCGCGCAGAGTGCGGGCGGCGATCTGGCCTGGACCGGTTTCTTCTCCCGGAGTGGCAGCGGCAAAGGTAAAGACGCTGCCTGCGCGAATGCCAAGGACGCGGCTGATGATTCCCTGGTCGCCCATGCAAATGCCAATCATATTGGCCATGTCGCGCGTGCGCTCAAGGAAGTGCATCATGGTGACATTGTCGGAAAGGTTTTTGGCCGTCGAGACGATCTTGATGAAGTCCGGCTCATAGGGCCGGATGCGCTCGAAGATGCCGTCCAGATCTTTGGTAGCGGCAAAATCATGCCAGGAGATGATGAGGGCGGCGCCGCGGGCGCGCAGTTTCTCGAGTTCTGCCTCTTTGACGTTTTCTGCGGTCTGAAGCTCGACATCCACAAGATGGAAGCCTGCCGCAGCGGCCTTGCTCAGGATGTCCAGTTCGTCGGCAATTTTGCCCTTGAACTTGCCTCCGGCAGCAACACGGCGGCAGGTGGCAATGGCGGTCACGTCGGGCCGCTCTGCCAGAAACTGTTTCAGTTTTGGGACAGCGGCCAGGGGTTTATCGAGGTAATCCAGCCGGAACTCGAGAAAGGTGTTCTCGCGGATGGTTTCCTGTGCTTTTTCAAGCATTTCGGCGGGAGTGGAGCCAATGATGGCAACGCACACCTTGCCAATGCGTGACCGGATAAATTGTGGCGAAATTGCTGGAACAGTCTGATTCATGTAAATACTTGCAACTTACGGATAAAAGCGCCTTCGGCGCATTCTAACACCATATCCGCCGGTGGAGTACTCTTTCGCGCCGTGCGCGAAGTCAAAAGCTAGGCTAACCTGAATCTAAGGTTTAGGGGAAATTTTTGTGGCTGAATCCGTATCTGTTGTTGCAACAAAAGTTACACGTCCATGGGAAGGGGCGGCAGACGAAACCGGTGTGGAATCCTGGGTCAATGCTGCTCTGGAACGGCATAAGGAAGCATTGGAGCAACTGCTGGCCGTTTCCGGTCTCCGAACGGTAGAAAATACGCTTTCTGCTTATGACAGCGCCGTGGCTGAGCTGAGCATGGCCCGCTCGCAGACAGCGCTGCTGAACAGCGTGCATCCGGAAAAGAAGGTGCGGGACGCGGCCCAGACCCTGATCCAGAAGGTGGCTGAAGCGGGTACCCTGCTCGCTCTGAACCAGGAAGTCTATCGCGCCCTGGAAGCGATGGACCTCTCCGGAGCAGACAGCGGCACACGCCATTACGTTGAGCGGACGCTGTTGCAATACCGGCTCGCTGGTGTGGACAAGGACGAGAAGACCCGCGCCCGGCTCAGGGAATTGCATGACAAGGCCACGCATCTCTCGCTGGTTTTCCGGCGCAATGTGCAGGAGAACGTCAACAAGGTCGTGGTCGAGGACAAGGCAGAACTGGAGGGGCTGCCTGAGGATTTTCCAGCGAACCATCCGGCTGACGAACACGGCCAGATTACCCTGACCACCGATTTCCCTGACTACCTCCCAGTGATGACCTTTGCCCGCAACCCAAAGCTCCGCCTGCAGATGTTTCTGGCTTACAACACCCGGGCGTATCCGGCGAATGAAGGCGTTCTGCTCGACTTGCTGAAGACCCGGCGCGAGATTGCCAATCTGCTGGGTTTTGAAACGTGGGCGGATCTGGCCACTGCTGACCAGATGATGGGTTCGTCGAAGGAGCTGCGGGCGTTTCTGGACGGGCTGGATGAGGCCACGAAGGCCGGAGCGGAGCGTGAATATGCCGCGGTGCTCGAGTTTGCCCGGCAGTACGAGCCAAAAATTGTGGCCATTGATGCGGACAGCCGCTCCTACTGGTATGAACAATACCGCCGCTCGGCATACGATTTCGATTCGCAGACTGTCCGGCCCTATTTTCCCTATGAGCGGGTGGAAAGGGGCGTTCTGGAGACGGCGCAGAAGCTGTTTCGCGTCAGCTTCCGGCCGGCAGAAGATGCTGAGGTATGGCATGAGTCAGTGGGCGCATGGGACGTTTTTGATGGCGGGAAGCGCATCGGGCGGTTTTATCTCGACATGCACCCACGCGAAGGTAAGGACAAGTGGTTCAGCGCGCATCCGCTGATTCCCGGCATTGCGGGCAGGCAGATCCCGGAGGCCGCTCTGGTCTGCAATTTTCCGGAGCCGAAGGACGGAAACCCGGCGCTGTTGCAGTACTCCGATGTGGTGACGTTCTTCCATGAATTTGGCCACCTGATGCACGCGCTTCTGGGCGGAAAGCAGAAGTGGGCGGGCATCAGCGGCATCGCGACGGAAGATGATTTTGTAGAAGTGCCTTCGCAGATGCTGGAAGAGTTCTTCCGGGATGCGAAGCTGCTGGCCACCTTTGCGAAACATTACCAGACGGACGAGCCGATTCCCGCAGAACTGGTAGAAAAGATGAACCGGGCCGGGGCGTTTGGACGAGCGGACTGGGTACGGACGCAGCTCTTTTATACGACCTATTCGCTGGATACACACTACGAAGACCCGGCGACGTTGAACCTGGATGTTTTGTTGCAGGCCGACTACACGAAATTCCTGCCGTATACGTGGATTGACGGCAATCGCATGTATGCGAGCTTTACGCATCTGACCGGGTACTCATCGAACTACTACACGTACCTGTACGACAAGGTGATTGCGCTCGATTTCTTCAGCCAGTTCAACCGCGAGGACCTGCTGGATGACCCGGTGGCAATGCGCTACCGCAAGGCAGTGCTTGAGCCGGGTGGATCGCTTCCGGGAAAAGAGATTGTGCGACAGTTTCTGGGACGGGAACAAAGCCTGGATGCGTTTACCCAGTGGATTGGCGAGGAGTTCCAGCAAAAATAGCCGCGCTCTGAATGTGCGTAGGCTTGAATGCATTGGGGAACTTCAGCCCATAGCCCAGCAGGCGGTCGAAGGCGATGTGCGCTATCCAGATGGCGGCAAGCTGTCCGAAGCGAGGCGAATGCAGGCGCCATGATAACAGTCCCAGGACCGCAGGGCCGATGTAAGAATGTGCGGCGTTGTAGAGCGTCGTGCCGATGCGCAGACTATTTCGCGCCATATAGCCGAGGAGCGAGATGTCGGGCGCAAGAAAGAGCAGAGCAAAGATAAGCCAACTGCCGTGAAGCATGGAGAAGCCGGCACAGCTGGCAACGAGAACCAGCAAGGCCTCCGCGCGCAATAAGATACCAGGACGAGCCAACATATCCTGAGATTACCGGAAAGATAAATCATGAAGAGTCCCAAATTGCTTCGTGAAGCATTCCAGGGCCGATGGGCATTGGTAACAGGGGCCAGCGCGGGCATTGGACTTGCATTGGCCGAACAACTGGCCGCGGCGGGGACAAACCTCGTCCTGACGGCCCGCCGAAAAGAGCGGCTCGAAGCGACAGCATCGCGTTTTGAAGGCCAGTACGGTATTCAGACCTGTGTGGTGGCTGCTGACATTGCCCATCCGTCCGCTCCGGATGCACTTTTTGCTGCTACGGAAGGAGCGGGGCTGGTTGTAGACGTTCTCGTGAATAATGCAGGGTTTGGCCACTACGGCCGGTTTGCCGAGGGAGATGCAGCCTGGCAGCGTCGCATGGTTGAAGTCAACTGTGCTGCGGTGGTGCATTTGACGCGCCTGTTTCTGCCGAAGATGATCGAGCGGAGGCGAGGGTATGTGATGATTGTCGCGTCCACGGCCGCATACCAGCCGGTCCCGTACATGAGTACGTATGCTGCGACGAAGGTCTTTGACCGCTTTCTTGCCGAGGCCCTGGCGCATGAAGTGGCAGAGCACGGAATCAAAGTGAGCGCACTGTGTCCCGGGCCGACGGAATCGGAATTTCACGAAATTGCAGGAACGCGCAACCAGTTCGGGCGCGGACGGCAATCTGCTGAAGAAGTGGCGCGCATCGGCCTTGAGGGGCTTGCGCGCGGAGAGCACTGGGTCATTCCCTACAGGGCAGGAAAGGCGATGGTGCTGATCGAGCGATTGCTGCCACGCAGATTCGTTTCCGGAATGGCAGCTAAAGTATTTCGTCCCAAAGCATGAATCAGGCGGTGTTCAAAAGCCGCAGGGCATTTTCCCGATATACCCTTCGCAGCACGTCATCTGGCAGATACAGTCCGTAGATGTTCCAGCGGCCCTGGCGTGAAGCGTGAGAAGGATACTCAAAGTATTCGTCGGCGGTTTCAAGAAAACGGAAATAGAGGCGGTACATCGTTTCTTCCGGCAGAAGGTCTGTCCCGAAGAGGATGCGGTCGGAAAAGCGCAGGAAGAGTTCGCGGGCAGAATAGGGCTGGCGGCCTAATTCCGATGCGCGGGCGCTGATGTCAATGTAGACATGGGGGCAGCTCTCAAGCAGCTTTGTAACGCGCGCGAGATTCTCTCCGCATTCAGCAACATGGGCGCAGACGAACGTTGTTTTTGGATGGCGTGCAATGACGCGATCGCGCTGGTCGAGTAATTCCCACTTGGAATATTGCGATCCATAAAATCCCCAGTCAGGGTGCGCGGCCAGCTCTTCATAACGTTCGTTGTGCTCATCTATGGGCAGGAAGAAAGCCGCCGGGTCGGCGATGTGAAACATGACGGGAATGCCCAGTTCCGCAGCTTTATCGAAGAGTGGCGCGAGGCGCTCGTCGTCTACGCGGAGCAGATGGCCGCTCGCGTCGCGCACGCTCAGGCCGAGGTCTTTCCAGAACTTAATGCCCTTTGCGCCGCGTTCGGCGAGCCTTTCCAGCCGTTCGAGCGAACGAGCAATAAAATCAGGATGTGTCACATCAGACCAATCCATCCAGCCGATGGTGGCAAAACGATCGGGCGCTGCGGAATGGAACTTGTCAATCATCGCGAGCGCGGCTTCACCTGTCTTCATGGTGATGTTGACGACTTTTTCGATTCCGCATGCGTCCATGACGCGCAGAACATCTCGCGGCTCCAGTGCGTCGAGATGGTTGTGGTAATCAATGGCAGGGAAGCGCGGGCGCTCGGGCAAGTGTTCTTCTGCAACCACCATGGATTTCGGCTGGAATTTGCTGAGCGGGAGGTCTACCTCCGCCCTGGCCGTCACCATGGCAACGAATTTGTCCTGATTGCTCATAAAACTTCTACTCTATGCATACGATTCAAATGTCATTCTGAGCGGAGGAATTGATTTTGTTCTGCCACGCTCCCTGCTGAGAAAAGCAGGTTTTTCCCTCGGGCGGTCAGAATGAGAGCGCGGCTCATGATTTCTTTTTCTCACCGCTCAATCCCGCAAACATGGCGCGCAGGTCCTCAAATCCTTTCACGGCGACAATCAGCGTAATGATAGCGAAGGCTGCGCCTGAAATGACCAGCCATACTGCCCAGAAGCAGATCCATGCATTCATCGCGCTTCTCCTTCCGGAATTGCCATCTGCGGTTGCGGGACTTTTGTGCTTTTTCCGAAGAGAGAGCCAAAAAGCAAACCTACAGCGGACAGGCCGAAGGCGGCGAATCCGGCAAAGCTTTCGCTTTTATGCAAAAAGAAAAATGGAACGATGGCGCCGGCGGCACCAAGGACCATGGCGCAGTAGCCTCCGGTGATGTTGGCGCGCTTCCAGTAAAGTCCGCCAATGACGCAGATAAAAGCCCCTGCAAGAAAGATGGTCCCGGTGATGTTCAGGTAGAGATAGACCGCTCCCGGGGGTGTGTAAAGCAGGCCCCAGAAGATGAGAAACAATCCGACGCAGAAATTGCAGATGCGATTGATGAGCAGTTGCGTTGCGTCTGCCAGTGGTGGGCGGCCCATCTGCTTTCGCATGGGTCCAATGATGTCCTGAGAAATGACCGCGCTCCATCCGAGCAGATACGAGCTGTTGACGGACATGGTAGCAGCAAGCATTCCGGCTACAACGATGCCGCGGATTCCCGGTCCAAGCAGCATGGCAAGCATTGCGGGCATGGCGTCAATGGGTGCAAGGGAGTGTCCATGCGCGATTGGCCCTGGAACACCGCCAGTCAGTGCTCCATGACCAAGCAGAGTGAGCGCGGCGATGCCCCAGATCATCGGCAGCATTCCACGGCCGAGAAAAATGAAGCCTGTCCAGGTCATAACGCGCTTTGATGTCTCCGGACTCCTGGTCGAGAACATGCGCATGGCTGTGGTCTGCCAGCAGGTATGGATGGAAAGCCACAACAGCAGCTGCCAGATGAGGAAGCTCCAGCCGAATTTCGGCGCGGTGATGGGATTGAATCCGCTGCTGCCCATCACAGTTGTGACTTTTGCCACCATGGCGTGCCATCCGGCAAAGTGCACGGCGTAGATGGTGATGATGATGGTCGCCACGGAAAGCAGGACGTATTGCAGATAGTCGGTAATGACGATGGAGATCATGCCGCCGACTGTTGTGTAAATCAGCTCCAGCAGCAGGATGGCGATCATGGTGACGACAAGGTATTTCTGGTCCAGGCCACTGACGACGGTGAGAAATTCTCCTTCTACCTTGAGGAAGACACCCATATTGAGGATGCCGCCGAGTGCTACGAGAAATCCGGTGACGATACGGAGACCGCGACTGTACTTTACCTCGAAGTATTCCGGCACCGTCATGAGCCGCAGTTCGCGCAGTCGACGGATGACGAATCCGGTGCGGCCCACAAAAATCATGGCAATGCCGGAGATGAGCGCGGCGGAAAATGCAGCGAACCCATAGCGGTAGCCCAGTTCGCTGTTGTACATGAAAGTGATAGTGCCGATTTCGGTTGCAGCCAGCGTTGCGATGCCGATGTAGGTACCCAGCTCGCGTCCGGCAACGAGGAAGTGGGTGGTGTTGCCGACGTATTTGCGGCCCAGCAGGCCGATGAGCAGCGAAGCCGCGAGGTAGGCTACGACGATGGTCCAATCAACCGGGGCAAAGTTCATTATGCCTTTGTCTCCGCAACCGCAGCAGGAAAGTTGTGCTGCTTCAGGAATGTAATCATCAGTTCGCGGTCCCGGAAGGCCTCAGTTCCGCCTGGGCGCAGGGTGGAGAGTGCTCCGGTGATGTTGCCCGCGCGGGCACAGGCGTCGAGCGGGAGTCTGCGCAGCCATGCGAAAAGGAACCCTGCATTGAAGCTGTCGCCTGCGCCAACTGTATCTATTGGGGTTACACGTACGGCGGGGGCCGTGAGCCGTGTATTTCCTACCTGCACGAGCGCACCCTGCGCGCCTCGCTTGACGGCGATACAGGGAACGCGCTGCGAGAGCACGGCGAGCGACTCTTCCAGCGTGTTCCGTTTTGCGATGCGGCGCGCTTCGGCCTCATTCGGCAGGAGAAGGTCAATCAACCCGAGCAGTTCATCCAGCACACCGCCCCATGTGTCTTCCGGATCGTCATTCGTATCGAGCGAAATGGTCAGGCCAGCACGCTTCAGTTCACGAAATAACCCAGGCAGATCCGGAGCAAGCCCGGTTTGCAAATAGAGTGAGGACAGATGAAAATGCCGCGATGATTTGAGATATGCAATGTCCAGATCGCGCACTGTCATTTCTCTCATCGTCCCTGGATAGGTGAGGATGTGCCGCTCCTTGCCGTGATGAAGCAGGACGGTTATTCCAGTCGAATGCTTTGTGTCGAACGTTGTACGGCTCATGTCTGTGCCGCTGGCGGTCAGGCGTTCCAGCGCGATCTTCCCCAGTTCATCCGTTCCAACGCGAGTGATAAAGCCAACATTTGCGCCGAGAACAGCCAGATTGTGCGCCAGAATGGCCGAGGAGCTGCCCAGAGTCGCCTGGAAATCAGAGGCCAGCAGCTCGCGTTCTGTGGGCATATTACGCGGTAGACCATAGAGGACCAGGTCCAGGTTGATTTCGCCTGCGATGGTGACGTCAAACATTGAGTATTACTGGCATTTGTTCATAAAACGAAATAAAAAGTCAACAAAAGATTGAAATCGAAATTATTACACCAGAACCAGTTCCATGCCCAGGCCGCGCAGGACCTCGGCGTCTGTTTCAGAAAGGCCGCGGTCTGTGATGACGCAATGGACGTCAGACGGAGGAATGATGCGCGAGAGGCTGCGGCGGTGGAATTTGGTTGAATCGCAGACCACAACGACTTTACGGGCGGCCTTGACCATGGCTCGATTGACGCGCGATTCCAGAACGTTGGGAGTGGTCAGGCCGATTTCCAGGTCAAATCCATCCACGCCAAGAAAGAGCACATCGGCATGCATTTCGTCGAGCACGTCTTCGGCCAGCGGCCCAACCAGAGAAAACGAATTCTTGCGCAGAGTGCCTCCGGTAAGAATGACGTCGAAATCTGTACCGGCAAGGTCGGCTGCGATATTAATGGCGTTGGTAATGACGGTGAGGTGTGCAAACCGGCGCAAGGCGTGGGCGACAGCGGTCGTAGTGGTGCCGGAGTCAAGCATGACACACTGGCCCTCCTGAACAAGTTTTGCGGCAGCATTGGCGATGCGCTGCTTTTCCTGCGCGTGCTGGCGCATTTTTTCCTGCAGGGAAGGGTCGAACATGGCACCGGCAGAGAGCGGAAGCGCGCCGCCGTGGGTGCGCTGCACCAGTCCCTTGGCCTGGAGATAGTCGAGGTCTTTACGGATAGTGATTTGCGAGATGCCAAGGCTCTCAGACAGTTCGTTGACCAGAACGCGGCCCTGGCTCTGCACCAGCGCGAGAATGTGCTGGCGGCGTTCTTCAATCAGCATGGAATCGCCATCAATTTCCTTCTTGGTCGGCTTTCGCGGCACGGAAAAATCCTCGCTCTACACAGTAAAATCCATCAGAATACCGATTGTATGCGAAGCCGCGCCAAAGAAGCAGCGGCTTCTATTGGGCCTTTGCCTGGAGCAGAGTGATTTCCGGAGTGTGGCCATTGGCGGGACGGCTGATTTCGTTGTTGTACTCAATGGATTGTGGCTTGAATCCTCCATTGGTGAGATAAAAGCGGTTGCCAGTGATTACATACGCCGCGGTCGAGGCGGTCTTTGTAGATGACGCGCGCAGTATGCGTAAAGCGGGCCTTAGTCAGCTTGATCCATGGACCGTCCGTTGTTTTGATCCACTGATTGCCGAACCCGGCCAGTCTTGCGAAAGAAGAAGTATTTTCATTTTGGTTCCTGAAAGAAAAAGCGCCCAACACCATGCAGGCAATTGGACGCCCGGGAGAAGCGGATTCGTTACCAGGTGAGCTTCGCGCCCAACTGGCCTTGCCGGGGACTGTTGCTTTGTCCACCGGTAAGGATTTTGTTTACAGTGCCGAAATTGGTGTCGGTCGGCGTCATGTCCACCTGGCCATACCAGTTGGGATGATTGAGTACGTTGAACTCTTCCATACGGAGCTGCAGGCTGAGGCGTTCTGTGAGCTTGAAGTTCTTTGACAGATTTACGTCAATTTGATTGGCTCCCGGGCCGCGAACCTGGTCTGTCCATTCCTGGCTGGTTTTAGGAGCGTATGGAGCCACTTCCTGCCATGCAGGTTGCAGTCCGTTGGAGCAGGAGGGGACTTCCTGTCCGTACTCCATCAGAGTGTAATAGCCGGGCTTCGTGGGGCTGGAGCCGTGCCACTTTTCGGTACAGGGATTCACGCCTGCATCGAGAATATCGGGAGTGTTCTGACGCGGACGGTGTGACTTGATATCGCCAATCACGTTATAACTCTGGCTGTTACCATCTATCTGGACGGGTTGGCCGGTTTCCCAGAAGCCATTGGCGGCAAGCTCCCATCCTCCAACTGCTGCATCGAGCCAGCGGTCCATGCCGGAGAAATACTTCATACCGCGTCCGATGGGAATGTTCATAACGCTTGTGACAGTGATCCGGTTGGCGCGGTCGGTCCCAGCAATGGTGTGTACCGGAATGAGGTAAATGTCATCGCGATAGCCACCGGATTGCATGGTCTTTGAGTAGGTCCAGGTGGCATTGATCTGCTCCCACCCGAGGCGTTGCTGATAGCTGGTTTGCAGTGAGTTGTACCAGGAGTGCCCCCAGTTCCTCTGCAATTCATTGATTCCAGTGAACTGCGGATATGGCCGGGCAAGCTGATATTTCGAAATTTGCGGATTCGCTCCCAGACTTCCGGCAACTCCCGGGACGTTATAGAAGGGGTTCGGAGCAAGACCCTGGCACTGGCCCTGGGGATAGGGATTCGATGCCGTACTTTGCAGGGCATTGCAACTTTTGTACAGCGCAAAATTCGAGTCCAGGGCGGTATATTCCACATCCATGCCATAGCCGCGGCTCATTACGTAGCTCACTTCAAGCTTTCCATCATGCGGCATGGCCTGTTCGATGCCGAGTGATCCGTTTATCACAGATGGCAGTTTATAGTGCGGGTTTGCAAAAAAGACTGATTTCCCCAGATAGGTAAGCAGACCGAGTGAAGCACCCGGAATCGGGGGAATTCCACCAGGATATGGATTGCCGATATTGTCAGGGAAATAGGTGCGGCCGCCATCAGGAGAGTTGTTGAAGGCAGGATTGTTGGTAAATCCGGCGGTTTGCGGATTATTTGCGGGACTCATGACAACGCGTCCGGCACCGCCACGCAGTACCGTTCCCTGGATTGGCTGCCAGGAGAAGCCGAGTCGCGGCTGCCACTTGGTGTAGTCCTGCGCCCAGGGCTGGTTGGTGTGCGACGTAGCTGGAAAGAGGATGCCACCTTTCAGCGTTGGCAGCCCTCCTGCGTGACTTACCAGATCATTGACTGGATTGACGGCGTTGAAATCAAAGCCGGTGTTCAGCCAGTTGTGGCGCGCGGTGGGCGGGCCATTGAAGTCATACCGAAAGCCGAGGTTCAGAGTGAGTTTTGGAGTGACCTTCCAGTCGTCCTGAATCCATGGCGCGTAGTAATGCCACGTGTAATAGGGGAAGAGCTGGTTCTGGACTGCAGCGCTATTTGGCTGGCCAATCAGAAAATCGAGAACAGCATTGCCGCTGCCATTCTGTGAGAGCGGCGTGCCGTCAGGCGCATAGGCAATGTCGTTCGTGTCATTCTGGTCCCAGTATTCGCTTGTGGCTATTCCATTACTGGAGTAGCTGATGATGTTTTCGTACTGGAGGGTCTGATTGAGGTGCGAGATGCGGAAATCCAGTCCAGCGCGCAAATTGTGTTTGCCGTGGTTCCAGGTGACGCTGGGGGCGAGGTTGTAGCTGTCATCTGGCATGTAGTAGAAGTCGCGCGACATGGCAAGCCAGTTGTTATATCCGTTTCCGGTGCCGACCGATTGTTGCTGCATGTTGAAGTTGATAATCGGGAAGCCCTTCTTCAACGGCAACTCACTTAGCAGGGAAGAAGGCAAGCCAAGCTGCGATGGATCGAAATTGAGGTTTGCGGCAGTTGGCCCGTCCGTGCGCCAGTAGCGTTGATAGCTGATGCGGAGGTCGGTAAGCAGGTTCGTCGTGAAGGTATGCACCCAGTCGAGTCCTGTGTTCATGTGGTATTCGGTAAAGGTGCTGCCGTTGAACCAGGGGACATTCGGTGGAGTATCAGGAGCGAAGGATGGATTCCGGCTGCGGACCCAGTTGCCGGAGAGGTGGTCATGAGCGCCAAGCACCTGGTCGAACTTGAAGACAAAGTTTTGCGAGCTGGCCGTTTGCGGGATTGTGTCAATCCAGATCTCTTCCCAGGGGAGCTCGTTGGGGAAGCGCAGGGAAGTGGCCTGTGCACCCTGGAGCATCATGCCTACGATTTTGGCTGCCACAGGATTAAAGCGGCCCGGGTCTATGCGGTTGTACTGCCCGGCAGAATTATGGAATATCTGACGGGTGGGGTCAGCCGTTGTAGCGGTAGACGGGTCAAAGACGGGCATCATCGCGCCGCCCTGGTCCACGAAGTTCGAGAAGTCGCCCTGGAGCCATGCCGCGTTCGGAATATCGTAGGTCTGGAACGTTGGTAATACTTCTTTAAACCGCTCGAAATTGAACATGAAGAAAGTCTTGTCGCGGCCGTTATAGAGCAGGGGAAGATAGACTGGCCCGGAAACAGCAAAACCGTATTGATCTTCAGTATGTGCGGGACGGTTCTGTCCAACATAGTTGTTTTCCCAGCTATTGGCATCGAGAAATCCTCGCTTGGCGAACTCATAAGCAGAACCATGAAGCTGGTTGGTGCCGGACTTGAGTTCCATACTGACAACGCCGCTGGATGTACGGCCATATTCCGCGTCATAGGGATTCGTGACGACCTTGAATTCCTGAATGGCATCTACGGA
>DASRBV010000227.1:0-2343 GCA_035653455.1 Pseudacidobacterium sp. | reverse complement strand
ACGCACCTTCGGTTTTAAGGAAGATGAGCAGATGCTGCGCAACATGGGCCTCATCCGCGGTGTTTCGGAATCGAGCGCGATCATTCTTACCCGCCAGGGTGTCGTGAATGGGCCGCTGCGCTTTGAAGACGAGTTCGTCCGTCATAAGATCCTGGACCTCATCGGAGATCTGGCGCTTGCCGGACGCCAGATTCTGGGCCGCGTTGTCGCCGAGCGTGCCGGACATGCCATGCATACCGCACTGGTATCAAAACTACTCAGGGATCGCTCCGCGTGGAAGCTCGTGACTCTTGCTTCAGAAAAGGCAAAGGTAAAGTCCGTAACTGTAGGTGCAACGTCGCTGGCCACGGCTTAGGTCTGCCAAGGTTTAATCGGCCTTGATCTCCGGCTTGCCTTTCTCATTCCACTCGATATACCCGAAAGGCGTGTGGTGGTCGTGCGTGAAAAGCACCAGCCACTGCTCTGGAATGGCGCGTTTGTAGAACCTTTTGCGCTCTTCAATGCATGTCAGCGGATCGAGATCGTAACCCATGACCCATGTGATGTCGAGATGCGCGCTGGTTGGAATTAGATCCGAAATATAGCAGGCGTGTTTTCCACCGGATTCCAGATGCACGGCGATGAGCTGCGAAGTGTGGCCGGGGAAAAGTTCCACGGAAATTCCAGGAGCGAGTTCGCGTGTTTCGCCGCGCTTCAGATCAAGTAATGTCATCTGGCTGTTCTCAACCAGAGGATCATAGTTCTCGCTGATATAGCTGATGGCGTCGCGCTCCAATTGCAGATGCCCGTGTTCCACCTCGCCGCGATGGGCAAAGTAGCGCGCATTGGGGAACGTGGGAACGATGCAGCCATTGGGAGTGCGCGTGGTGTTCCAGCCGCAGTGGTCGAAGTGGAGATGCGAATTGATGACGATGTCCACTTCTTCCGGTTTGATTCCCGCGGCAGCAAAAGCGGCGGGAAGTTTTTCCTGCGCGCCGTAGATCTGCTTCAGCTTATCGGTGAGTTTATTGCCGATTCCGGTTTCAATGACGAGAATCTGTTTTCCTGTGCGCACTACGACTGTGTTCAGCCCCAACAGGATGCGGTTCTGCTCATCGGCGGGAGCGCGCTTCTCCCACATGGTTTTGGGGACCACGCCAAACATCGCGCCGCCGTCGAGGAAGTAGAAGCCATCACTCAGGACAGTCAGTTCAAAATCACCGAGAGTGGTGCGTCCGCGCACCAGCTCGTGAGAGTTGGCGCGCTCTGCCGGATGGCTCACTGTTGTGCTCCTGCGGGTTTCAGATACGTGTCAAAGTGCCACAACATGCGTTGAAACAGAAACGTATGCGCTACCGGGCCGGCAATGGAGTGTGTTTTGCGCGGAAATGGCTGGAAATCATATGGAACCTTCGCATCAATCAATCTCTGGATGTATTGGATGGAATTGGCGAAATGCACGTTGTCATCGCCGGTACCATGAATTAACAGCAGGCGACCTTTGAGGTTCTTTGCGCTTTCGAGTTCCGATGCAGCATCATAGGCTTCTTTGTTCTGGTCGGGCAGGCCCAGATACCGTTCTGTGTAAATCGAATCGTAATTGCGGAAGTCAGTTACAGGGGCCACCGAAACTCCGGCACGGAAACGGTCGGAGTGCGAGAGCGCATTCAGCGTAAAGGTGCCGCCCCAGCTCCACCCCCACCAACCCAGGCGGTCCTTGTCCAGTTGCGGATACTTCGCCAGCACCTGGTCTATCGCCGCAAGCTGGTCACTCAATTGCACCGGGCCAAAGTTGCGATAGGCTGCCTGCTCAAAGTCGCGGCCTCGACCGCCCATTCCGCGGTTGTCCACATGCAGAACAGCAAAACCCCGCTGGGCAAGAAGCTGGTCGAAAAAAAACATGCCCCCGCCCCAGCTATCGCGTACAGTCTGCGCATGCGGGCCACCATAAGGATTGTTGATAAGCGGAACGCTGCCGGATGTGGTCGCATTCTTAGGCAGAAGCAATGAGGCGTAGAGAGTGGTTTTGCCATCGGCGGCCTTCAACTCCAGCATCTCGGGCTTTACCAATTCGTATCCATCCGGCATTTTGCCTTGCCAGATGGTCTGGCAGGAGCTTCCTGCATGGCACAGGCTGAAAGAAGGAGGCGTCATCAGCGAAGAAGCATGATCGAAATAGGTAGAGGTGCCTTCCGCGAAATCAGGATCATGGAAAGCGTCTGCTTCGGAGATTTTCTTCTTTTCAGAGCCGTCGAGCTTCACACTCCAGATCTGCTGCTGGCGCGCATCGCCTTCGTTCGAGACGTAGTACACAGTGCGCGTTGTCAGATCAATAGACTTGATGGAGCCAACCTCATAGTCGCC
>DASRBV010000226.1:0-7792 GCA_035653455.1 Pseudacidobacterium sp. | reverse complement strand
ATCATTCACGTCTGGATGACTACGGTGATGTCAACAGGCGTCCTGGGCTGGATGGGATATGAGATGGCCCTGTTCCTTTGCATCATGACGAACCTTGATCTTGTCCGGCACCGGCCTGCCTATGCGTACCAGCGTGTGGTCCGAGTCGCCGCTCCGCCAGGTCTGGTGGCCGTTGCGAAATGAGCAAGCTGAAACAGAGTGTGCTCTATGAATCTGGACAAAGAATGAATCTATTTTATATGCAATTCTTACGCCGCCGACGTTATCAAACCATTGCTGACCAGCTTGTGGTAAGCGGCTCAAATTTTGCAACTGGAATTATTCTGGTCCGCGGAATGGGGCTTGAACAGTTTGGTGTTTTTACGGTTGCTTATGCTCTTGTACTCCTCGCCAACAGTGTTCAGTTAAGTTTTATCGCCTCTCCAATGATTACATTGGCCGGACTGTGCAAGGATGAAGAAGCAAGGATGCGCTACCTGCGCGGGATGTTTGGCGTTCAGGTGAAATTCTGCGCAGTTGCGACTGCTCTTACTTTCTTCATTACAGCAATTTTTTTGTGGCTTAAACCGGGATTTGCAAGACTGGATCAACTACCTTCATTCCTGCTGTGCCTTGTTTTCTACCTGATGCAGGACTGGCTGCGGCGCTATTACTTCGCTGTGAATAAGTCCTTCCACTCTGTATGGAACGACCTTATAAGTTATCTGGGCCAGACGATAGTGCTACTCGGGTTGATGTATGTACATCGTCTAACTGTAAACACCGCGTTTCTGGCGATTGCGGTCACTTCAGCCATTGCATTCGGAGCAGGTGCCGCAATCGAGCGTCTTCGTTGGTCTGGAGACGAGTTGAAGCAGTCATGGGCGCGTTCTCGCGGGATTTCACGTGATCTTGCAATCGCCAATCAATTGCAGTGGTTTGTGTATCAAGGGGCGATGCTGATTGGCGCAAGCGTCCTCGGATCAGAAGCCGCAGGAAGCGTCCGGGCCACACAAAACGTGGTCGGCCCTGTGAATGTTGCTTATCAGGCAATGGAAAACATTGTTCCTTTGAAGGCCAGCGAGGAAATGAGAAAGGGAGGGATTACCAGGGTCTCGCGTTTTCTGCTGTTGTTCAGTACCAAGGGCTTTATTGCGCTATCTATTGTATTTTTAGGGATATCATTTTTCTCCCGGGAATTTCTGGCTTTTTTTTATGGGCACAAAGTGGCTGTCTATGCTGGAATTCTTAATCTGCAGATGTTGTACTTTCTTTTGTTGTGGCCTCTGCGGCAGTTCAGCTATCTGTTTCGGACAATTGGAGAGACTTCTGCAATCCTTACTTCTTCATTAGCAGCAGCCATTACAAGTATTGTTCTTATTTATCCCTGTATTCGCAGTTTTCAGGCCATGGGAATTATGGTTGCGGCTGTTGGAGGGCAAATTGCAAATCTAGTCTTCCTGTTTCTTGCCTGGAACCGCTTTCGAGTTTCCAATGGAGCAAAGAAGGAGCAGATAAGTACAGAGGTAGAAATCAGCCAGGTGTAAGTAGCTAGCGAGAATGTTCAGAACTTATAAAAGAGTATAAGTGGTCTGCACCGGAGTGCCAGCTAAACTGGCGGACCCTTTGTTGACAGCCGGAAGCGAGCAGGTTGCGTCTTTCCGGATCAGAGGCGAGAGAAATCATGGCCTGGGCCAGCGTTTTTTGAACAGAGGCTTCGTTTCGTTCCGATGTGCTGATAACAATGCCGCAGGAATCGTCTACAAAAATAGCCGGGCCTCCCAGATCAAGACAAATGACCGGCAATGAAGCGGCAAGGGACTCAAGCACGACAAGACCGCCTGAATCATGCAGGCTGGGAAAGACAAAGGCGATGTTGTTTTCGTATTCCGCGGCTATTTGTTGGTGTGGCATCCAGGGAATCCAGTCAACAGCAGATGAGATGCCGCATTCCTGGGCGATACTCTTCAGCCAGTCTGAGTCTTCGCCTTCGCCGATGATGCGCAAGCGCGCATCGGGGATCCTCTGTAGGACGTCAGGAAATGCGCGCAGTACAAGGTGCAGCCCTTTCCAGTAAAGGAGGCGGCCAATGAAGAGGAAATTGTTGCGAGATGGTTGTGAAATTGAAGAGGACAATTGAGGCGAATCTATGCCAATTGCGGGTTGCACGATGCATTTGGAGTGATAGCGCCCGGGAATTTGCTTCAAGGTTTCATGTGTTGTGCACGCTATCCAACTTGCATGGGAAAAGGTCGAGTGCATAAGAGGATCGTGACTTGCCCATGCGATTCCGATGTCCCGCAGCGTTTCGCGGAGACGGCCCGACCAGTTGAAGCCGCGCCGCAGATGGCGTGGGGATGTTTCACCTCCGCCCACCGGGCCAAGAACAAAGGGAATGCCCAGTCTTCCCATAAAAGAGGGTTGGCGAAAAGTAGCAAATGTTATGTGGTGAACAAGGTCGAAACGTTGTACTTTGTGAAGCTGTTTAGCGTAAAAATATGCACCCAACTGCCAGAAAAGATAGTAAAAATATAAGCCACCTGGCCAGTGTTTCCATCGCCTGCACCAGGAGGGAAGATCATAGTAAACAGGAGTAACAGAAAGGTGCTGTTTCTTAATTTCAGATTCGATGGCCGGGGCATTGTTCTTACGGGTAAGCACGAACACCTCATGCCCTTGCCCGATAAGAGAAAGCATCCAATTCCAGCCTACCGCAGGTTCTGAGCCTTTATGCGGCTCACATGCATAGGCAGAGAGGAGAATCTTCATTCTTTCCTGGTTACTCCAAATATCAACTATGGTCTTAAAGAAATGTACCATCTTCCGGATGAGCCGGAACGGAACTGTTTCAGGATTTGTTGTTAATAGGGAGGCGTAAGTTGCTGGAAGTCCAAAAGGACAATATGGCGAACGATGGCGGTTTAACTACTGTCCCGTCGCTCGTGGCCCGTCTCTTAATAGAAGAGCTTTCCAAAAACAGCAATGCATATTGCATTCTGACAGGCTACGACGATCTGCCCGAGAGTTTTGATTCCGATATTGATTTCATGGTGGGCGCGCAGGATTTTGAGCGCGTGCCGGAATGGATTGCCTTTATTGCGCAGCAAACAGGCACGCGGCTTTTTCAAGTCATACCGCATGAAGCTACAGCCCGCGCCTTTCGTCTGGCGCATCTCACGGCAGATGGAACTACTTTCATTCAGCCGGATTCCTGCTCAGACTACCGGCACTTTGGCAAATTATGGCTGAAGTCTGATGAAGTTCTGGAAGCCCGGCGACCACATCCGAAAGGATTTTGGATTCCGGCCGCGCGGCACGAATTTTTGTACTACCTGATCAAGCGGTTAAACAAGCGTGATTTCAGGCAGGAACATGGTATCCGGCTGTCGCGGCTCTACTCAGAAGATCCTGCAAACTGTGATGTACTGTTGCGCCGCTTCTGGACGGAGGACACTGCACAGCGCATATCGAAGATGGCAGGTACGGGAGACTGGCGGCCTCTCATTCAGAAAACCGGACTGTTCAAGGAAGAGATGCTGCAACATCCCGCTGAAGGCTGGAAGGGAAGGGCAATTTCGCGCTGGAGAAATCTGACGCATACTTTCGAGCGAATTATTCAACCTACGGGTGGATGGATCGTGTTTGTCGGGCCGGACGGTTGCGGGAAGTCCTCTGTGATCGAAGCGGTCATCCGCGAATTCGGTCCGGCATTTCAGCAGATTGTACGTTGTCACATGCGGCCCGGAATTTTTCCTGGGCGGATAAAACCTGGTTCAGTGGTTACAGATCCACATGGCAAGCCTTCACGCAGCGGCCTTGCTTCCGCGGCCAAGATGCTCTATCTGGCGTTTGATTATTTCCTAGGACATTTTATGCGGGTCTTGCCAGCCATGATGCGGACAAAGCTGGTTATATTCGACCGGTATTTTTACGACATTCTGGTGGACCCTAAACGGGTGCGTTATGGAGGACCCAGATGGCTCCTGCGATGGATTGCTGTAATGCTTCCGAAGCCTGATCTGGTCATTCTGCTGAACGCGTCTCCGGAAGTCCTTTGGTCTCGCAAGCAGGAAGTGCCTTTTGAAGAAGTGTGCCGTCAGCAGAAGATGTATTTAGAGCTTGCCGTGAAGTTGAAGCATGCAGTCGTGATAGATGCTGCACAGCCTCTTTCGGATGTTGTTCATGACACGGCTGAGGCAATTGTCTCCTGTTATTCCAAGCGGGCCCGCATTCGTCTGGGCCTGGGAGAGGGAGCAGAAGCTTGAACGGCGCGGTCAAAACAGAAACAAACCTGCTTGATGGTCCGGACGAGGTTTTGCGGTCTAAAAGTCTTCTGGAGAGTATTTTCCGCTTTCCAGCCGCGGTTGATGCAGTCGGACTTCCGCAGCGAAAATTTCATGTTATTTCTCAGGGCGATCAGCCTCGATGGATTGTGCCTGAGAACAATCGCTCCGCATTGACTGTATTTAAAAGCTGGAGACCCTATGGTACGAAATCGCGTTTGCAGTGGCATGGAGTCATAGCGGCATCTTCAATGAATCTCTTGCCGCTGCTCCCCGAGGTCAAAACGGTCGAAATGAATTGCAATCTTCCTTACTGGAAGACCCAACTGAATGGCCTTTCCGCGGAATGGGAGATACTGGGGCATGTTGGGAACCCATCACCCACGCAGAAAGCGATTTTCTTTTTTCTGGACAAGGATTCCGTCCGGGCAGTTGCAAAAATTCCGCTAAGCGTCCAGGCAAAAGCCGCCATTCTGAATGAAGCGGCCATTCTGAGAAGAGTAAAAGCACAGTACATTGTTCCTGAGGTCCTGTTCACTGATGAGGAACATGGGGTGGTGGCCCAATCCTGGATGCAAGGCAGGCACATATCGCGCAGGTTCAGGGAAGAGCACCTTGATTTTCTTCTGGGGCTTGGATGCAATGGATGCACTATCAGGCTGTCTGATTTTCGCAATGCGCTCGCAACGCAACTAAGCTGCTTCGACCGCCCCAAAACCGAAATGCAAGGGATCGAACAGGCCCTCTCTTTGCTGGAAAACGACGAAGAGCTGATGGCATTTATTGAGCACCGCGATTTCGCTCCATGGAACATACGGCTTCTTGCGGATGGAAAAATCACCCTGATTGACTGGGAGTGGGCGGTAGAAAACAGCCTGCCATGGCAGGACATCTGCCGCTATTTTTATATTCAGGACTATCTCTTCAACGAATCAAAAAATGTCTGGGACATATTAACGTCCAACGCTTTACTACAAACATATGCGCGCAAATGCAGGCTCTCAAAAGAGACACTGCGAGGTCTTACAAGCTATTACCTCCTGCGTACATTCTTTGAGGACTGGACAGAAGGCCAGCATAAGCGGTGTGCCTATACATTGCGACAGATACAATTCCTGCTCGGGTCATAAGAAAAAAGGCCGCGGTCAACTGACCACGGCCTGACAGGAATAGTGCGCATCCACAGACTAAGACGCCGGCCGGATGCCCACCTTCAAAGTAATGGAATGGACGCGGCTTCCGCTTGCAGCAAATACCGTAATCGGTACAGTCTGCGCTACCGCAGAGGAAGATGCCTTCAAAGTGAGAGTAGAGTTCCCGCTGGTCAGTGTAGAGGGGCTGAACGAAGCGCTGACGCCCGAGGGAAGTCCATAGACTGAAAGCTGGACCGATCCATAGCCGTAAGATTTTACCTGCAACGGAATGGAGACTGATCCATTGGACATGTAGTACGCAGGCACGTATGCGGCAGCGTTATGTGCCTGGACATGGAAGTCTGTGTAGGAAGGACTGGGGACCCCACAGCCACGGGCATAAGTAGATGCTTGTGACCAGGAAGAGTTATAGTCCTGCCCGGAAACTGATTTCCAACCGCCAAAAGTGACACGCTTGCCCAGAGTCACAATATAAGCAGATGGCTGTTGTGCGTTGTACCAGTAGTTATTGTTTGACTGCAGACTATCAATGAACGTTGACCAGTCGCTGCCACTGAGATAAGTATTGAAGACGAATTGACTGGAATTGGCGGCAGTGAGAACGTTATTTTCAAGCTTTGTATTTTCTGTAAGAGTAGTTTCTGTCTGACCGGTTTCAAAGTTGGTGAAGACGCGGCCGCCAGCCTTTCCGGCAAGGAAGAAATTGCCATTCTGGAAATTCTGACCACCGTTGTTATAGAAGACATTGCCAGTCATGGTGAGGTCGTTCGTATTAATCAGATGTACACCCATCCCGTTGGAGCACATGCTGGAATTCTGCACAGTGACAGGCCCCTGATTGGCTTCCAGTTGGAGACCGGCCACCGTATTACCAACGAGCTGGCTATTGGCAACTGTGACGTTCGTGTTGTCAGTATCGAACCACAGTCCCTGGGCAGCGTTATTGTATGAGCGGTGAGAATTGACTGTGATTCCATGAGCATGCATCAGTTTTGTGCCGCCCTGGGCAAAATCGTACAGACCTATCATCTCGCCGCGCCAGTTGTTGTAGTCCGTCTCATTGTTCTGGTATAAGGCGCTTTTTACCTCATAGGCCGCGAGCCCCACTCCGCCGTTGTAGTTCGCAGTAGAGTTCTGCACGGTGTAGTGGTTGCTGCCGCTGATGCCCAATCCTCCCCAGTTGTTCCAGTACACCTGAACATTGTCGAAGAGAATATTCGAGCTGTTATACACATTTGCGCCATTCTGGTTCATGCAGGAAGCTGCATGCTGCAGAATGAGGCCGCGAAACACCATATTTTTACCATTGTCCACTTCAAGCGTTTCTCTGCGCGCGGAAGCCTCCACAGTGGCCGTATTCATGTCTGTACCTGAAGGCGGCCAAACGTCCAGCTCCTGATACGTACTGTTCACAAAAAATGTGCCGGCACGCATTTGTGAAACAGACGAAACCTGCGTCATTGCCTGGCCGTTGACGAACACCATCTCATTGTTTTGTACGATGTAGGGCATTCCGGTATACCAGCCACTGGGAAGCGGGCAGCCACCTACCGGGTCTTTCCATGAGTACGCATATATGTTGGTGTTCTTCCTGTACCAGTTTGTCAGCACATTCGCGCCATCAATCTTAACCGTTCCTGCTGTTGTGGCCTGGAACGTAATTGGTGCGCTGGTTTGATTGTATGGACTGATCTTGACGAACTCACGGTAAACACCAGGATCAATCATTACCTTGGTGCCGATACCAGCGCGATTGTTGGCCAGTGCTTTTGCCACAGCCGCACCGATGGTCTTGAGGGGTTGTGTCGGCGAGCCGGGATTGGAATCAGACCCGGTAGTTCCGTTGACATGCAGATAAATAGACTGGTTTTCTGTCACGCTCGCCTGGGCTTCTGCGCGATGGAACGATACCACAAGCAAACAACATGCAAGTGCGATGAAAAAGAATCTCAACTTCATAAGACAGCCTTTGAATACAAGGTTTGGGGGATTGTCATTTGAAAAGATTTCGCACTACTTTTTTTCATAGCAGCACTTACTCTTTCCCTGAATACGCGGAAAACATTTCCGGCATACAAGACCGTGACATCAGCCCGACTGGAAAGCAGCCGTACACCAACGTCCGGCCAGTATGGCCAGAGTTATTCATTGCCTTATTTCGCAAACCCAAGGAAGGGGGAGAAGAAGCAGTCTTCGCTGCTCCTAATGGACACAAACTTGCTGTGCCATGCATACGTTCGAAGTATGGCTTCTAAGAGCAAATGAGCAGAAGCTTTTTGTTAAGCGTGTTTGAACAATTTTTAAAACAAAATCTCAAAAAGCGCAAAGCAAAAATTGCATTTTTTTCACTTTTTTGTAGCTGGAATCCGGAAAACA
>DASRBV010000225.1:0-30833 GCA_035653455.1 Pseudacidobacterium sp. | reverse complement strand
TGGTCCGACAGATGGAAGCCTGCGCGCTCCAGCATCTCAATCACGTCTTCATCATGAAACTTGTAGCTGTTTTCCGTGTGGATGGTCTCACCGCATTCCAGACTGATTTCAAGATCAAGCGAGGAAATAGTCACCTGCTGCTCCACCAGGCTCTCAAGATGCATTTCGATGCGCGAATGCTCCGGGTTCCACAGCGCGCGGTGCCGGAATCGCGTGAGATCGAAATTCGCGCCAAGCTCGCGGTTGATCCGCTCCAGAATGTTCTTATTGAACTCAGCCGTGACGCCCGCGGCATCGTCATAAGCGGCCAGCAGCACACGGGCGTCTTTTGCCATGTCCACGCCAAGCAGGAGTTTGTCTCCAGCCGTAAGACTTTCCCGTATTTTGCGGAGCAGTTGCAACCCGTCAGAAGGTTCAAAATTTCCGATGCTCGACCCGATGTAAAGCACCAGGCGTCGCTCGCCGGCAGTTGCAATTTGCCCCAGGCCCGCAGTGTAATCGGCAACGCGCGGCACGACAGTAACGCCCTTGATTTCAGCCTCCAGACGTCGCTTCGCCTCCGCCAGCGGCGTTTCGCTCACATCAATCGGGTAATACGCAACTGTCTTTTGCCTGCGGACCGCGGCTTCCAGCAGCAGCCCGGTTTTGGTCGCGGTCCCTGCTCCCAGCTCAATCACTGAAATACGGTCGCAGTTGGCGGCAGCAGTAACCATTTCATCGGCATGGGCCTGCAGAATGGAGCGCTCGGTGCGCGTCAGATAGTACTCGGGCAGTTCTGTAATCTGCTCAAAGAGCTGCGACCCGCGCCCGTCATAAAAGAGCCACGGACTGAGCCGCTTGGGCGAACTCGTCAGCCCCGCGTAAACTTCGGCGCCGACAGGCCCAAAAATATCCGGGGAAAGATGGGGTACTGCGGAAAGCGCATTCATTGTATGTTTGTCCTTATGTTTTTAATTGGCAAGACGAATCCCTGAAAACTGCCAGCGTGTGGCCGGAGCAAAGAAATTCCGGTAGCTGGCGCGAATATGCGTCTGTGGCGTTACGCACGAACCGCCGCGCAGCACCATCTGGCCCGACATGAATTTTCCGTTATACTCGCCCAGTGCTCCGGGCAAGGCGTGAAAGCCGGGATATCCCAGATATGCGCTGGCGGTCCATTCCCAAACATCTCCAAAGGTCTGCTCCATACCCCTATGGCCCGCATTTGCGACGGCTGGATGCAACGCCCCGGACTCAAGCATATTTCCCTGCACATCCTGTGGGGATGCGGCCACTTCCCATTCGGCTTCAGTGGGCAGCCGCTTCCCTGCCCATCGTGCATAAGCATCAGCCTCAAAGTAGCTGACGTGACATACGGGCGTGTTCGCGACATCGGACAATCGGACATTGCCGCGCAGAGTAAAGATGCTCCATTCGTCTCCTTCTTTATGCCAGTACAGCGGAGCGCGCCATCCCTGCGATTGCACAGTCTGCCAGCCTTCTGACAGCCAAAGGTTTGGTCGCTCATACCCGCCATCTTCCATAAACGCAAGATATTCTGCGCAGGTCACCAGCCGCGAAGCCAACGCGAATGGCTCAAGAAATACACGATGCCGCGGCAGTTCGTTGTCAAAGCAGAAGCCGTCCCCTTGATGGCCAATTTCAGCCAGTCCGCCAGGATATTCGCACCATTGCGGTCGCGCATCCGCATCTCCGGCCGCAGACTTCTCAAACCGAAGATCGAGATACGCCGGATGCAGCGGGTTCGTCCAGAAAGCATGCTTGATATCAGTCAGCAAAAGTTCCTGATGTTGCTGCTCGTGATTGATTCCCAGCACGACGCGCTGCTCGATTTCAGGTGAAGGTTGTCCCTGCAGCAGCGTTTCCATCGCCCTGTTGACAGAATGCCGGTAGTCCAGAATCTCTGTTAATGATGGCCGCGAAAAGACGGCCCGCAGCTTCTTTTCCGGCTGGTCGGACACAGCGTTGTAATAGCTGTTGAAGAGCCAGAGAAAATCAGGATGGAAGGGACGGTAATCGCGACAGAACTCGCTGAGGATAAAAGTCTCAAAAAACCACGTGGTGTGCGCCAGATGCCATTTGGCAGGGCTTGCCTCGGGACAGGATTGCACCATCATGTCCTCGGGCGTAAGCGGCTCGCAAAGCAACTCGCTCCGCGACCGCACACTACAAAATGCAAGCGCCAATGATTGGCAAACCGCTTCTGCCTGACTCATCCGGCCTCCTTCCTTTAACTTAGAGAGATTTTCCCGCCACGTGTTGCCCGCTTCTTGCAAAGATTCTGTGACAGACAGCCAGGTTTCTTTTTAATCGCAGGGACATACTTTCTTCTCGATAAGCAGAACGAAAATCCCTCCTTATTTGAGACTCCACGGACAAAACAACCGTCTAAACTGGCAGCCAATCCTCAGGCAGGCCAAAATGAAAATCCGCACTCTTGCTTTTCTTGTCCTTCTTGGTCTCCTTCCGTCAGCCTATGCCTGGCAGCAAGGCGGCCAATGGGGCGCTCCTTTCGGGAGAGGTGTTCTTGGGACGGTCACAGCCATCTCCGGCAACGAATTTACGGTGAAGAATGAGCAGGGAGAGACCTGGAAGGTAGAAACCGGCCCAAATACTCGCTTTATGAAAGACCGCCAACCGGCGGCGGCGTCCGATGTTCATGTGGGTGACGTGATTATGGCAGGTGGAGAATTGGACGAGCAGGCCCACACAGTCGGCGCGGCTTTCCTCGGGGTCCTCGGTCCTGAAGCGGTGCAGCGCATGAAACAGATGCAGGCGGATTTCGGAAAGACCTGGCTTGCAGGGAAAATCACTGCCATAAATGATCTGACGCTTACTGTTCAGCGGCCCGATAAGAAGACCCAGACCATCACGGTGAACGAAAACACCTCTTTTCAGAAGCACCGCGAGAGCATCACGCTCGCTGACATCAAGGTCGGCGACATGGTGACTGCGCGCGGGGCCTTGCAGAACGGAAACTTCGTTGCTTCCGTATTGAATGTTATGGAGCCGCGAAGACCCGGACAAGGCAGCGCTCCCGCGTCTGGAAACGGCCCTCCGTCGCCACAACAGCCGCAATAATCCATTCCATCGGGGGAGACGATACGTGCTGCGCCGCTTGTTGCCAATCTGCCTTTTGCTGGTCTTCTCAACTTACTGCGTCGCTCAAACGCAGGGTCCTTCCACTACTGGCGGAACAGTCCACGGTTCGGTGAAATCCGGAAACGTACCGTTGCCCGGTGTGAGCATTACCGCGACAAACACGCTGACAGGAAAGAAATACAGCACAGTCACAGACGTGAACGGGGCCTACTCGCTGAATATCCCTCAGAACGGCCGCTACGTAGTACGGACGGATTTTGCTGCTTTTGCTACGGAAACAAAGGAAGTGCTGTTCAATGCAGCATCTTCGCAGAATCAGCAAGCGGACTTTGCACTCAAGCTGGCCTCGCGCGCACAGCAGCAGGAAGGCACAACCCAGGCTGCGCAGGCTTTGCAGACTCTTCGTGGTTTACAAAACCTGGGGTTGGTGAACGCCGCTGCAGGTTTGATTCAAGCCGGAAGCGGCAATGCTGCTTCCGATACGTCCTTGCCTGCATTGGCCAACAACTCTGATTTCTCCAATGAGTCCGTTGCCGTCAGCGGGCAAAGCGGGTCCACCAATCCATTTGCTGGGATGGACATCGGCCAAATGCGCGAAAACATGGAGAACATGCAGTTCGAGCGCTCGCTCTCGCAGACCCCAGGATCACAAAGCAAAGGCGGTGGCGGAGGTGAAGGCATTTACATTGGTGGCCCAGGTGGCGGTCCACCCCCACCTCCGCCTGGAGGTGGCGGAGGTGCAGTCTTTATAGGAGGCCCACGCGGACGCGGCAACTTCCGCAAATTTAATCCAAGCCAGCCGCATGGGGCCTTCTTCTGGAATGGCGGCAATTCGGCCCTGAATGCCGAACCATTTTCTGTTCGAGGCGCGCCACTGAACCAGCCTGCATATAATTCAAACCACTTCGGTCTGACCTTTGTCGGCGCGCCTTACATCCCAAAGCTGCTTGAGCATGATACTAAGGACTTCCTCTTCTTCACGCTTGCAGGTAACCGTACATCTTCACCCTTTACGCAATATGGCACCGTGCCGACAGCCGCAGAGCGCACTGGCGATCTCTCTACGCTTACGAACCAGGAGGGCCAGCCGATTACCATCTATGATCCTCAGACCGGCCAACCTTTTCCCAATAACACGATCCCAGCCCAGCGCATTGCTCCACAGGCAACGGCCTTACTGAATTACATCCCGTTGCCCAATCTTTCCGGGCGGGCACAGAACTATCAACGCATTACAACAAACCAAAACAATACCACAAACATTGGCCTGCGCTATATGCGCAGTTTTGGTTCCAGTGCAGGATCACCCATCATGGGCATGATACGGCAATTTATGGGACAAGGAGGCAATAGCTGGCATCAAAGCATCAACGGTAACTTCAATTACAGCCATACGGCCGCGGACGAGCTGAACATCTTCCCCGACCTGGGCGGCAAAGAGCAGATGCATCAGTACTCGGTACAGGCAGGCTACTCGCTGAGCAAGGGCAGGCTGGTGAATAATCTGAACGTTGGCTGGAACCGCAGCAACACCCAACTGACGAACTACTTCACCAACACGACCGATATCGCCCGGCAACTTGGCATCAATATCTTCAATGGAGCGGCCGTGTCTCCGCTGAATTACGGGCTCCCTAATTTGGTCCTCAACCAGTTCACCGGATTCAACGAGCAGCAGCCGAACTTTCACATCAACCAGACCATCTCGGTTTCGGAATCCAGTTCGTGGATCCACAAGAAGAACAACTTCCGCTTCGGAGCAGACTTCCGTCGCGTGCACCTGGACATGATTGGCGCGACCAGCAATTCCACAGGCACCTTCTACTTCACCGGGCTCTTTACCGAGGCGCCAGGCACAATTCCAGACACTAGCGGAGCGCTTGCCACCAGCGGCTCCTCGCTGGCCGACCTTCTGCTTGGACTTCCGCAACAGACCGCGCTTCAGGCTCCCTACGAGAAGGCGTATCTGCGTGAGAACGTCTTTGATGCGTATTTTCAGGACAGTTGGCAGGCGTTGCCGAATTTCACCGTGCTGGCCGGACTACGGTACGAATACTTTTCTCCGTACTCGGAGAAAAATGACCGTATCGTGAACCTTGACGTGGGTAATAACTTCTCTTCTGTTGTGCCCGTGTATCCCAACGGAACAGGGCCTTACTCCGGCAAGTATCCGCGCACGCTGATTGAGCCTGAGCGTCTCAATTTTTCCCCGCGTCTGGGCTTTGCCTGGCGCGCTGTAAAAAACACAGTGGTGCGCGCAGGCTACGGCATCAATTTCGCCAACGGGCAATATGTGAAATTTGTGCAGAACTTTGCCTTTCAGCCACCATTTGCCGATGTACAGACAAACGAAGTCACGTCCGGTGCCAGCATTACATTGGCCAATGGTTTTCCCGGCCCACAGACGGTTGGAAACTATGCCGTGAACAAGAACTACCGCCTTCCTTACGTTCAAGTGTGGAACATAGACGTCCAGCGCACCTTCCCGCTTGGCATTGTGATGAATGTTGGCTACAACGGGTCGAAAGGCACGCGTCTCGATATTGTCAGCGCACCCGGTCGCACAGCTACCGAGACGCTCAGCGGCTACTACTACGATTGGGAAGATTCGATAGCATTTTCCAACTACAACGCACTCGCTGTTCGGCTGCGCAAGCGTATGCAGAATGGAATTGCCGTCGGTGCGACCTACACTTACTCGCATTCAATTGATAATGCCAGCTCGATTGGCGGCAATGGTGGCACTGGCCTCGTTGTTGCACAGAACTGGCAAAATCTGCTCGCAGAGGAATCCAATTCCAGCTTCGATGTTCGCCATAATCTAAAAGGAGATTTCGTTTACGAGCTTCCCTTTGGTCCTGATACGCACATGCTGACCAATGGCAACTGGCTTTCTCACACACTTGCAAACGTCTCCTTGTCCGGCACGTTCCAGTTCGCGACCGGCGAACCACTGACTCCTGCTTATGCAGCTGCTGTAGAAGACGTGGCCCGTGGTAGCGCCGGCTCCCTGCGCCCGGATCGCGTCCAGGGTGTTTCCCTGACACAGGGCGGAGGTTCGCTGCGCAACTGGTTCAACCGTGCCGCCTTCACGCAGCCTGCCGGAACGTACGGTACCGCATCACGTTATTCGATTCCAGGACCAGGGACCGTATCGTTTGATGCCTCACTTTCCAAAAGCATACGTTTCGGAGATTTCCGAAACCTCGAACTGCGCGCTACAGCGAACAACGTCTTCAATACCGTCCAGTATTCCGGCGTAGATACCACGCTTGGCTCGGCTACCTATGGACAGGTGACCTCCGCGGCAACTATGCGCCAGTTCACCTTCATGGGCAGATATCGCTTCTAAGGAGGACATAGCAATGACGCAGAGCAAAAGATTTGTCATCCTGGGCGAAGCGAAGGACCTGCTTCTTGAATCCATACACCATACTGCGGAACTCCTGTTACGGCGCAGGACATGCGCGACGGCCTTGCTTCTTGCTGGCACTATACTTCTCCCTCTTTACGCCCAGCAGGACAACCAGCAGTCCCAATCCTTCACCCTGAAGGTCAACAGTGATCTTGTCCTTACCAATGTTGTCGTCCGCGATAAAAAGACAGGGCAGATCGTAAAGGGGCTTACAAAAAATGATTTCACCATCACGGAGAACGGAAAGCCGCAGCAGATAATTAGTTTTGATTTTGAAAGTGTGGACGAGGCCGCAGCCCTGAACGAGGCAACGATTAGCGGCAGGGCCGGAAACATTGTACTTGGCAAAACGGGAGTCATTACTGGAGATGCGCTCCGTGATCATCGGCTTGTAATTCTGTTTTTCGACCTGACCTCGATGCAACCCGAGGATGTGGAGCGCGCTCAGGATGCGGCACGCAACTACATCAATAAACAGATGCAGCCCGCCGATGTGGTCGCTGTTGTCTCGCTCGATACGTCCATCTCTGTTGACCAGGACTTCACACAGAATAAGCAGCTTTTACTGAACGCCATTAACAGCTATTCGGGCGATCAGACACAGGGCTACGCGCCGGGCGCTACGAGCACTACGAACCAGACAGAAGACACCAGCGCTTATACTCCTGATGAAAGCGAATACAACGACATCAACACTGACCGTGAACTCTACGCCATTGCTTCGATTGCTAAGTCGCTGAACTACATCAACCAGAAAAAGTCGCTGGTCTATTTCTCTGGAGGCATCTCGCGCGACGGAATCGAAAACCAGGCTTCTCTGCGCTCTGCAATTAATGCGTCGGTACGTTCCAATATGTCCATCTACAGCGTGGATGCGCGGGGGCTTCAAGCCATCTCGCCACTGGGTGATGCCAGCACAGGCAGCCTGCGCGGAACCAGTGCATACAATGGCGCGGCACTTCAGAACAATCTTGACGCCAATTTCAATTCGCAGGAAGTGATGGCGAATCTTTCATCTGACACCGGTGGCAAGGCCTTCTTTGACTCCAACGACTTCGCACCTGCCTTCCAGCAGATGCAGCAGGACACTTCCGCCTACTACGTCATCGGCTACCGTTCTACTGACCCGCGTCGTGATGGCGCGTATCGCCGGCTCACTGTCAAAGTGGACCGCCCGGACGTAAAACTTGAGTATCGCCATGGCTACTATGCGCCCGCCGACTTCAGGCATTCAAACAAAGAAGACCGCGAACGCGAACTTGAAGAACAGCTTGCCAGTGACCTGCCTGCAACCGATGTTGCCGTCTATTTGCAGGCACTGTATTTCCGAATGGACGAGAACCGCTATTACATCCCTATTTCCATTCTTGTTCCCGGATCACAGATCCCCTTCGTTAAAGGCGGGGACCGCGACAAAGCCACGCTCGATATTATCGGCGAAGTAAAAGATGCCGCTGGACGCCGAATTGGCGATGCGCGTGATACTGTCAAGCTCGCCGTGGACCAATCACAGCAGGTGCGCCAGAAAAACATTCAATACTCCACTAGCTTCACGCTGCCTGCCGGCAAATATCATCTGAAGTTTGTTGTTCGCGAAAACGAGACCGGACGCATGGGATCGTTTGAAACAGATATCAACGTTCCGGATCTGCGTAAAGCTCCGGTCAGACTTAGCTCCGTTGTGCTCGCCAGCCAGCGCATTCCCGCCAACAAAAAATCGGACAGTCCCCTGGTCCACGACGGACAGGAACTGGTGCCAAACCTGGCGCATGTCTTCCGCCAGAACCAGCATCTGTATTTTCTCTATGAGGTATACAATCCGGCAAAAGCAGCAGGGCAGGGTCAGGAAATAACAACTTCTTTAGCCAAAACAAAGAATGCTAAAGATGCGCCCCCCGCTCCTGTGCGAGTGATGACCAGCATTGAGTTCCTGAGCAATGGACTTAAGGTGTTTGAGACGCCCATGGTGCAGGCCACGCAAATCAACGAACCATCACGGGATGCGGTGGCGTTTCAATTTGATGTTCCGTTGACTGATTTAAAGCCAGGGCTTTATACCTGCCAGATCAATGTAATTGATGACGCGGGCGGCAGTTTCACCTTCCCTCGAACAGCACTCCTCATCCGTGAAGGCGCAAATACAGCACAACCAGCAGGAACGTCATCATCCGGTTCCGGATCGCCAGGCGGACGTTAAGGCCTCCTCGCTATGCTCCTCAGCAATGACTGAGGATTCCAGATGCGCCGTAGATGTTTGCATTCGTACGGCTCAGGCGTTGCTGCTTTTTTCTGACTCCGTATTCTTCCACGGACAGTGCCTGCATCCTGACCCGCAGCAATGCCCGCGCTTGAGATGATATGCCTCAGTAAAAACAAGATACGGTCCGTCCATGTAGTAATCCACCCCTTCGATAAGCGGCTGTGGTTGATCAGGCTGTGGGGGGCTGCTCATACTTCGATTCTGTCAGAAGCAACGGAGAAACAGCCACGCCATTAGACTTAGGTGCGCTGTCCTTTCCTGGCTTCTGTGAAAGGGTGGGAAACAACATCGCCTCGTCCAGCATCACCTTGTTTCCGGCCACAGCCGCAACGCGCTCGCCGGGAACGGCAATGCCAATCAGATTCAATGGATCAGCCGCAGCCACGCTCACTGGCGCAAACTGAGTCCCGCTTCGACGCGCCTCTCGTAGTGAATCGAGCGCCTCAGGCAGCGCAAATTGCTCGCCATTAAAACCAGAGACGAACCGCCCGCCACGCACCTCACCGCGGGCCTCCATTCGCCGCAGAATTCCGAGCAAATCGCGCCAGCGCGGGATGGTTGTCTCGCGCTCCAGCAAATCGCGGAATAACACGCCGTAACGCCGCAGCAGCATACGGCAGGCAGACTCGATTTCTCTTTCCCGCCGCGTGGGCGTCTGTTCATCCGTACTTCTGAACAAACTCCACCGGCCTGCGGCCTGTTTGGTTTTGCGGCCCAGATTGCGCCGGGGATCAATCAGCATCCGCAGGCTGTCAAATCCATCGGCTGTTATCAGCCCTGCTGCAACCAGTTCCCATAACGCGATATCTACTTCCGCAGATGGAACACTAAGCCTGCGCACCAGATCACCTGCAAACATTGCTCCCTGCGACGAAAGCGCATTTCGCACTTTACTGGCAACTTCACTCAGACATGCATTCAGGCAGGGCTCCGGAATGTGTCGCTGTGACAGGCACAAATCCATCCACAATGCCTCTTCTCTAATAAAAAATGTAATGGGAGCCATACTGGTAGGCACCACACGCCGCGGCCCACCTGATTCGATGGAGTTAAATGCAGGATGCGGAGAGATGCGCCCCCATCCAACAACACCGGAAAGACAGAGCGCATCCAGCCAGCGCGGATCATACCCAGCCACGCGCAGCGGCAAAATGGAGCGTTCCCATTCGATGGCAGGCGCTTCAAAGCCTTCCAATTTGCGGAGTGCTTCGAGAAGTCCGGCCTCTCCGCTGAGCTGTGTTCTTGGGGCAACGTGCTGCCAGCGCAGCAGCCATTGCATGAAGGTTGACGGAGATACTGGCTCAACCTGCTTACGTAACGCAACCAGGGTGCGTTTGTGAATGCGCTGCAACAGGCGGCGTTCGCACCACTCTACATCTTCATCTGCCAGGGCCCCTTCAGGACGGCCCTGCCCTTCAAAGACTCCGCGAAGAACCGTGCCCGTCATCTCAAGGTGCAGCATCTGCTTCCAAACTTCGCCTGCGTTGATACCCAGTTTCTCGCTGAGAGTGCGCGAAGAAGCCGGGCCGAGAACGGACATCCATCCCTGAACAGCTTTACGCAGCGCATCTTCATGTGTAGCTGGATCAGATACATATGCTGAACTAGACGCAAACTGCACATCCGGGAACACCTGCTTGAGATACTCCATCAGCTCAACGGCACAAAGATATTCACGTCCACCGGCCTGTGCGATGCACACTCTTGCTTGCTCTTCCAGCCGGGCAAAGAAAATGTCCCAATTTCGGGCCTGCGGTTCCAGCAATATCTCCGCAGGCACAATCACCAGCGAGCAAAGCAGATCGTGAAATTCATGCTCATCGCGCACATCAGGCCAGACCTCCTCGCGCACGGAGGCAATTGCCGCAGGAGAAAGCCTGCCCGCCTCCCCCAGTAAATTGTCCGGCAGAATGCCGCGCATGTTTACAGCGCGGGCGCGACGCTCCTCCAGCGGTGCATCGTCCAGATACGCATACGGATTCGCATTCAGCATCTCGTGTGCGAAGTGCGAAGGGGTGGGCGTATCCACTGCGACGCAGCGGATCTTTCCCGAGTGCATGTCGGCAAGAACACGCTGTAGCCCTTCAAGGTCCATGGCCTCGCCAAGCACATCTTTCATGACTTCGCGAATAAGCGGATGGTCAGGGATAACAATATCGCCTTCAATGTTTTCAAAGCACGCGGCCACCTGCGGAAAGACGCTTGCGAGTAGATCATCGCCCCGTGTCCGCTGAATCTGTGGAGGTATGCGCTTGCCGTTCTTGTAGCGGAGCAGTTGCAGGCTGCGTCCGGCGGCCCACTTCCAGCGTGCTTTGAAAATCGGTGACGCGAGCGATGCTTGTTCCAGAAGCTCAGGTACCGTCTGTTCTGTAAGAAAATGAAAAACATCGCTCAGTGGAAAACTGTGCTGTTCTGCAAGCGAGATATTCAGGCCATTGTCTGTGGCTGCGGCCTGCAATTCAAAATTAAAACCGCGGCAAAAGCGCTTGCGCAGCGCCAGCCCCCAGGCCTTGTTGATGCGTCCACCAAAGGGCGCGTGAATGACCAACTGCATTCCGCCGCCTTCGTCAAAGAACCGCTCGGCGACAATGTTTGTAAGCGAAGGCACAGTGCCAAGCACAGAGCGTCCAGCTGCGATGTAGCCGATGATCTGTTCGGCGCCGGAGTCGCAGACACCACACTCCTGCTTGAGCCATGTAACAGCTTCCGCAATTTCAGGATTGGATTGGCCGATGTATCCAGGGAGAACATTTTTTGTGCGACGGTCTATCTCTTCGCGCAAATCAGAGACAAACTGCGAAAGCTCAATGGTGCGCTGCGGCGCCTCTCCACGCCAGAAAGGCACAGTTGGAGGTTGGCCCTGCGCATCGGAAACAAATACACGGCCTGCGCTTTCTACGCGCTCCACACGCCAGCTTGTATTGCCGAGCAGGATGATGTCGCCCGCCGACGACTCTACGGCAAAGTCTTCATCGAGTGTGGCAATCTGCACGCCTTCGGGTTCTGCAACGACAGCGTAGAGCGCCGTATCTGGGATCGTACCTGCGTTGGATACCGCAATCGTCCGCGAGCCGCGCCGTGCCTGAATGCGCCCATGCACGCGGTCGCGCAGCAGATAAGAGCCGTAGCGGCCGCGGCTGGCCTCGATGCCGTCCGTGAGCAGGCACAGCACTTCTTCAAACTCGTCGCGCGTGAGCGAGTGATACGGTTGGGCGCGCCGCAGCACTTGAAACAGCGCATCTTCTTCCCAAGGTTCGGCAGCGCAGGCCGCGACAATCTGTTGCATCAATACATCGAGCGGCTTTGGCGGAACCTCCAGCTTGTCGAGCACGCCGGCACGCATCGCGCGAATCGTTGCCGCCTGTTCAATCAGATCATCGCGTGTCGTTGGGAAAAACCGCCCCTTTGGGATGGCCCCTCTCCAGTGCCCGGCACGACCCACACGCTGCATGGCAACAGCAATCGCGCGCGGTGAGTTGATCTGGCAAACAAGGTCTACATTGCCAATATCAATACCCAGCTCAAGCGATGCGGTCGCAACCAGCAAACGAATCTCACCTTGCTTCAGCTTGCGTTCAGCTTCGAGGCGCAGCTTGCGGGAAAGGCTTCCGTGGTGTGCAGCGACGTTTTCTTCGCCGAGCAGCTCTCCCATACGGAAGGCGATGCGCTCCACCATGCGGCGCGTATTCACAAATACCAGGGTCGAGCGATGTTCCAATGCAAGTTCGGCAAGCCGCTTGTAGATGCCGTCCCAGATGCTGTTGTTCGCCACCGCACCCAGTTCTTCATCTGGGACTTCAATCGCCAGATCCAGCTCGCGGCGCTGCCCCACCTGCACAATTTCGACTCGCTGCCTGCATCCACCTTGTAAAAATTCAGCGACCAGCTCAATCGGGTTCTGCGTAGCAGAAAGCCCAATGCGCTGCGGCGCTTCGTTGTGTCCTGTCAGCCATTCACCCACAGACAAACGGTTCTCGCCGCGCACCAAAGCGTCCAGCCGCTCCAGCGTGAGCGCAAGATGCGCACCCCGCTTGTCGTCCACCATCGCGTGAATTTCATCCACAATCACGGTGCGCACATGGCGCAGATTGTTGCGGCTCTTCTCCGCCGTCAGCATGATGTAGAGCGACTCCGGCGTGGTTACAAGAATATGCGGTGGCTGCTTCAGCATCTTCTGCCGCTCAGCAGGGAGCGTATCTCCCGTGCGCACAGCAGTGCGTATCTGTGGCGCAAGATGCCCGCACTCCAGCGCAAGCTGCTGGATTTCCCTGAGCGGCGTTTCCAGGTTCTTCTGGACATCGTTCGACAGTGCCTTCAGCGGAGAAACATAGACAACTTCTGTTTCCGGCCCCAGCCGTCCTTCCAGTGCCTTGCGGATGAGTTGATCAATGCAGATGAGGAATGCGGCCAGCGTCTTGCCGGAACCTGTTGGCGCTGAAATCAACGTTGGCTTCCCGGCCAGAATACAGGGCCAGCCCTGCTCCTGCGGCTCAGTAGGAGTGCCGAAGCGGTGCACAAACCACTCCTGCACCACAGGGTGCGCCCACGCAAGACTTTCAGGAACAGATACAGACTGCATCGGCCTATTTTACCGCTATTTTCGTCTCTTCTTCGCCCTTAAGATAAAAACATACAGTCACCATAGGAGAAGAAGCGATAGCCCGCTTCTACGGCATGGTTGTAGGCCCTCAGCACATGCTCTTTTCCGCCAAAGGCGCTTACCAGCATCAGCAGTGTGGACTTCGGCAGATGGAAGTTTGTAAGCAGTGCATTTACGATACGAAATTCAAATCCGGGCGAAATAAAAATGTCTGTCGAACCGGAATGTGGTCCCAGTGGTTTTTCACCTGCTTTCAGGGCACAGTGTTCAAGCGTTCGGACAGTTGTCGTCCCCGCAGCGACGATACGCCGTCCTTCATTCCTGGCCCTATTGATCGCCGATGCTGTTTCATCGGACAGTGTGTAACGCTCGGTATGCAGATGAATGTCCTCAACTTTTTCCACGCGCACGGGCTGGAAAGTCCCCAGCCCCACATGTAGCGTGATGTAGACAATCTCTACTCCACGCTTGCGTATTTCCTCCAGAATTTCCGGAGTAAAGTGCAGCCCTGCTGTGGGAGCAGCGACCGAGCCCCGTTGTTGCGCATACACGGTCTGGTAACGCTCGCGGTCTGCGTCTTCATCTTCACGATGGATATAAGGAGGAAGCGGCATGTGCCCCAGCTTTTCCAGGATGCCGTAAAAATCCGCAACAGGTTCAAACTTCAGTACGCGCTCGCCAAAATCGCCGTGCTCGACAACTTCCGCGCGGAGATCGTTGTCCCCAAACGTCAGCACTTCGCCTTTAAGCACCTTACGCCCAGGACGCGCCAGCACGCGCCACTCCCATTCGCTGATCTGCTCGGTAAGCAGCACCTGAACGCGCCCTGTGGTTGTGTGTTGCGATTGCGTGTGCAGTCCGGCCCGGTGCCCGAAAAGGCGAGCAGGAATCACGCGGCTATTGTTCAGTACCAGTACGTCTCCTTCGCGCAAAAGCGAAGGAAAGTCGCGGAACATGCGGTCCCGGAAGTCGCCTGTGGCGCGAGCAAGCGTGAGCATGCGCGATCCGGCCCGGTCCGCGAGGGGCCTTTGCGCGATGCGGTCTTCAGGGAGATCGTAGTCAAAATCAGAAACAAGCACTACGTCAATTCTACTTTTTTACTGGCGCCTTCCTATGCCCGTTTCCCTGCTCCTCCAGAGATACGGTAGACTGCTTGTTACTGTTTGCGTCATGCACTGGAAGCTTGCACTTGCGATTGGCTCCTGCGCGCTGCTGGGACTGCGCCATGGGTTTGATTACGACCACCTCGCCGCCATTTCAGACATTACAGCAGTGCAGCGTTCGCGCTTTGAAGGCATTCGTCTTGGCATTCTCTATGCTTTGGGGCATGCTTTCACCGTTTTGACGCTGGGTGCGCTTGTAATTCTTTTGCATCTGTCGCTTCCGGCAAGGCTCGATGCCTGGGCCGAACGGATAGTCGGATTCACGCTTATCGTCCTGGGGCTTCTTGTCGTCGCAAACCTTGTGCGTAAGCGGCAACATTCACATTCGCATCAGGCCATGGAAAGCCGCTGGGCGCTACTCATCAACGCAGTGCGCCATGCTGCCTGGCGAGTGCGCCGTCTCATTGAAAAAGACGCGCCTCAACCCAAGCCCTTCACCTGGAACTACTCCAACGGCGCAGTTTTCTGTATTGGCATATTGCATGGCTTGGGCGCAGAAACACCAACGCAACTTATGCTCTTTCTGCTGACAGCAAGCTTGGGAGGCACCATGCTCGGCCTGCTTGGACTGCTGGCTTTCGGCCTGGGGTTGGTCATCATGAATGCAATTATGACGGCCGCGCTGAGCGGCATTTTTGGTACAGGCCGGGCGCATCCCAACTTTTACCGCATGATTGCAGCAGCCGGGGCGGTCTATAGCCTGGCCATCGGATTCATCTTTCTACTGGGTGCTTCAGAGCGGCTTCCCTCCATCAGTGGATAGAAAAAGGGCCTCGCTTGATGAGGCCCTGGTAAGATTTTCTTCGGCTATGCCTTGTGATGTGGTGATGCCTTGGTAAGAATTGCTAACAAGCGTCGTGCCGATACGGGCGGTTTCACCTTGCCTTCGCGAACAATTTCCTTTGCTGTCAGGTCCTTTCCATAGAGGTTCTTGTTCGCCCCATCGTCCGAACGCAGAGTAGACCCGGCCAGCGAAATTCCTGCGAACACGCCGCGTGCGCGCGACCAGGAAAGCATCTGCGCTTTCAGCACAATGTCGGTCTCCGCGCTGGTGTTGCGGCCTACTGGACCTGCGGCCACAGAGGCGTCAGCACCCAGTTTCACTTTGCTGGACATGATGGAGTTTGCCCCTCCCTGATTCATCACCAGAATGACGAAATCAGTCGCCTGGCCGCCAATCTGGAAACCGACACTTGCGCCTTCCAGGGCAAACATTGCAGGAGCACTCCATGGGCCGGAGAAATCCACGCCGGAACGGCAGGTGACTACGCCGCGTCCATAGCTGCCACCTACAATGAATGCTCCTTTCTTGACAGAAGGAAATATGATGACGCAATCAGCCTTGTCCAGCAGGTCCTGCGGAATTCCCTTGTCTGGCGTGGCCAGAATTTCACTCAACACCTGTGCTGAATCTTTGATGCGCTGCCGTTCTTTCTCCTGTGCCATGAGCGGCAAGGTGAGACAGATGCTTGCCATTACCGCGAGTACTCGTTTCATTTGCCCTCCTTGGGTTAAATACTGCGATTTCAACGTCTGAACGTCTGCACCTGACAATTTGACCGTGCGCAGGCAACAGTACCACGATACCCGCAAGGCCGACAACACAAGAAGCGCAAACGGTATGACAACAAACCGCCTGATCTCACAAATTTTGCATCCCAACTCTATGAAAAGTGTGTTACTTTTCATCCGGCAGGTGAACTTCCTCGCAGGAGGGCGCGGAATTGGGCAAAAGCATGGTTCCCAGGCGGCTCTTTTTCACCAAAGGCGTGGGAAAGCATAAGGAACGGCTTACATCCTTTGAATTGGCCTTGCGCGACGCCGGAATCGCTGCGCAGAATCTCGTCCGCGTCTCATCCATTTTTCCCCCGCAGGCAAAACTGATTCCCAGAAAAGAGGGACTGAAGTACCTGCACCCCGGCGAAGTCGTCTTCGCCGTTGTTGCCGAGAACTCCACGCGCGAACCGCACCGGCTCATCGCCTCCAGCATCGGTGTTGCTATCCCTTCTGACCGCAACACCTATGGCTATCTGAGTGAACACCACAGCTTTGGCGAGACCGAAGAGCAGGCCGGAGAATACGCTGAAGAATTGGCCGCCGAGATGCTTGCCACCACGCTGAATCTTGAATTCGATCCGGACAAAAGCTGGGACGAAAAGAAAGAAATCTACCGCATCTCAAATAAAATTGTGCGCACGGCGAATGTGACACAATCTGCTATCGGCGACAAGCATGGCCGTTGGACGACAACGATAGCTGCGGCAATTCTCATCTTTGAATAGAATAGGAACAGAACGAAGGCGCAGGTGAAGGTGCCTGCGCCTTTTCTCTGTTCTGAAACAAAGCTGCGGTATACGTCTTAAAAGAGAACTCGAATGCCATCTTCACTGAACTACAAAATCGGCCTGGTGCAGATGTCCTGCACACCTGATCCGGACACGAACCTGGAAAAAGCCATTGAGCGAGTGCGCGAGGCTGCACGCCAGGGCGCAAATGTCATCTGCCTGCCTGAGCTTTTTCGCGCACAGTATTTCTGCCAACGCGAAGACCATGCGCTTTTTGATATCGCAGAGCCGGTCCCTGGACCCAGCACCGAACGCCTGAGCGCTGTGGCCCGTGAAGAAAAGGCCGTCGTTGTCGCTTCCCTCTTTGAGCGGCGCGCTCCAGGCCTGTACCACAATACTGCTGTCATTCTGCAGAAAGACGGCAGCATCGGCGGGCTCTACCGCAAGATGCACATTCCCGACGACCCGCTCTATTACGAGAAGTTTTACTTCACCCCGGGCGATCTCGGATTCAAGGCATTCGATACCGCCGTAGGCAAAATCGGCACGCTCGTCTGCTGGGACCAGTGGTATCCGGAAGGCGCGCGCATTACGGCGCTTCAGGGCGCAAACGTGCTCTTTTATCCCACAGCCATCGGCTGGCATCCTGCCGAAAAAGAACAGTACGGCACAGCGCAATATGAGGCGTGGCAAACCATCCAGCGCGCACATGCGATTGCAAACGGTGTATACGTCGGAGCAGTCAACCGCGTCGGGCATGAACAGGGCGATGTGCGCGGAAACCGCGTAGAAGGTCCAGGGCTTGAATTCTGGGGCGGGTCGTTCATTGCTGATCCCTTCGGACGCATTATCGCCAAAGCTTCGCACGACAAGGAAGAAATCCTGATTGGCGAAGTGGACGTCCGCACACTGGAAGATGTACGCCGCAATTGGCCCTTCCTGCGCGACCGCCGTATTGACGCTTATGCGCCGATTGTCCACCGCTTTCTGGACACCACGGGTCCCGAAAAATAACGATCTGACAAGCGAGCTGAGCTACAGGTCCTTCTTCGCTACGCTCCTCAGAAGGAAATATCTGGAAACATCGCATACATAGAGATGACCGAAACAGGAACGCCACGCGAACACGGATACCGGATGCCCGCCGAATTGGCCGAACACGCAGCCACATGGATTGCATGGCCGCACAATGCCAATGACTGGCCGGGAAAATTTCAGGCCATCCCATGGGTCTACACCGACATCGTTCGCCATCTCTCGCGCGTGGAAGACGTCCACATTCTGGTCAACGATGCGGCGGCCGAGAAGCGCGCCAAAGGCATTCTGAAGCGCTCAGCAGCCAATCTTGCCCGGGTGCATTTCCACCAGTGGCCGACCAATCGCGTCTGGACGCGCGATTCGGGGCCGATTTTTATTAAGAACCCGCAAGGCCAGCTTGCCATCACAAATTGGAAATTCAATGCCTGGGCCAAGTACGACAACTGGCAGCTCGACAATCAGGTCCCGGACCATGTGGCCGAAGAACTCCGGTTGCCGCAATGGACACCGATGATTGGCGGCCATCGCGTCGTGCTGGAAGGCGGCTCAATTGATGTAAACGGCGCAGGCACACTCATCACCACGGAAGAGTGCCTGCTTAGTGAAGTACAACAGCGCAATCCGGGCATCAGTCGCGAGCAACTGGAGCAGGTCTTTCACGACTATCTTGGAATTGACCAGGTCATCTGGCTCAATCGCGGCATCGCCGGAGACGATACGCACGGCCATGTGGACGACATCACACGGTTTGTGAATGAAAACACCATCGTTACTGTCACAGAGCCAAACCGCGATGACGAAAACCATCTGCCGCTGGCTGAAAATCTCGACCGGTTAAGATCAGCACGCAACCCCGATGGGCAGCCATTTCGCATTATCGAGTTACCAATGCCGGGGCCCGTCATCTTCGATGGCCAGCGGCTTCCGGCCAGCTATGGCAACTTCTACATCGCCAACAAACTGGTGCTTGTGCCTACATTTAATGATCCCAATGACCGCAGGGCGCTAAATATACTCGCAGAACTCTTCCCGAACAGGGAGATCGCAGGAATCCACTGCGGCGACTTCATCTGGGGACTGGGTGCGTTGCACTGTATGACACAGCAGCAGCCACTCTCTTCAACGCCATTCTAGCTGGCCCTTCTGCGCGGCTCCGGTTGGTTTACACGGTAATTCAGGAAACGCGCTCGTACCTTAGCCGGGCCACTCCGCCCGGATATGCCTTTTCCTCTATGAGTTTGAGCGGCGTTTCGGCGGTAAACCGGGGAAACAGCGGAATTCCGTCGCCCAGCAAAACAGGCACGATCGCCAGCGAAACTTCGTCTACCAAACGGGACCCGAAGAGCGTCTGTGCGAGGTTTGATCCGCCTACCAGCCAGATGTCCTTGCCGGGCTTCGATTTCAGCGTTCCAATAAGTTCCAGAGGACTGCTGCTGACCCACTGCACGCCTTCGTATGTCGCCGATGGCGGATTCCGGGAGAAAACATAGTTAGTCAATCCCGGCATGGCAGGCTGCCCATGCTTCACCATCAGGCCATGTGTTTTGCGGCCGATGAGTGCGGTATCCAGCCGTGCATAAAAGTCCTTCAGGCCGTAATCCTGTTCGTCATTTGGGAGCCAATCGCAGGAATGGTCCAGGCGGGCAATGTACCCGTCCAGCGAACATGCGACCTCATAGATGACGCGGCGCATTCGTTCAACGGTAGCACGGAAACCTGCGCCGCGGGAATTTATGTTACGCTCTGGTTCAGTGCACCCTGAAGTTCTGCAATTGTTCCAGGAGGAGTACCGTGTTCTTCGTCCGCGTGCTCCCATTCCTCCGATTCATGTTCGCTTTTACCACTTTGCCGGCCTGAATACGACCATCCGGCTGCGCGATGGCGAGTTGAAGGTACGGCTTTCCGATTTGCTGGAGGGCGCTCCTCAGCCGGTGCTGCGGGCCATCGCACACATTCTGCTGGCAAAGCTCTACCGCAAGTCCCTTGATCCGGCGCATGTCACACGCTACCGGCGTTTTGCTTCGAGCGAGCATGTGATGCGGCAGACGGAGCGCGTCCGCCAGATGCGCGGGCGCAAGAAGATATCCACGGCCAAAGGTGAACATTATGACCTTGAAGAGGTTTTTGAGTCACTCAATCAGCGGTTCTTTCATGGGCTGATGGGCCGTCCCGTGCTTACATGGAGCGAGCATAAAGCAAAACGGCTGCTGGGGCATTATGATGCGGCGCACAATACCATCATGATCAGCCGCGTCTTTGACCGGAAGAACACGCCGCGTTATGCCATTGAATATCTGGTGTATCACGAGATGCTGCACCTGAAACACCCGGTAAAAGTGCGCGGAGGAAGACGGTGCGTGCATTCACTGGAGTTTCAGGAAGAGGAAAAGCTCTTTCCGCATCTGGAAGAGGCGAAGGAATACCTGAAGCGGTTGTGAGCCTTCCCGGCCGTGGAAATTTCAAAGGGGTGCCCCATTCAGAATGAGGCACCGAAACCGACCCCCCGAACCTACGCCTGGGGTCTTGGCGTCAGGCGGATGAAGCGTCCGCTGAAGCGCTCCCAGTCAGAAAGCAACCGTTTGGCGCGGGTGCTTCCGGTTTTTTCGGCATGAAGTGCGATGAGGTCGCGGATGCTCTGCTGCGCTTCTGCGTCGAGCGTGTCATAGAGCTCGGCCAGCAGGAAGTCATCGTGGTAGCGTTCCTCCTTCAGGAAGGTGCCGTCCTCATCGAAGACCCATGCCAGACCGCCGGTCATGCCAGCGCCGAAGTTGATTCCGGTGCTGCCGAGGATGACGGCAACACCTCCGGTCATGTATTCGCAGCCGTGGTCACCGACTCCTTCTACGATGGCCAAAGCACCTGAGTTGCGGACAGCAAAACGCTCACCTGCGCGTCCTGCGGCAAAGAGGCGTCCGCTGGTTGCACCGTAGAGGGCGACGTTGCCCAGGATGACGTGGCGTTCGCTTTCGAGCGCAGCGCGGCCCTGTCCGCGAAGGATGATTTCACCGCCACAGAGCCCCTTCCCAACAAAGTCGTTGGCCACCCCGTCGAGGGTAAGCGTCATTCCGGGGACAGCAAAGGCCCCGAAGGACTGTCCGGCCACGCCCTTGAGGCGGAAGGCCACCGGGGCCTTCGGCTCGACGCCGTAGTCCTGTAGCAGGGCCAGTTCACCGGCGATGCGCGCGCCGAGCGTGCGGTTCTCGTTGGTGATGGTGGCTTCGATTTCAAAGGGCCTGCCTTCCTTGTAAGCGGCGACAGCGGGCGCGACCCATGCGTCATCTATTTCCGGATGCTCCTGCGGGCGCAGATTGCGCTTGCCCTGCCATGAAAGGGCAGAACCGTTGACCGGAGCGGCCAGCAGAGGCTTCAGATCCAGTCCGCCATCATAGCGCACCTGTTCGAGAAGGTCGGTGCGGCCAATGGCGGCTTCGAGCGAGGGCAATCCGAGCTTGGCGAGCCAGACCTGGATGTCGCGGGCCAGTTCTTCAAAAAACCTGACCAGGTTTTCTGGCCGCCCGCGGAACTTGGCGCGCAGGTCAGGGCGCTGTGTGGCGATTCCCGTCGGACAGGTGTTGAGGTGGCATTGACGGGCCATATCGCAGCCGAGCGCAACGAGAACTGCGGTGCCAAAGGCGTATTCATCCGCGCCCAGCATGGCGGCGTAGAGAACGTCTTTTGCCGTGCGCAGGCCGCCGTCAGTACGCAGACGCACGCGTCCGCGTAGGCCGTTGCGGATGAGCACCTGCTGCGCTTCGGCAAGTCCAAGCTCCCACGGATTGCCGGCATACTTGATGCTCGATAGCGGCGATGCTCCGGTACCACCGTTGTGTCCGGCGATAACGATGTAGTCAGCATAGGCCTTGGCAACGCCCGCAGCCACGGTGCCCACGCCCAGCTCAGAGACGAGCTTCACACCAATGGCCGCATTTGGATTGACACGGCGCAGATCGTGAATGAGCTGTGCGAGGTCCTCAATCGAATAAATGTCGTGGTGTGGCGGCGGGCTGATGAGCTGGATGCCAGGTTGCGCATGACGCAGACGGGCAATCAGCTCGGTGACCTTGTGGCCGGGGAGCTGCCCGCCTTCGCCTGGCTTTGAGCCTTGCGCGATCTTGATCTCAATCTCCTCTGCATTCATCAGATATTCAGCCGTGACACCGAAGCGGGCCGAGGCCACCTGCTTGATCTTGTTATTGAGCAAAGGTGCCGGGTAAGACACTCCGGCCAGGGTGATTTCGCCCTTCGGATTGTAGACAGCGCGGTCTTCTCCGCCCTCACCCGTGTTCGAGCGGCCGCCGAGCATGTTCATGGCGGCGGTGATGGTTTGGTGCGCCTCGGGACTGAGCGAGCCGAGTGACATGGCGCTGGCGATGAAGCGCTTGTAGTAGTTCGAGGACGGCTCAACCTGCTCCAGAGCAAGCGGCGCTCCTGCTGGCTTGATTTCGAGCAGGTCGCGCAGTACCGCTGGCTCTTTTTCGACAGCTATGCTGGCAAAAGCTGCCCATGCCTGGCCTGGTTCTGCCGCGGTAGCAGTTGCTCCGCGCGCCGTGCCGACAACGGTTTGCAGCAGGCGCACGGTCTGGGGTTGCCAGCCGTGCGGCTCGGCTTTTTCAGCCTTGCGGAAGCGCACCCATCCATAATCGGGCAGGTCTTTGACAGCGGTGGCAGTGATGCCTTCACCGTTTCCGGAGTCGCCATTTTCGTTAAAGCTGGCCGTCCAAAGGTCGCGCACCATGCTTTCAAGCGCAGTAAAGCCGATGCCTCCGAGCGGCGCTGGCGTTCCGAAGAAGCACTTGTCTACGACTTCCTGGCTGAGGCCGATGGAGTCGAAGAGATGAGCGCCGCGGTAGCTGTCCACCACTGAGATGCCCATCTTCGACATGATCTTTGCGAGGCCGAGATCGAAGGCGTGCAACAGATTTTCTTCGCCTTTTTCCGGATTCGAGGCACGTGCTGTTTCCAGGGCCAGCCACGGACAGACTGCGCCTGCGCCCATGCCCAGCAATACGGCCCCGTGATGAAGGTCGCGGCAGTCGCCTGCTTCCACGGCAAGCCCGACGCGGGTGCGCTCTCCCGCGCGAATGAGCGCGTGATGCACTGCGCCTGTGGCCAGGGCCATGGGAATGGGAATCGCGGTCTGGCTGCACGTGCGGTCAGTGAGCAGAAGAATGGCTGCGCCGCCGCGTACGAGGTCAATGGCCTTGGCACAGAGATCGTCCAACGCTGTGAGCAGGTTGCATGCCGGATTGAAAACGCAATCAAGCACGGCGAGAGGCAGCTCGTCCGTCAGGCCATGCTGGCGCGTACGCAGGGCCTCGATCTGGCCGAGCGAGAGGAACGGCGAAGACAGAGAGAGTCCGGGCAGCGGCGCTTTTTTATTCAGAAGATCAGGCCAGGGGCCGAGACGCGTATGCAACTGCACAACACAAGCTTCACGCAGCGAATCAATCGGGGGATTGGTGACCTGTGCAAAACGCTGCCGGAAATATGCGTACACAGGGCGCGGCGTGCGGGCCAGTGGCGCAAGCGGCGTGTCATCGCCCATAGACCAGACGGCATCCTTGCCATCGGTGGCCATCGGCTGCAGGATCATCTTCACATCTTCGCGCGTGTATCCAAAGCCGTGTTGCAGGCGCAGAAGGTCGGCGGAATCGAGCGCAGGAACCGGAGTGTTCGGGTCGAGCGTAGTCTCTTCGAGAAGGTTCTCGTACTGCGGCGCGGCGTTGTCGAAAATGTGCAGAAGTTCGTCGTTCTCATAGAACTTCTGCTTTTCGATGTCGGCGACGAGCATCTCGCCGGGGCCAAGGCGTCCGCTGTGGACGACCTTTTCCGGGTCGAGATCAACGAGGCCAGCTTCAGAGCCGACAACGACCATGTCTTCGGTAACGAAGAAGCGGCAGGGACGCAGACCGTTGCGGTCGAGCGCAGCGCCGACAAAGCGGCCATCGGTGAAGGAGATGGCGGCGGGGCCATCCCATGGCTCGAGGGCATCTTCGTTATAGGCAAAGAAGGCGGAGTTCCCCTTTTCCTGCGCAGGAGGCAGCAACAGACGCACGGACTCGGCAATGGTGCGGCCGTTGTGTGCCAGCAGCTCGAGCATTTCGTCGAGACTGGTCGAGTCAGAACCATCAGGACTGACGAGGGGCTTCAGTTCATCAGGAAGAAGAGGAGCGCGGGCATCGAGTCTGGCGCGGTTGCCCCAGACCGTATTGATTTCGCCGTTGTGCGCCAGCATCCGGAACGGCTGCGCGCGGTCCCATGAAGGGGCAACGTTGGTGGCATAACGCTGATGAAAGAGCGCAAAGGGTGTAATAAAGCGTGGGTCTTTGAGGTCAGGATAAAACTCAGGCAGCAGACGTCCGGCGCACATGCTCTTGTAGACCATCGTGGTAGACGAGAGCGAGCAGACGTACCCAGGTGCGCCGCTGCGCTCAAACTGTTTGCGCGCAAGATAAAGGCGGCGATTGAACTGCTCTGCATTGTCCGAGGTAATGAACACCTGCCGGATGACAGGCATGGTGGAGAGGGCGATTTCTCCGAGGACTTCGGGGCGGGTGGGCACATCACGCCAGGCAAGCACACAACAACCCTGCGCAGCAAGCGCCTGCTCGAGTTCCGTGTGGCACTCGGCTACGTCGGGCGGAAAGAAGACCACACCCACGGCGAAAGGCGCTTCCGGAGCAAGCTGGATGCTACAGGACGAAAGCAGGAATTCGCGCGGAATGCCGGTACAGATGCCGATGCCGTCGCTGGATTTGCCATCAGCAGCCACAGCGCCGCGGTGCGCAAGACGTGAGAGCGCAATGAGCGCCTTGTCCAGGATGTCATGCGAGGGGCTGTTCTTCAGTGTGGCGATGAAGCCTACTCCGCAGGATTCATGCTCAAAGCGGGGGTCAACAAGGGAAGAGACACCATTGCGTCCCGCCGGTACCGGCGAATCAGAGAATTTTATGTAGCCCATAGCTAACTATACTTCGCTTTCTGCTGGCAAGCAGCAAAAAATTTAACGGAAATTCAACGAATCTGCGTCTGACGCGCGTGTGCAGCGGTTTTCCTTATGCGTGCGAAAAAAAACTTTTATCGAAACGATATTGACAAAAGTGCTTTGCATATTTATACAATTGATTTGTATTTTTATGCAAGGAGGAGGCGCGGCGCTCCAGCCGCGTTTTTCTTACTTTTGAGCAAGACTGAGAGACACAACGCGATCCGGGAGCTGGTGGCCACAACGGTGATCTCCAACCAGGAGGAGCTGCGCCGCAAGCTCGTTCGCCGCGGATTTGATGTGACGCAGGCGACTGTCTCGCGCGACATCCACGAACTGCACTTGTACAAGGGGCCGAATGGCTATGCCCTTCCCAACGGAAATGGAAATGGCAATGGGCACTTCCGCATGGAAGAAGAAGAGACCGGTTTGCCTTCTGTTCATGAAGTGCTGCGAAGCTTTGGGTTGAAGGTAAAGCAGGCGCAGAACCAGTTGGTTGTCATTACAGCAACCGGTGGCGCGCAGCCTGTCGCACTGGCCATTGATCACGAAGACTGGAAGGAAGTAGTCGGCACGCTGGCTGGTGATGACACGGTCCTGATTATTTGCCCGGACCAGAAAAGCGCTTCATATTTGAAGGCGCGTCTGGAAGAGATGATTGGATGACAAAGAAAATACAAACCGCGGTGATGGGAGTTTCCGGATACGCCGGAGCAGAGCTGGCGCGCCTTCTGCTGCACCACCCACAACTGAAGGGCGTACCACCGGTCTTTCTGGGCCGTGCCGAAACTGCGCAGCCATTGACGGAACTGCATCCGCAGTTGATGGACAACAATGGTTCCCATGCCCTGAAGGTCGAGCCGTTCTCATGGGATCTGCTGAAAGAGCGCGGCGTGGATGTGCTGTTTCTGGCTACTCCGCATGAACAGTCACGCGAGTGGGCGCCGCAGGCGCTCGAACATGGCATCCGCGTCGTGGACCTGAGCGGAGCATGGCGGCTGACCCATGCGGAGAACCGCGCTGTATATAAATTTGCGGACGAGGATTCAGCGGTCGCTCTCCGGACGCAGACCAAAGCTGTCTACGGAATGCCGGAGCTGCATCGCGCTGAGATCAAAGATGCCGAGCTGGTGGCCAATCCTGGCTGCTACTCGACCTCCGTCATTTTGGCGCTGAAGCCGCTGGTGGCCAGGGGATGGGTAGACCTGGACCGTGGTATTGTGAGCGATTCGAAGTCCGGCGTTTCCGGTGCTGGCAAGGCCCCGACGGCGAAGACGCATTTTATGCATGCGGCGGACAATCTTTCTGCTTACGGCGTCTTTGGTCACCGGCACACGGGCGAGCTGCTCGAGCAGCTTGAGCTGAAGCCGGAGCAGATTACCTTTACGCCACACCTGCTGCCGATTCCGCGCGGCATTCTTTCGACAATCTATATTGCGTTGGAAGAGAAGAAGACGCCGGAAGAAATTGAGCGCTGCTTCCGCGATTTTTATAAGGACAGCCCGCTGGTGCGTGTCTTTCCTCAGGGGCATCTGCCGCAGATACAGTACTCGGTGCGCACGAACTTCTGCGACATAGGTTTTCAACTCGCCGCTGATGGACGACGATGCGTCATCGTCTCCTGTTTGGACAACCTGCTCAAAGGTGCTGCCGGGCAGGCGGTACAAAACCTGAATGTAATGTATGGATGGAATGAAGCGGAGGGGTTGATATGAAGTTCATCGTAAAACTCGGCGGCGCGGCGCTGGAGAATCCCGACCTGCGCGAGAGCTGCGCCAAGGCCATCGCCGAACTGGTGAAGGACGGCAACCAGGTGGTGCTGGTGCACGGAGGCGGCGTGCAGTTGACCCGCACGCTCAAGCAGCTTGGCAAACAGAGTGAGTTCATTGCCGGACTACGCGTGACCGATGCAGAAACGCGCGACACGGCGCTGATGGTCCTGAGCGGACAGGTCAACAAATCACTGGTGGCCGCGCTGGGCAAGCACGGACAAGCTGCTGTGGGCCTCTGTGGCGGCGATGGATTGGTCTTTCGCGCGCGCAAAAAGCGCACCGCGCCTGACCTCGGCTTTGTGGGCGAGATTGTCGCCTCAGACCCGCGCTGGATTGAGGCCATCTGGAAGATGGGCGCTGTTCCCGTGATTTCAAGCATCGCGCTCGGCTTCGATGGCGAGTATTACAACGTGAACGCCGATGAAATGGCCGCGGCCTGCGCTGCTGCCTGTAAGGCCGATGCGCTCGTCTTTCTTACCGATGTTCCCGGCGTGAAGGACGCCAATGGCGAAGTGATGCGCTGGCTCTCAATAGACCAGATTGCCAAGCTCGCCAAAGACGCGGTGATAAGCGGCGGAATGCTGCCGAAGCTCAGCGCCTGCCGCGAAGCGCTGCTCCAGGGGGTGAAGCGGGTGCGGATTCTGCCCGCGGAAGCGGCCGGGGTCCTGCCCGATTTATGCAGCGCGCGCGTCAATCATGGGACTGAGGTGATGGTGGCCTGAGCCATGATTGTCATTCTCAACCAGGCGCAGTGAAGAATTTTAGCGGTTTTGATTTCTGGAGATTTCTCAACGATGAAACTCGATGCAATTCGCGCAGCAGAGGCAAAACTGCTGCTTTCTACCTATGAGCGCAATCCCCTGCTCTTTGTACGTGGAGAAGGCGTCCATCTGATGGACGAGAACGGCGACCGTTATCTCGACCTGCTGAGCGGCATCGGCGTCAACGCGCTGGGGTACGGCCACCCGGCGATTGTGGACACCATCGCTGAGCAGAGCAAAAAGCTTGTCCATATCTCGAACCTCTACTTCCACGAAGGGCAGGCCGAACTGGCCCTGCGGCTGACGGAAAAGAGCGGAATGGACCGCGCCTTTTTCTGCAACAGCGGAACAGAGGCAATGGAGGCCGCGCTGAAGCTGGCGCGGGCGCACGCAGGCCAAAAGCGCGGCGAAGGCAGGGATCTGGGCACGAAGATTCTGGCGCTGGAGCACAGCTTTCACGGGCGCACGATGGGGTCTGTCGCAGCGACCCACAAGGAAAAATACCGCGAGCCATTTGCTCCGGTCATGCCGGGCGTGGAGTTCGTCCGATTCAACGATGTCGCAGACCTGAAGGCAAAATTCTCGACCGGCGTCTGCGCCATTGTGCTTGAGGCCATTCAGGGCGAGGGCGGCATCCGTCCTGTCTCGCAGGAATTTATGCAGACCGCGCGCGATCTGACACAATCCAGCGGAGCACTGCTCATCGTGGATGAAATTCAGGCTGGACTGGGCCGTACAGGAAAGTGGTTTGCCTATCAGCATTACTCTATTCAGCCGGATGTGACTACCATCGCCAAACCGCTTGCGGGCGGACTGCCACTGGGCGCGATGCTGTGCAAAGAAGAAGTTGCGCAGGTCATCCATCCGGGAATGCACGGCACCACCTTTGGCGGAGGCCCTCTGGCCTGCGCTGTCGCCATCGCCGTGATAGACGCTATTGAGAAGCAGCATCTTCTCGACCGCGTCAACGAAGTAGGCAGCTACTTCCGGCAGAAGCTCGAAGCCTTAAAGCGGAAGCACGGCGCGATTACCGAAGTCCGTGGGCTTGGCCTGATGCTGGCCATCGAAGTTGACTCTGCCGATCTGGCGAAAACTGTTCTGGCAGAAATGATGAAGCGCCGCATCCTGATCAATCGTACCAGCGAGACGGTGCTGCGCTTCCTGCCGCCTTACGTGATTCAGCAGCAGCATGTAGACGAAGCCATTGCTGCACTGGAGCAGATTTTCACTGAGCACAGCCCTGCCCATGCCGGCGAGCACGCTCACACCCAAGGAGGAACCAACGTTGGCTAGCAAATCACTTGCAGTCCTTGAACCGGAAGCTGGCCTTGGCGCGTCGCTCGCAGGGCGCGACCTTTGTTCAATTTCTGACCTCACGCCCCAGGAAACCGCAGCCATTCTGGAACTGGCGCACGACGTGAAGGCAAATCCATCTGCTTACCGGCACGCGCTCGATGCAAAGCAGATGGTGATGTTCTTCGAGAAATCATCTCTGCGCACGCGCCTGACCTTCGAGACGGCCATCCATACGATGGGAGGCAACGCCATCTTTGTAGACCAGACGCAGTCGCCGCTGGGTGAGCGCGAATCGCTGGCGGACATGGCGCGCAATCTGGAGCGCTGGGTCTCGATCATTGTTCTGCGCACCTACGCGCATGAAACCATTACCGAGATGGCGCAGTATGCGAGCGTCCCGGTCATCAATGCGTTGAGCGACCTCGAGCATCCATGCCAGGCTTTGGCCGATTTCATGACGCTCGAGGAGCGTTTCGGGACAGTCAAAGACCTGAAGTTCACCTATGTAGGGGATGGCAACAACGTTTGTCATTCGCTTATGCTGACGGCCGCGCAACTCGGCGCCCACTGCACCATCGGTACTCCGAAGAACTACGCGCCAAAGGCGGACATCGTTGCGCAGGCGCGCGCCATCGCTAACGTCACTGGCAGCAATATCACCGTCATCAACGATCCCGTGGCCGCGGTCACAGGGGCGGACGCAGTCTACACCGACGTCTGCACCAGCATGGGCTTTGAACACGAAGCGACCAAGCGCGCACCCATCTTCAAGCCGTATCAGGTGAATGAAACGCTGATGTCGCACGCCGCTTCGCATGCTGTGTTTATGCACTGCTTGCCCGCGCACCGCAATGCTGAGGTGACGGATGCGGTGCTCGATGGCCCGCAGTCGGTTGTGTTTGAACAGGCGGAAAACCGGATGCACGCGCAGAAGGCGCTGCTGCTTTTGCTGTTGGGCGTAGGAAAGAAGGGTGTGAAGAAGTAGCTCTCTCCTACGGCACAACAGCAGGCATATGGGGCGCACGCAACGGGAAAGTGGATATCATCCCACTCTTTACTGCGTAAAGAATGCGGCGCCCAGAGTCCTTGTCAGAATTGAAATCCCACATCTCTTCGGGATGTGGGGCACCCAGCGAACGCATAAAATTTGAGGTTTTGTACGAAATGTCTGTAATTCTTGAAAGTCTGCCGGTTGGGCAGAAAGTCGGTATCGCCTTTTCCGGCGGCTTGGACACCAGCGCCGCGCTTCACTGGATGAAGCAGAAAGGCGCCATCCCTTACGCCTACACGGCCAATCTGGGTCAGCCGGACGAAAGCGACTACGATGCTATCCCCCGCAAGGCGCTGGAGTATGGCGCCGAAAAGGCGCGGCTGATTGATTGCCGCAGCCAGCTTGTGCGCGAAGGCATTGCCGCATTGCAGTCTGGCGCCTTTCACATCTCGACTGCGGGCGTCACTTACTTCAACACTACGCCTCTGGGACGCGCTGTTACCGGCACCATGCTGGTGACAGCCATGAAGGAGGATGGCGTCAACATCTGGGGCGATGGCTCGACATTTAAAGGCAATGACATTGAGCGCTTCTATCGCTATGGGCTGCTCGTCAACCCGGATTTGCAGGTCTATAAGCCCTGGCTTGACCCGCTCTTCATTGAAGAACTTGGCGGGCGTGCTGAAATGTCCGCATTCCTGCAGAAGTCTGGCTTCGCCTACAAGATGTCCGCTGAGAAGGCCTACTCGACCGATTCCAACCTGCTCGGCGCCACACATGAGGCCAAGGACCTCGAGCAGCTTTCCAGCAGCATCCGCATCGTCGAGCCGATTATGGGAACGGCCTTCTGGCGCGACGATGTGGAGATCAGGCGCGAGGAAGTGACGGTCCGCTTTGAACAAGGCGTCCCTGTCGCACTGAATGGCAAGACCTTTGCTGGCCTAGTGGAGCTGATGCTCGAAGCCAACCGCATTGGCGGACGTCACGGCCTGGGCATGAGCGACCAGATTGAGAACCGCATTATTGAAGCCAAGAGCCGCGGCATTTATGAGGCACCGGGTATGGCCCTGCTCTTCATCGCCTATGAGCGCCTCATCACCGGCATTCATAATGAAGACACCATCGAGCAGTACCGCGAAAACGGCCGCAAGCTGGGCCGCCTGCT
>DASRBV010000224.1:0-6547 GCA_035653455.1 Pseudacidobacterium sp. | reverse complement strand
TTAGTCTCTTCATCATCAGTCTTCCTTCTGGCCGTATTCATACTTTTTGCTGCCGTAGTAACCATAGTAGCCGTAGTAGCTGGCCGACCGTACGGAAACAGCATTCAGCACAACACCCAGGGAGGTCGCGTTCTGGTCTTTCGCATGAGGAGCAAGAAGCTGATACGCTCGCTTCAGCGCCACTCTTGTTGTCTTTCCGGGCCGTGCAATCAGAATGGCGGTGTCCGCGAATTCCATCAGCAACCGTGCATCTGTCACTGGAAGGACAGGCGGGCAGTCCAGAATGATGAAGTCGTATTCCTGCTCCCACCGGGCGATCAAGGACCGCATCATCGCAGAGCTGATCATCTCCGCCGGATAAGGTGGAACAGGCCCTGCCGGAAGCAGATGCAGGTTGGGATATCCGTCGAATGTGGATACATTGACTTGTGGCGTATGTCCAGAGAGCGCTGTGCTGATGCCTTCCGTGCCCGGCAGCTTCAGCCGCGAGCGCAGAGTGGGACGGCGGAAGTCCACTTCCATCAGAAGCACCTTCTTTTCCAGTTGCGCCATGCAGAAGGCCAGGTTCAGTGATGTCGTGGACTTGCCCTCACCCGGGCTTGCGCTCGTCACCAGCAGAATTTTCGGAGGCGCTCCGCTTCGCGACAACAGGACCGTGGAGCGAAGGCTGCGGATGGCCTCAAGATAGGCCGAATCCTGCACGACGGGGAAAATCGGCACACCTTGCCCCTCCGCGGATTTGATCTTAGGCAACAGACCGAGTACCGTCAGCCCCTGTTCTTCAATGTCCTCGATGCCCTGGATCTTGTTGTCAATGGCATCTGCGGCAATCGAAAGGCCGGCTCCGGCAAATAGCCCCACACCAAGCCCCAGCCCCAGGAGCAGCGGAACTTTCGGCGTGGCGGGCGCCGCCGGAGGACGTGCCGGATCAATAATGGTCAGATTGGAAGAACGCAGTCCTGCAAGAATGCCCGCCTCTTTCAGGTGCCTCAGCAGGTCTTGATAGAGGCTCTGGCTTTCGTCCGCCTCTTTGCTCAGCAAAGTGAACTCAATGGTTTTGTCGTTCAGTTTCTGTGCGGCCTGCACGTCCGTCTCGTAAGTTTTGCGCGAACCTTCTTCGGCCTTCTGCGCAACTTCAAAATCATTTCGGGCGCGCTCTGCGATGCGGTTAATTTCATCCTTGAGCGACTGCTCAGTGCTGGCCAGGTTCGCCCGCTCCTGAATCAATCGCGGAAAATTGGGGCCGAACTGCGAGGCGTCCTGCGCAATCTGCGCCTTCAGCGTGCTTTCCTGGGCACGCAGGTTCTGGATAAGCGTCAGCGAATTGGCCACTCCCTGACTGGATGCTCCGGCCAGCGATGTGCCGCTCAACTGCGAGATCAACTCCGCATTGCCGGTCTTTGCTACTTCATAGACCGACTGCTTGAGGATGCGGTTCAGTTGCGCCTGCTCAAGCTGCGCCGATGACTGCTGCAATCTGTCGAGTGCCGGGCTGTATACAACAGGCTTGCCCTGAAGGTCGGTGCCGCCCACTCCGTACAATCCGGTTTCCTTTTGGAGCTGGACCACTTTTTCCTGGAGGCCCTCACTGCTCTGACGGAGCGAACCCAACTGGCCGGCCAGCCAGTCTGAAACCTGGCTCATCGCGGCATATTTTCCCTGAAAAGTGAAATCAATGAGCGCCTGCATCAGATGGTTTACGACCGCTGCGGACACTTTCGGATCAGGATTGCTGTACGAGACTGTAATCAGTCGCGTCCCCGGCGTCACCTTCACCTTCAGATGGCTGTTCATGACCATCAGCACGCGCCGCCGGCGTCCGGGCGAGTCTTCAAGGCTTGCGCCAGCAGGATCGGGGATCCCTTTGGGAGAAAACAGGCCCATCACTGCGCCAATTGGATTAAAGCGCGGCTTGAAATCAGCGTTCTGCTCCAGGTTCAGGTCTTTTGCGACCTTCAGAAGAAGTGACTCCGACTGGAGAATCTCTGTCTGGGTCTGGAGATCAAGATTGACTGAGAGCGCATCCGATGCGCTGCTCGCCTCACTTCCCATCATGCTTTCAAGATCAAGACCGCCTGCTTCGGACTTCTGCAGCTCTACCGTCCCGGTGGTCTCATACCTGCGGGTCATAAAAATGCACGCAAGGATGGCCAGGCCCAGAATCCCTGCTGCCGTTCCCAGAAAAATATAGCGCCGCCGGTCGAATATCCTGAGCAAGTCCTGTAGGGTGAGTTCCTTTTGCGGAACAGTATTCAAGCGTTCACACTCCCAGATAGATAGAGATATAAATTTCAGCTTTTCTCAGAAAGCTATGTCTTTGTTCGACCGCGGCAGAGAAGTTACCCGAATCAGTTGAGCTTGCAGATACACAAATCTGGGGTGAGATGCTGTTTCATCTTTTTGGTCCACCCAGTTTGTATCAGAGGTAGCTTTATTTTAGCGTAGTGCGCCCGTTCGCGGGAGCTTTCCGTGACTACGTCCGTTCAGGGCTTTCCCTTTCTTTCGCCAAATCTGGCCTTTCAGCGAGAAATAACACGAACAACATGGGGAAGAGTAATGGACCTTTTACTCCTTACGAACAATAGTTATTTATAATAAAAAGTTATTATTTCCAAGCCATTCTCTGCATTAACAAACCATAAACGTGCTGGTGGTCTTTCTGGTTTTTGGCGTCACCAGGGCCCGTAAGCTGTAAAATTCACGCCATGACTCTTGTACGGACTCTTTGCCAAATTGTTTCACGATCAATTTCCGCGCATTCTTTCCGAGCAGTTCCCGAAGATCAGACTGCTTGCATAGCTCGATCAGTACTCGCGCCATCTCGTCCGGGCCATTCACCACAAGAGCATGAATGCCGTTCAAAGCGGGAATGCCTTCAAATGCGATAGGGGTCCCGACCACGGGTTTCCCTGCCGCCATTGCCTGGACCACCCGGTTTTTAATGCCGGTCCCCACCTGGTCGGGCACAATCACGAAATCAACGGCCGCAAATGTGCCATCCAGGTCTTCAACCCAGGGCACGAATCTGATGGGCAGTCCCAGACAGACCTGCTCCAGTTCAGGATCACCGCTTGTGCGTCCCAGCACTAAAAGATCACACAGGCATTCCTCAGAGCACACCGGCCGGTACACATTCTGTATGAACCATAGAAAGGAACTGCGCAGGTGCGGCTGACGCAGGTCCATAAAAATCATTCCCGTCTTCCGTTCAAAGTACTTCTCTGTCGCATCACTGACAGGGTCAAAGTGAATTGGGACCGCAACCGGGATGGGCCGCACATGTGCCTTCTTCCTGCGCGCTTTCAGATAGTTCGCATCTTCCTGCGACACCACATGAATGCGTATCCCCGGAAAAGCCACGGCAGACTCCAGCAGATTGTGAAGAAGAATGCCCAGGAATGCTTTGAGCTTCAGTTTGTATTCGCGATGCGCCTTGAACATTCGCTTCCAGCGTAATGTTCCGGGATCAATCAGGCCGATGACGGCGCGGTCGGCCATGTCTTTGCGCACAAGGCCGCACGCTGCGATGTTCTCAAAGTGGATCACGTCATATCCTGACAGAATTTCTTTCTTCAGCCTCTTCACGGCCTGGCTGCGCAGCACTCCGGGAATGAAGCGGTTTACAAAACCAAGAACAACGTCCGGAAGACGGGATGGGATCGGTGGCATATAAAAAGAAAGCCCCGTCTCGTCCTTCATTCGCTGCAGATCTAATTTGCGGGGGTCCCTGCAAAAGCCCATCAGATGCACTTCATTGCCGTGCTCCAGGTGGATTTGCGCTGTCAGCAGTGTTTGCTGGTGCAGTCCCTCTTCAGGCGGATACGTGAGGTTCGACACGACAAAAGCAATCCGCATCGCTTACTCTCCCACCAGGGCTTGCATCAGCCCTCCCGCCATGCGCTCAACCGAGTACCGTCGCGCGCAGTCGGAAGCGATTTCCGGGCCGCGCTGCCGCCATGCTTCAGCCTGATTTACAAACTCAAGCAACGCCGCCGCAAGCGATTCAGGATTGTCTGTCTCAAAAAATCTGCTGTTAAATCCCTCAACCGCGCACTCGATTTCCGGCGAATGGTTCTCGTCCCGGGAAATAAGCATCGGAACGCCGAAAGCCAGGCTTTGCGTGATGGACAGCCCTACATAGCCCGGAGACACGCTTACAAGGGATTCATCATAGAAAGGACGCAGTTTCTCAAACTCTGAGATATACCCTGGCATCTCAATCCGGTCGCGATATGGCGATTCCGCGATTCTCTTCTGCATGGACGCGCGCTCAGGCCCGTCCCCAATAAAAGTGAGCAGGGTGTTCGGCGCAGAACGCGCCATTTTCTCAAAGGCATCTATCAGAATGCGTGGCTTCTTGTCCTGGACCAGGCGGCCCACATAAAGAATGCGGAACCGCCGGCTCTCAGAGTTAAACCTCATCTCCCGGCACGAGTAAAGGGCATTGGGGGCGGCCACGATAAATTTGCGCGGATGCCGCGACCGCAGACCCTCAGCCTGGCTCTCTGTATAAGCCACAAGACCTGTGGCCAGCGTGCGCAGCCAGCCGCGAACACGGTCAGATTTCGCATTGGGCCCGCTTCTTGGCCATGCATGTCCCCATAACATCGTAGGTCTGCCCAGAATGCGTCGCGCGGCAGTAATAAGCCACACATGGGGAACTCGCGGATTCAGGTCCATGATCAGGCCATCTGCCTGTATCAGCGAAGTTATATTTATGCGCTGAATCAGAATGTTTGTTCCCACATAGCGATTGGCGAGCGGCACGATGCCCTCAGCCGCATAATTCATAAGCCGGATAGATAAGTCGTAAGGAGGTGTGCCGGCATAAATTGTCAGAGAGCTTCCTAACCTGGACCGGATCTCGCGGACTACCCGGGCACGGTAATCACCCAGTGAAGCAACTGCTATCACATAGCGGCGCGGTTTATCTCGCTTTTTGCGCAGGGATGTCCTGATTCGTTCCATGTACCTTCTGGGACTTAGTGTTCTAAAAACTTTTAACTATCAAACAAAACAGAGGCAGAGAAGTTATCAGGTATGAATGGGCAGACTTTCCCAAAGTAGAAAAGCTGCCCGGAAATTCTGGCTGTTTATAGATAAGCGAGTCTATCGCGGATCAGGGAGAAAAATTACTGCTTTAAGTTCTGATCGGAATTTTTTTGCCATACATTAACATCTTTTATCGTCATAGGCTGGCCGTTTCCGGTGCCAAGAATCAAAACAAGGTGTTGACGGTCGAGAACGCCAAATACCCACGGTATAGATTGCGCTGAGGTCTTCAACATGAAAGGCTTGTGTTTTTGCTCATCATATTGACTCCACGTAATCCTGTCGTTTGTGGGTTTTCCATCAAAATAATACTGTAAGTAGCCCTGACTGGTATTGGTTGCCGGTACCCAGAGCAGGCCGAACTTATGATATTTCCTGAAATCGGTGCCCGGAGGCGTTACTATCAGATTGTTCGCAAACTGTGTTGTTGCGTTGTTTTCATTCGAGGCGTGGCAGAATGCTTTGCCCGGACATGTAACGTTATGTATACCGTACCACTCATGGACAGTGCCGGCATAAATATTTGGTGAATGTTGTTTCCATTGGTTGTATTCAAATATATCAACTTCTGTAAAATGCTCAAACCCGGATGCCTGCCCATTCCAGTGCGCCCCACCCGACCTCTTGATGTGTTCAATCGGCTCAAGCCACCAGGCAGGAAAACCAACCGCCCCCGGCTTCATGACAAAGGAAGGGTCAAATTTAAATTCAGCTTCAAAATATCCGCCGCCGCCGAAGGCCGTGCCTACCCAGTCATTCGGTGCGGGTTTTCCAGTGTCCGCGGCACTGTTGATGGCATCGTTTGCCGTATCTCCTCCGGAGGTCAGGGTCAGGCTTCCATCACTGTTGAAATGCAGCGAAGATGCCTCTGTTGTGCGCGCTCCTGAAAATTTGGCCAGATACCAGTTAAATCCAGGGGCGCGGGTATTATGGATGTCCACATCGCCATGAAATGTACTGCTGAAGGTGTTCATGGTGTAGCCTGCGGCTGCTGCCTGCGGCGGTGCGCTGTTTGCGAACACCGTCTGGTCCATGGCGAAAACAGAGAGCACGGCCAGGGAAATGCTGTGAAATGCTCCTCGTTTCATTTCGACTCCCTTAAAAAATAATTATGCGTGAGTGGACACATCAGACATAGTTGCCCGATGAAATGACTTCATAAAAAGACGGCAAAGCTGGCCCAACGCCAATTTTGCTCTACATAAGAACCATCCTTCCGGCAGAATGTTGCGTACGAATTTTGCAAGTCTTGCAAAATCAACACCGGCACGCACCCAAACATAGATTCCGCGCATCCCTTATCATGTGAATCGGAAACAGGGTTTTCTTTAAGACCCATACACATACAACAGTCTGAAGGAGGAAATGCTTTGGCACACGAAGTCCCACCCCTACCGTATGACTATGCCGCTCTCGAACCGCACATTGACGAAGCGACCATGAAGCTCCACCATGACAAGCACCATCAGGCCTATGTCACAAACCTGAATGCCGC
>DASRBV010000223.1:0-4584 GCA_035653455.1 Pseudacidobacterium sp. | reverse complement strand
GCCTTCAGATCATCGTAGTCTTTCTGGGCCAGCACTTCGTGCTGTAGGAGTTCCTTTGCGCGCTGCAATTGCAGGTCTGCGCGCGCAGCTTCAATCTTCGCCTTCTCAAAATCAGAACGCGCCTGCGCCGCATCACTGCTCTGAATTTCTCCAATGACCTGCCCCTTGCTGACCTCCTGCCCGGGCAACACTTTCAAACTGAGAATGCGCCCGCTCACCGGAGGATACACATGCACAACACCTGTCGGGTTCGCCATCAGACGCGCAGGCAGGTCCAGCCTGTCGGTCACCTGCTGCATGTGGACCGTGACCGTATTCACTACGTCCTTGCCCGGAGCAGGAGCAGGCCCCTGTGCCTCATTTGCATGTTTGCACCCGGCAAATGGCAAAGCGCAGAGCAGCAGAAAAGAAACAAAGTGTCTTTGGTTCATGGAACAATCTCCGTAGCGGCGGCAAAGCTGAGTTGATGGACGGCCAGCCAGACCTGCATGTTCGCATTCAGCGCATCCAGATGCACCTGGCGGTAATCGCGCAATGCGTCGAGATAATCGAGCAGGGTGGCGCCTCCATGGCGGTAGCTGAATTCCAGGTTGTCACGCACGCGCTCTGACTCAGCCACATAATGGCTGTTGTAGCGCTGCGCAAGGTGCATCGCTGCCTCGTATGCCGCCCACGCCTGGTCTACGTCGTTCATCACCTGATTGCGCGCGGCGATTTCCGCAAAGCGGCTGGATTGCGCCTCATAGCGCGTGCGCTGCTTTTCGCCCTGGTTGCGGTCGAAGATGCGCAGCGGAATGCTGATCTGAAAACCAGCGCTGTTGTAAGTGCCCACCCGTTCATACTCGCCGCCAATCGTCGGGTCGGTGGTACCCATCGCATCGGCGAGTTTCACATTCGCATCGGCCAGCCGCACAGATTGCTCCGCGGCAAGATAATCGGGCCGCGCCTGTAACGCCTCTTGCTCAATTTGCGAAAGCGGCTGAGTGATCACCGGTGGATCGAGCGTCCCGGTAATGTCGAATGTTTCCGTCGGCTTGTCTGCTCCCAGCAGAAGCTGGAGCTGGTCGCTTGCCTGCGTCAGATCCAGCTTTGCGTTGTCGTAATCTGACTCGAACTCCGCCAGTTGCAGATCAATGCGGTCAAAGTCCGTTGCGCTGATGTCTCCGGCCTTCAACCGCTCGCGGCTTAAATCCACCGTCCTGCGATAACCGTCCAGATTGTCCTGCGCGACTTTCAGCGCCGCCTTGGCGGCAAGCATCTGCGTAAAGGCCTGCTTGACGGCCAGGACCGTCTGCCGCTCCGAGTCCTTGTACTGGCTCTGCGTCACATCGGACGTGGCGCGGGCCACGTCCAGACGCCAGCGGCGTTTCTGTCCACGTTCAAAGAGACGGTTGATGTTGCCTACATATGTATAAGGGCTGCTGGGATTGTTTGCCGGCAGACTCACGTCCGCGCCGGAAAGCGTGAAGTTCGGGTTCTGCCGCAGCCCGGCGGTAATTTCACTGGCCTTTGTGGCGATCACATGCTGCTGCCCGGAAAGCAGCGTCGGGTTTTTTGTGCGCGCAATATCAATCGCCTGCTGCAGTGTCAAAGGCGCCGGTGGAGTCTGTGCATAGAGCATCGCTGAAAACAGAAGTACAGCGCTGCTGCATAGAAGTCGTTTCATAAGCGAATGCCTGACCTGATGCAAAAAATAGCCTGAATAGAATGCGAATCAAATGATGTGAATCAATCAGGAAAATAAAGCGCAGACAGGTGGCGGACGGTTCGCCATTTCGCGCAGGCATCCATCCAAAGGACGTGCCTCGGCATAGACCGGTTCCATCCACGCAAATGTGCGGAGATGCAGTGAAGTATGAAGGTCCACCGGCCCGGAAAAGAGCAGCGGCGGTTCGGCTGCATGGTCATTCACCGGCAGCATGTCTATGCGCCTGTTCACGTGCTCCACTTCTGATGTCGCCACCATCGCCTGCATATCGTCAGAAAGAGAAACCACCGGCAGCAGAATGAGAATGAGCATCGCCAGCGCAACACACTGAACACGCAGCCCGGGCATGGAATTTTCCCGGTCTGAATGGCGATAACCAATCAGCCACACAGTCCCCAGCGCCAATGAAATGGCGACCCACACCAGGTTGGAGAAAATTTCCACGCGATAAGCCGATTTTACCCGAAGCCTCTGCGCCCAAAGATAAGGAAGACGTAAAGAACAGAAAAATGATTTCTTGTCCGGGAGATTTGCAGCAAGTGGATCTCCCTAAAGCGCCTGCTGCAAAAGCACTGCATACCACAGCACCGGAGCAGCCAGCAGCAGCGCATCAATGCGGTCCAGCACCCCTCCATGCCCTGGCAGCAACGTACCGGAATCCTTAACACCGGCACCGCGCTTCATCGCCGACTCGATCAGGTCTCCTGTCTGCGCTGCCACATTCAGCACCACGGCCAGCCCTGTCCAGCGAAAAATGGACCCCGGATAAGAGAGCCAGTCAAACCCGTGGTTCGTAAATACTCCGGCAACAAAATACAGCAATACCGTAATCAGCACGCTGCCCGCAACCGACCCCACGCTTCCCTCCCACGTCTTGTTAGGACTGATCGAGGGCGCGAGCTTGCGTTTTCCAAAAGCACGTCCGGTATACAGCGCAACCACATCGCCCGTCCATACAACAAAGAACAAAAAGACAAGCAGCGATGGCCCGTTCTCTCTCGCGCTCAATAAGGGAATGGTTGTCAACGACAATCCTACATAGAGCAGAGCAAAAACCGAATACGCCGTGTCCGGCAAAACACGGTCGAGCGGCGAGCGAAACGCGCACAGCACAAACAACACAAAGGCAAGACACCCAATCGCAGGCGCCATGTATTCCGGACGTTCAAAGTTGCACGCAAACAAAGCAGCAATGCAGATAAGCACTGCAATCCGCGGCGTCTTTGCGCCGGAAGCGTCCGCCAGCCCCAGATACTCCCAGGCCGCCAGAAGCGCCACCACGCCCGCAGCGGCAGTAATCAACGGAAGATTGTTGAAGAAAACCAGCAGCAAAACGAGCGGCACTAAAATAAGGGCTGTCAGAACACGTTTCATCGTTCGTAAATGGCAGAATACACGTTCGCGCGCGCCCTGCGCCGGATTGTTCGCAAAAAGCGTCTAAATAATAGAGAGGAAAAAGTGTCCGAATGAAATTACGATTTCTGCTTCCTGCCTTTCTCGTCTGCGCCCTTCCGCTGTTCGCCCAGAGCGGAGACTACGCTCCCGCCAGCACCGTCGTCACCGCCATACCCAAAAATGGCGAAGCTGCCGCCCTGCAGCGCCAGAACATCAAGGTCACAGCCGATAGAAAACAAAGTCAGGTGACTGCATGGCACCCATATCAGGGCCGGAATGCCGGACTTGAATTTGTGGTCCTCGTAGACGATTCCGCGCGGCAGAGCATCGGCCTGCAATTCAGCGACCTCGCAAAGTTCCTGCAATCCCTGCCCCCCACCGCGCTTACCGGTGTGGCCTATATGCAGAACGGGCGCGCCGTCTTTGCCCAGGACCTAACCACCGATCATGCCCTCGCCGCAAAAGCGCTGCGCCAGCCGCAGGGAGTTCCCGGAGGCAGCGCCAGCCCATATTTCTGCCTCTCTGACCTGGCCAGGCACTGGCCTGTACAAGACCCGAAACACCGCCGCGAGGTCCTCATGATCACCGACGGATTCGACCCCTACTACCCTCGCTACGACCCGCAGGATCCCTATCTGCAAGCGGCCATCTCCGACGCACAAAGGGCCGGCCTGATCGTCTATTCCATCTATTACCGCAATGCAGGACGCTTCAGCAGTACCACCTACGCCACCGATGCCGGGCAGAACCTCCTCACCCAGCTCACCGAGGCCACCGGAGGCAGACTCTACTGGCAGGGACTCTCCAATCCGGTGTCCTTCCAGCCATTTCTTGATGACTTAGGCAAACGCCTTGCCAACCAGTACGAGCTTGGATTCACCGTCCCCGCACGCGTTAAAGCAGAGCTGGTTGATCTGAAGGTAAAAACCGACGTAAACAACGTGAACATCAGCGCGCCACAACGTGTCCTTGTCGGCGGTGCCACCCGGTAAACCGGGTGCAGCATTTCGTTCGCCGGGTGCTCTATATCTCGCACCCGGGTTCCCGGCACGCGATTTTTGCGTGTTGGGGTGGAAAGAGATGTGGGTAGCAACTCACCGCTGGCTCGCCTCTCCCGACTGCACTTTCCGGTTATATTCAGCCGATTGCCTTCGCGGCACACTCAGGCATTTCCACTCCGTGGACTTCAGGTGCTTCGCCAGAAAAATAATCTGGCCCACATGATACGAATAGTGCGCTACCTGACGGTTGATGGCCTGCATCACAGAATGCGCCTCTCCGCGAATCGTGACCGTACGCCCCAGGTCGGCATCCGTCAGCGGTTCCAGCGCGGTAAAAACGCGCTTCCAGCCATCGTCCCACAGCGCCATCAATTCCGCCCGTGTTGCCGGAGGGGCTTCAAACTCTGTGTCGCGATTGCGGTCAGGCTTCTCTCCATCCGTAGTCAGAAAATCCGTCCACCGCGAACGCATATTGCCCGC
>DASRBV010000222.1:0-5865 GCA_035653455.1 Pseudacidobacterium sp. | reverse complement strand
CCCTGCTTTCTGTTCTGCGCAACCAGCTTCATCTCACAGGCACAAAATACGGTTGCGGAGAAGGGCAGTGCGGGGCCTGTACTGTGCTGATCAACGGAGCGGCCCGCCGCTCCTGCCAGATGCGCGTCGCCTCTGCCACGGACGCGGACATCACCACGATTGAAGGCCTGGAGCGCAACGGCACTCTTCATCCGGTGCAGCAGGCGTTTCTGGTAGAAGAGGCCTTCCAGTGCGGATACTGTACGTCCGGCATGATTCTCTCAGCGACCACGTTACTACGCGACCATCCTCAACCTACTGACCAGCAAATCATCGAGTACATGAACGGCAATCTCTGCCGCTGCGGGACATATCCGCGCATCGTGGCCGCGATTCGACGCGCGGCTGAAATCCAGGCGAAAGGAGGCACAAGCCATGCCGGTTGACGAGATGACAGAACGGCTGCACTGGTTCCAGCTTGACCGGCGCGAGTTTCTGAAGCTGTGCGGAGGCGGTCTGCTGGTTCGCCTCACCGGACTGCGCAGCGATGCCCAGGAAAGTGGACGCAGTTTCAGTGAACACGCATTACCGCAGGAGATCAGCGCATGGCTGCACATTGACGAAGAGGGCAAAACCACGGTCTTCACGGGCAAAGTAGAAATCGGGCAGAACATTCGTACTTCACTGGCGCAGCTTGTGGCCGAAGAACTGCGTGTTCCGTTTGGTTTCATCACCATGGTGATGGGTGATACCGATCTTGTTCCGTGGGACATGGGTACCTTCGGCAGCCGCTCCACGCCGACGATGGGGCCTCAACTGCGAAATATGGCGGCAGCGGCGCGGCAGGTGTTGGTGGAAACCGCAGCGCGACGGTGGAATGCTGATCCAGCGGCTTTGAAGGCGGAGAACGGCAAGGTCACCGACCCGAAGACAGGACAATCGCTTTCGTATGGCGAAATTACGCGCGGCGAAAAGTTGATGCAGACAGTGGCAGCGGATCCGGCGTTGACTCCGGCAATCGAATGGAAGATTGCCGGCAAAGCGATTCCGAAAGTGGATGGTCGTGATTTTGTTACAGGAAAGCACCAGTATCCGTCAGACATCTTTCGGCCTGGAATGCAGTTCGGCAAAGTGCTGCGACCTGCAGGGTTCCATGCAACGCTTGTTTCAGTGGATACGAATGCGGCGGAAAAGATGCCCGGGGTGAAGGTTGTGCGCGATGGAGATTTTGTTGGAGTAGTTGCGCCTGATGCATGGATGGCAGAGCAGGCGCTCGCAGCCATTCAGGCAAAGTGGAATGTACCTGCGCAAACCTCAAACCAGGAACTGTTTGATTATCTCCGCAACCATCCGCAAGACGGAGGGCCCTCAGAGCCGCACGTGACGGGCTCTGTTGAGCAAGCGATGACCTCTGCGGAAGTAAAGCTCCAGCAGCATTACACGGTGCAGTATATTGCTCATGCTCCGCTGGAACCGCGCGCTGCCGTCGCCGAATGGAGTGGAGACAGACCCACTGTCTGGACAGGCACACAGCGCCCATTTGCCGTCCGCGATGAACTGGCCGCCGCATTCCGCATTCCTGCAAGGAACGTCCGCGTCATCATGCCGGACATGGGCAGCGCTTATGGCGGCAAACACAGCGGAGAATGCGCAGTGGAAGCGGCGCGTCTGGCAAAGGCCGTCGGCAAGCCGGTAAAACTTGTCTGGACACGAGAGGAAGAGTTCACCTGGGCGTACTTCCGCCCCGCGGGATGGATTAATATCCGTAGTGGTGCGAACAAAGACGGCAAGCTCATTGCCTGGGAACACCATAATTACAACTCAGGCCCGTCCGCCATCAACACTCCCTACGATGTAGCCAATCAGATCATTCAATTTCATCCGGCGCAGTCGCCTTTGCGGCAGGGATCGTATCGTGGGCTGGCAGCCACAGCGAACCATTTTGCGCGTGAGTCGCATATGGATGAACTGGCCTACGCCATCGGTATAGATACTCTGGAGTTTCGACTGAAGAACCTGAGCGATCCGCGGTTGCGCACGGTCTTCCAGGCGGCCGCAGACCGGTTCGGATGGGGCAAACAAAAGCCTGTTGCAGGCCGCGGCTTCGGTATCGCTGGCGGAGTGGAGAAGGGCGGCCACGTTGCTACCTGCGTGGAAGTCGAAGTGGATTCCGCGAACAAGCATGTGCATCTTCTGCGTGTAGTGCAGGCATGGGAATCAGGCGCGATTGTCAATCCCAATGGCTTACGAAACCAGATAGAAGGGGCGCTGGTGCAGGCCATCGGCGGCGCGCTCTTTGAGGCGGTCCAGTTTAAGGATGGCCGCATTCTGAATCCGCATTTCGCGCAGTATCGCGTACCACGCTTCCGTGATATGCCGCAGATTGACGTGGTGCTGATTGACCGGAAGGATCTGCCATCTGCAGGCGCAGGGGAAATTGGCATCGTCGGCCTTGCTCCTGCTGTCAGCAATGCCATCTTTGCCGCGACTGGAAAACGATTGCGTGACATGCCAATGGCAGCAGGCAAAGATCTGATGGGCTGACGATGTATGTGCTGTAAGCCGTCCATTCCTGAATTGGTTCTCTTGAGAAAAACCCCAGAAGCGCATTATGATTACCGCATAATATAGGAACGTCTCAAATATCCCGTTTTACTCCTGGCCCCATATCTGCAGATGGAATTACGCAATCAGGAGGGTTGTATGAGCAGAAAATATTTCGCTGCCGCCTTTCTCATTTCATGGTTCCTGCTCGGCGCAGTCCATTTAAATGCAGGAGAAAAGAAGTGGCAGACAGGGACACTGCTTTCCGTAGAACACCGTGAACAGCCGGCAGAAATGACAAAGCGGGAGAGAACGGAAACATCTACAGACAGCAATGGCAATACCTCGTCTACGACGACAACCACATTGGCCCCGGGTTACGTCCATCAGTGGATTTACTACACTATTTCTACTGAGAAGAGCGACTATGTTGTCCGCCAGGAGATTAACTTCCCATGGACAAAGACAGTAAAGGCGGAAACAGGCGATACGATCCAATGCGCGGTGGATGGCAAGAAACTCTATATTAAAAACCCCGATGGGAACACGATAAAAACAGACATCATGAAGACAACGGCCCATATCGCCGCACCTTCACAAAGCCCTCAGAACTGACTTTTCGTTGTGGTTCCACCTGTGCCGAGAGGTCCTATGCTTCGGTCGCGTTTGCTGATGTGTTGGCTGGCTATGTCCCTTGTTTCCGGCATGGGTTTTGTCTTGTCTGCTGAAACCGTTCCCTCCGGCACTGTCCTTGAAATCCGCCTGAAGCAGCCTGTCAGATCTTATTCCACGCATGAGGGAACAAGAATCACGGGTATTCTTATCTCCCCTGTCAATGAAGAGGGCAAGATACTGCTTCCCATTGGCACGACCATCGAAGGAACAGTCACTGACGTCCATAAAGTTGGCATTGGCATCATGCATGAGACGGCGCTCATCGAGATGCGCTTCGACCACCTGGTGCTCGCCGATGGAAGCACTTTCCCGGTCCAATGCCGCATTACAGAAGTAGAAAACGCACGCGAGAGCGTGGACAAGGAAGGGCGCATTCATGGCATCCGCTCGACAGCCACGCTGAGCCATCGCACTTCCGGCGTCATGAACAGCTTTGCCTTTGGCGACCCGATTGCTGCCATATTCGCAACTGCCGGGTCGGCGGCAGTACTGCGATTTTCTGAGCCGGAAATTTCCTTCCCGGAAGGCACAGAAATGATGGCTGAGCTGACTGCACCGCTCAACCTGCCCGGGACGAGCGCACAGGTGGTTCCTCCAATTGCAGCGACGGATGCAGAAAGGGACGGCCTGCGGGAAATTGTCAGAGCATTGCCGTTCCGCACCTACACCGATGGCTCCAACATTCCATCGGACATGACCAATCTCATCTTCATTGGCAGCAGCGATGCGCTGGAGCGCGCCTTTGCAGCCAGCGGATGGGTGCGCTCCGACCCGCTTACGTCAGAGACTGCATACCGCACGATTCGTTCGATTGCGGAAAACCAGGGATATCGCGCGGCGCCTATGTCTACCCTGCTGCTGGATGGCAAACGGCCCGATTACACCTATGCCAAGACGCTCGATACGTTTTCAGCCCGGCACCATCTGCGCATCTGGAAGACAAGTGAGAAATGGAATGGCGAGACCATCTTCACGTCATCTTCAACACACGACATAGGCATCGGCTTTTCCAAAGCAAACAAGACTTTCATCCACCTGATTGACACACACATTGATAATGAGCGCGCCAAAGTTGTGAATGACATGATTTATACCGGATGTGTTGCCGGCATCCAGCTCGTTACCCGCCCATGGATCCCCAAAGACGCAAAAAACGGCACAGGCGAGCCGCTGATTACTGATGGGAGAATCGCCGTACTCCGCCTGAATGATTGCCGCGCGCCTGTTGAGACAGAAGCGCTTCAGGCCCATACTTTGCCCGAGCATGGCAACCGCTTTGACCGGGTCGCACGCCAGACGGTGCTCACCCTCAAAAATAATGTCCTGCGGGACAACGTTGGTGTCATGGCCTATTCGGGCATTCACACTTTGACTTCCAAAAAGAAATCAGGCCCACGGCCTGTGCGCCAGATGGAAGTTGGCGGAAGCGAATACACAATTGAAGAGACTGGATCAGCGAGGACCGCCTATGATTTTTCTCCTCCTGTGGCTTCTACGGAGAGAAAGAAAGGCCCGCGCGTTCCGGACTGGACACCCCCTACCATTGAACTTGGTATTCGTGGCGGATGGCGCGGCTATGCGGGAGGGAATGGGGGCTCGATTGCATATCTGTTCCAGTCTGTAAGTGATCCGGACCAATCCTATTTCCTAGTTGCCGGCAATACTCTGGACAATGGCTGGAGCATCGGTGGGTCCATCACCATCAATGCAAACAAATACTTCTCGCACGAATTCAGCTACGACCACAGCTTCACTACATTCACGCTGGGCTATGTCACAGTGGACAATGACTCCACCAGCGAATCCATCAAAGATGATTTTGAATTTGACCCGTCCGGTCTGCAGACCTCGCAATTCACTTACAATTTGCTCTGGAACCTGCGGCCCAAAACATCACGCTGGCGGCCTTACTTCGCGGTTGGTCCAACATTGCAGCTCATGCACCTGGATGAAGCCCCTATCAAAAAGGCGCCGAAATGGTTCAAGCTGGGGTTGAGCAATATCGGGCTGCTTACTGCGGCCTACGATTTTGGCAGCACGCCTGCTCTCGAAGGCGGAGGTATCTTTCAGGCTGGTCTGAACTATGGTGGCGGCATCCGGTATCGTCTTACTCCGCGATGGATGGCGCGGGTAGACTGGCGCGAGACCCTGACGTCGCAACCCGATTTCTGGTCCAAATCCAAAAACGATCTTTTCGGCGATACCAGCCAGGACGAATATCAGTTGCAACTGGTCTTGGGCCCTGAATTGGAAGGCCCGATGCGTCAGGAGCACGTTACCGGAGGTATCTCTTTTACGTTTTAGGCCGCTCGATAGCCCGATAAGCTTTAGCATGCAGCACTGTGTATGTGGTCATCGGCATGATGCTGGTAACAGAAGCTCTGCCCTAAAGAAAGTATCTGGTTGCAGGGTTGTAGGGTTGTGGGGTGAAGGATGGCATAATAGAAACCCTCCACGAGAAAGGGCAGGAGTTGTCAAATCTTGATTTCGCGCTACGGCCTTCCACATGCGAAATGGCGCGCATAAGCCGAGACCATGCTTCGCCGCAACGAGTCTACTCAATTTGCCTGCAGAAGTTTCGTGTTCCACTGCGGCGCTCCACGAACAACCGGACCCGCGAACAATTCCGGTGCGGGAAGCGAATCCGTCCATTGTGCTCCTGGAGGA
>DASRBV010000221.1:0-4887 GCA_035653455.1 Pseudacidobacterium sp. | reverse complement strand
TATATGTGTGCCGCCACGGAAAAGGTCCCCGATGCCCAGACACTCCAGCAGCTCCAGATGAGGGCCGATCACGCCTCTCCTAAGGAACAATGTTTTCTCTATGCTGAAATTGTTCATGATATGACGGAGATTGCCGGGCAGGAGTTTTCCAACGGAAACTTTGCGCAGGCATCACAAACACTGAAAGGCATCCAGCTCTACGCCCAGAAGATACAGATGGGCATGGCCGACGATACGAAAAAGCTGAAAAATGCAGAGATTCTGATGCGCCACACCGCCTATCGGCTGAATGAGATCCTGCACAGCGCGTCGCTGGACGACCGGCCCGTCCTGGAATCCACGTTGAAGCAACTGGACAAGGTGCAGTCGGAACTGATGATGCAGGTATTCAGGCACTGACGAAGTTCCAGTGCTTCTGCCATGATCATGTCACGCCTTTCAGAATGACCGTGGACATTCCGGAACCCTATACATCGAAAAGACATATGCCAGACCTGAAAAGGGATAGTTCGTAACCGGCCCATTTATCCATAGCAGAAGAAAAACCAGGGCCTGCCTTTCCAACGGACGAAAACCTGTTTGACCTTGTTTTTAGCAAAGTAACAGGCCTCAAAGTTGGGGAGGCGACTGTCGTCTTCTGGCCTATGCCCATGCAGACGCATGGCCACACTGTCGTCACTTTTGACGCGGCCCTGCGCGTACTCTCGTAAACAGGGCCATTCGGCAGTGTGGTCCCAGGCTAGGAAATCGCGAAGCGCGGAATGTCGGCCCCTGCGACTTCTGGTTTTATGATGGGAGAATCGCCTTTGACGTATCCAATCTTGCCTGCGGCGATTTCCTCCTGCGCAATGCGGCATGCTTTGCTGGACTTGGTTGGAACCAGCGGTGTTGATCCATTTTGCAGTTGACGGGCGCGGCGGGCGGCCACGAGAACATAGCGGAAGTTGCTGTCGAAGGTCTGTTCCACGCTCATTGCCTGGTCCTCCAATATGACCGATGGGGCTACATCTTTGCTGTCTCCGGGGCCAACAGACCGAAGGCGGCAAGCACGGGTTTTACGCGTGCCTCCGCATTCTGCTGCCGGCAGCCTTCGGCTAGTTTTACCAGCCGTTCCTGGTCAGGGCCGGGCCTGCGGCCCTCCCGCAGGAGGCGTTCGCTGGTAACAATGGCCAGAAGCTCCTCTTCTGCCCGGGACAGAACTTCGTTGACCAGAATATAGCCGTATTCGCGGTAATTCTCAATCTCCCGTTTTGCTTCGGCCAAACGGCGCTCAATCACGTCCTCGCGGATGCTGCCTTCGGCGCGGCTTCGATTGCGCAGCCGGGTGGCGAGGACGTCCGGGCTGGGCGGCATGACGAAAATGCTGACCGCATCGGGCACTTTGCCGCGCACCTGCGCTGCTCCTTTTACGTCAATGTCCAGCAGAAGGTCCTTTCCATGCGCCTGCGCTTCAGCCAGAGAACGCCGCGCCGTTCCATAGTAATTTCCAAAGACATCGGCATACTCCAGAAACTCATCATTCCGGACCATGCGCTCGAACGCTTCGCGCGTGATGAAGTGGTACTCGCGGCCATCTTCTTCTGAGCCGCGCGGCGCACGGGTCGTGTAGGAGATGGAGAACTCAAGGTTGTCCACCAGCGAGCGAATCTGGTTCACAAGCGTGGATTTACCCGATCCAGAGGGCGCGGAAATGATGAATAAAATGCCTGCCAATTGATGGTCCTTAATTTAGTTTTTAGTCCCTAGTGCACAGTTTCCAGTCGCTGGTCCCCAGTTCTTGTCCATCACTATGGACGAACAACTGACAACTGGAAACCGGCAACTAAAAACCGGCAGCTACTCGAGGTTCTGCACCTGCTCACGCGCTTTTTCGATCTCTGATTTCATCCCCAGCCCGATTTCTGTGATTTTTGCTCCATTGCCGGAGATTCCGCTGGTCTTCGACAAAAGGGTGTTGGCTTCGCGGTTCATCTCCTGCAACAGAAAGTCAAGTTTTTTGCCGATTTCGCCGCCCTCATCCAGCAGTGATTCGAAATGTGCAATGTGCGTCCTCATGCGCGCAATCTCTTCCTCGACATCACTGCGCTCTACCAGAATCGCTGCTTCCTGCAGAACCCGCTCATGGTCAAAGCTGCCTGCCGTCATCTCAGATATCCGCTGGCTGAGCCGTTCAAAATACACCTTCTGTACATCTTCCCGAAAGGCCGCCACCTGCTCTACATATTCGGCCAGACGCTTCAGCCCTTTGCGTAGTTCATTGGCAAGAGCTTCACCCTCCGCTGCGCGCATTGTGTTCAAAGATGCAATCAGTCCATCCAATTGCTCTATCACGGAGACTTCCACGGCCTGTATCTCTTCTTCAGAATTGCGTGTATCTCCGGTCAGCACGCCTGGCAGCCGGAAGATGGCGTTCAGGTCCGGTTCTCCTGAAAGACCATGCCGTGCTGCCGCAGAGCGAAACGCAGAGATATATGCTGCGATGATCTCTGTATCATACTGGGCCTCGGCCTTAACGCCGCGGTCTATTGAAAGCGTCACTTCCACATGCCCACGCCTGAGCTTTTCCTTAAGCGCCTTGCGTAACTGCATTTCCAGAGGCTCCGTGCCGGAGGGCAGGCGCAGGTGCAGGTCGAGAAAGCGGTGGTTTACGCTCTTCAGGCCCAGGGTATAGCCGAGCGTGTCTGAAATGCGCACAGATACCCGCGCGAACCCTGTCATGGAAAAAACTTTGGCAGAACTCATAGTCTCTTACTGTAGGGCGGCCGCTGGCTCGTCCATAAACTGCAACTGATATAGCTTCTGGTATGTCGGTGAAATCCTCAACAGCTCATCGTGCGGGCCAATCGCCGTAATGCACCCGTGCTCCATCACGGCAATGCGGTCGGCGCGGCGGACGGTTGAGAGCCGATGGGCAATCACCACCACCGTGCGCCCCTGCATGAGGTTGCTCAATGCTGCCTGCACGAGCGCCTCGCTTTCCGTATCCAGCGCCGAGGTTGCCTCGTCCAGAATCAGAATCGGCGCATTTTTCAGGATGGCGCGCGCAATTGCAAGCCGCTGCCGTTCCCCACCAGAAAGCCGGAAGCCCTTCTCGCCGATGATGGTGTTATAGCCGTCCGGCATTCGCATAATGAAATCGTGCGCCAGCGCTGCCTTTGCTGCTTCCTGCACGCGGTACATTGGAACGTCCGGCTGGCCGTAGGCGATGTTGTTCCGCACCGTGTCATTAAACAGGATTGTTTCCTGTGTGACCTTGCCAATCTGGTCACGCAAGGAGCGGATGCTGACATCGCGCAGATCATGGCCATCAATCAGAATGCGTCCTGAGGTCACATCAAAGAAGCGGGGGACCAGGTTGACCAGCGTGGATTTCCCAGCTCCGCTCGGCCCTACGAGGGCAACCACCTCGCCCCGCCGGATTTCGAGATTGATGTCGTAGAGGACCTGCTTTTCGCCCTCATCATCGCGGTAGGAAAAGTTGACGTTCTCCAGCCGGATTGAATCCTGAAAGCCTTTCAGCGTATAAGCGCGGTGTTTCTCAACCAGTTCGTCCTGCGCATCCATGAATTTAAAGATGGCCGATGACGCGCCGAGCGCCTGCTGGAAGTTGTTATAGAAAATTGCAAACCGCCGCACCGGATCATACAGCTTGAACAGCGCCACGATAAACGCAAAGAATGTGCCTTCGGTCATGGCGCCGCTTTTGATCTGTCCGCGCCCGACCAGAAGCAGCAGAGCAATGGCAATGGCGCCAATGGAGTCCATCAACGGAGAGCTGATGGCTTGTGCACGCACGGAGCGCAGGTTCGCCTTCAGCAGCCGCCGCGCCGCGTCCCGGAAGCGCAGAAGCTCCCAGAACTCCATGTTGAAGGCCTTCACAATGCGGTTACCGGTGATTGTCTCATGCAGAATGTTCTGGATCTCGGCCAGACGGTCCTGCCCCTTGCGCGTAGTTTGGCGCACATCGCGGCCAATGCGGCGAATGGAGCCAATCACAATCGGAACAAAGATCAGCAGAGCCCAGGCCAGCTTGCCGCCCAGCGCAATCACTACGCCCATGGTGAAAATCAGGGTAAAGACCTGCTGCAAAAATTCCGACAGCACGGACGACATGGCGTATTGCACGCGCTCCACATCGTTAATCAACGTGGAAAGCAAAGTACCTGTTGCATGTTTCTGAAAGAATGAAACCGACCGCCGCAGGATTGCTTCGTAAAGATCATCGCGCAAGTCGGTAATCATGCCGAAGCCGGCATAATTCACAAGATAGGTGCCGGTGTAGTCGCAGACGCTTTTGAGCAGCGTGGAAATCACAAGCGCAAAAGCGACGATGGTCCATTCATTGTGAAAGTAGGAAGGAACAAACTGCTGGAGGGTGAACTGGTAATGCGTTCCGGGGACTCTATATAACTGGATCTGCTGTTGAATGCCGCCGGGGTTCAGCACGTGGTCAAAGATGGGCTTGACCAGGAGCACGCGAAATGCTTCCAGAAGCCCGACCGCTGCCATAAGAACGACAGAGGCCAGTGCCTGCCACCAATAATGGCGCACATAATACAGCAGACGCAGGATGTTCCTCATGAATGCCTGGCGCCTGCCTGCCAATAGAGTTCCATCCAGTTATTTTAACGCCCTGCAAAAGGCGCGTCGCGCCTGTTCTAAGATGATTGGCATGGGCACCGCTATCGAAAAGCTCCGTTTGAGCGAGATTTCTCCACGCATCGTGCAGTCTGAAATCCGTTCCATGACTGTGGAGTGTGACCGCATGGGCGGAGTGAATCTGGCACAAGGGGTCTGTGATACGGAAGTCCCGTCGCCTGTGGTGGAAAGCGCGATTCAGGCCATCCGTGATGGGGCCAACATCTATACACGGCTTGACGGCATTGC
>DASRBV010000220.1:0-4252 GCA_035653455.1 Pseudacidobacterium sp. | reverse complement strand
GCCGCTGGCTGCTCCCTGTTTGGGAAAAACTTTTTGGCCCGGTCACACCAGAGCAATGGGCCACCATCCATTTCTACATCCGTAAGGCCGGGCACTTTGTGGGATATGGCCTTGTAAGCCTCGCTTTCTTTGAGGGATGGCGCGCCACCTTTTCTGAAAAATCGAAAGGCAAGGGCTGGCTCTTTGCGCTGGCCGCTCCTCTGGCGCTGACATCCACGCTGGTGCTTGCATCATGGGACGAATGGCACCAGTCCCTTTTGCCCGGACGCACCAGTTCCATCTTCGATGTAGGGATTGATCTTTCCGGCGCCATCGCCGCCCATGTCCTGCTTCTCGTGGTGCTGCTTGTAGTGTGGCGAATACGAGTGGCGCGCGCAAAACGTGTTTCCACAGCAATCCCGGCATCGCGTTAAATCACACAGTTTCCGTATACTCATCTGTTCCTTCATTGGGAGAAACCATGTCTGCTTCTGTTGAATACGCTCGCGCGAATTCCGCGCGTTTTCTGGATGAGCTGAAATCATTGCTGCGAATTCCTTCCATTTCCACACTGCCGGAGCACAAAGGCGACGTGCGTAAAGCTGCTGAGTTTCTGGTGACAGAATTAAAGCGCATCGGAATGGAAAATGTCCGCCTGATTGAGACTGCGGGGCATCCGCTGGTCTACGCCGACTGGCTCCATGCCGCGGGCAAACCAGCGGTCCTCTGCTACGGGCATTACGATGTGCAGCCGCCGGACCCGCTCGATGAGTGGATTTCCCCGCCATTTGAACCAACCGAGCGCAATGGCGATCTTTATGCGCGCGGCGCGGTGGACGACAAAGGCCAGATGTACATGCACGTCAAGGCGCTGGAGTCGCTCTTTGCCGCGCATCGAGGCAAATTGCCCCTGAACGTCCGCATGATTCTGGAAGGCGAAGAAGAGGTCGGCGGCGAGGCAATTGCAAAATTTGTGCGTGAGCATCCGGAGCAGTTGAAGGCCGACTTTGCCCTGGTTTCTGATACAGAAATGTTCGCTCCGGATCTGCCGACGCTTTGCGTTGGGCTGCGCGGCATGATCTATACCGAAATTGAGGCGCGCGGCGCAAAAACAGACCTGCATTCGGGAATCTATGGCGGGGCCACGCCCAATCCTTTTGTGGCTTTGGCGCAGATTATCGCGCAACTCAAAGACAAAAACGAGCACATTCTCATCCCTGGTTTTTATGACAAAGTACTCGCCCCAAGTGCGGATGAGTTAAAGGCGTGGAAGCGTCTGCCTTTCGATGAAGAACACTATCGCCGGACCGAAGTAGGCTCATCGCAGTTGACCGGCGAGCCGGGGTATTCCGTACTGGAACGTACCTGGGCGCGCCCCACACTTGATGTCCACGGAATGCCCGGAGGCTTTACCGGAGCTGGCGCAAAGACCGTGATTCCTGCAAAAGCGGTGGCGAAAATATCCATGCGTCTTGTGCCGGACATGACGCCGCAGGAGACCTTCGCGCAATACAAAAAATATGTCGAATCGCTGAAACCTGCGGGCATAGAGCTTGATGTGCGCCTGGTCCATTCCGGCGACCCCATCGTGATTGGCACAGATAATCCCTACATCCAGGCCGCAACCAAAGCGCTGAAGCAGGTCTGGAAGAAAGACACGGTCTTTGTTCGCGGGGGCGGCTCGATTCCGATCGTGGGCGATTTTGAACGGCATTTGAAGCTTCCAACCGTGATGATGGGCTTCGGCCTGCCTGACGATAATCTGCACGCACCCAATGAAAAGTTCAATCTGGCAAACTTCTATCGTGGCATCGAGTCCATCATTACTTTCATTGAAGAGCTGGGAAAATGAACGGCTTTGTTCTGGCCGGAGGCCGCAGCACACGCATGGGCCGCGACAAGGCGCTCGTGCCATATCATGGGCGGCCCCTGATAGAACACGCCGTAACACTGCTGCGGTCCGCCGGGCTGGAGCCGCATATTGTTGGCACACGGCCAGACCTGGCCCAATATGCGCCCGTGCTTTCCGACGTTCATCAGGGATGCGGCCCGCTGGGTGGAATCGAGGCGGCGCTTGACGTCAGCAGCAGTGAATGGAGCCTGTTTCTTGCGGTAGATTTGCCGCTTATGCCGCCTGCTTTTCTTCGCTACTTAAGAAAACGCGTGAGCATCACGGAAGCATCGGCAACGGTCCCGACTTTCGCAGGGCGGCCTATGCCGCTTTGTGCGGTCTATCATCGCAAGCTGCTCGCCGGAATCAGAAATGCTCTGCAAGCTAGTGAATACAAGGTTGTTCGCGCTATCGAAAGGGCTGCTGATGGAAATCTGGATCTGTTCAGCGTGGAAGCGGTGGTTTCGGCGCGGGATGATCTTTCAGCACTCCCGCCGCATCATTGGTTTCAGAACGTAAATACCCCATCTGATTTGGCGCTGATAAGCTGAGAACAGGTCAAGTGATACACAGGAGCAGACATTGAGCAGCGTTCCTGAAATCATCGTGGAAGAAAAAAACGGTCACAAAGGGCCGCAACCTTACATCGCATTCGAGCACGTCTCCAAATCATTTGGCAGCAATGTTGTGCTCGACGATGTCAGCTTCTATGTCCTTCCTGGCGAAACCCTGTGCATTCTTGGACGGAGCGGTGTCGGTAAATCAGTCTCGCTCCAGCAGATTATGGGCTTCCTCAAGCCTGATTCCGGAAAAATTCTGGTCGCGGGCGAAGACATCTGCTGTTTTACGGAAGAGCAGATGCAGGCCATCCGGCGCAAGGTGACCATGGTCTTCCAGAACGGCGCGCTCTTCGATTCCCTTACCGTGGGCGAAAATGTCGCTTTTCCTCTGCGCGAGCGCGGCGAGCTGCGCGAAGACCAGATCCAGCAAATCGTGAATGGTCTTCTGGAAATGGTCGGCGTTGCTGAAATGAAGGATCTTCTGCCATCTGATCTTTCCACGGGAATGAAGCGGTGCGTCGCCATTGCGCGCGCCCTGGCTGCACAGCCCGAGGCGATTCTTTATGACGAGCCGACAACCATGGTGGACCCTCTGATTGCGCGCCTGCTCGGCGATGTAATTCAAAAACTGAAGCATCAATTGCACCTCACCAGCATTGTTGTGACACATGACATGCGTTTCGCCAAAAAACTGGCTGACCGCGTGCTCTTTCTGCATCAGGCAAAGGCCGTCTTCTTCGGCACAATGCAGGAAATGGAGCACTCCCAGGAAGAAGTGGTGCGCCAGTTTCTTGAATTGGATGAACTGGTGCTTCCGGAGGCATGAATCCTATGGCTACAGCCAGCGACTTTGTCGGCACGTGGAAGCTGCTGGACTATTCCTTTTTGTATGACGATGGCAGGGTCGAAAAACCCTGGGGCGAAAATGTCGTGGGTTATTTGCTCTATTCAGCCGAAGGCTACATGAGCGGAAACCTCAGCCCCGCGGGCCGCCGCCACAATGTAGAGAAAGCCGGAGACAGAAAACCCAGCCGCAAGCGGGATTACATCGCCTACGCCGGCCCGTACACGGTCAAGGGCGATACAGTCACGCATCATGTGGAAGTGAGCCTTTTCCCGAACTGGCTGGGCACGGCGCAACTGCGCTATCACAAGCTTGAAGGCGACACTCTGGTCCTGCGCACTCCGCCTGTGCTTTCTGACGATGGGATGGTCGCCGTTCAGCTTACCTGGCAACGGGTAAAGCACTCTAAAATAAAGTAATGGCTGATCAACTCTATCTAAGCCTGTGGTACCCCAATTTCCGCCTGACCTCTCTTGGGCCGGCATTGCTCGGAGTCATGCGTCAATTTCATCTTGCCGGAGGCGACCGTCTGGTGCGATCGGCTGCTGCCTATCCCATCTCGTGGAACGAGGCCCCGCAATATCAGCGCATTTACGACGAAGATGAAACCGATGCCGCTGCGCCGGAAGAGGCCGTTCCAGCCGCTCTCGAGCTTCTGCACGAAGATTTTGCCTACGAATTCGAGCTGACATGGGACCTGTGGACGCCGGAAGTTGGCGGCGGTCTCGACCCCGTCTGGCGCAAGGAGCCGCGCGTCGTGCGTATCGTCGGCTTCGGGCCGGAGTTCGACGAAGGTGCATACGAGCAGAACGGACAGATTCGTGTTGATTTTGGTCTGGACACGCCATTTCTTCATGAAGACGTAGACCTTGACCCCGATACCGCTGTCCGCGTGAAAGAGAACGTCCAGCTATTGATTGACTTCACCAACGGCGTGCAGCAGCACTGCGGCATCTCTTCCCGCCTGCTGTGGTCTGA
>DASRBV010000219.1:0-6172 GCA_035653455.1 Pseudacidobacterium sp. | reverse complement strand
GTCGCCTGTAACGGCAAGGGCCACGGCCTGCCCCTTGCCGCTGCCTGCGTCGTTGGCGATGGTCAGATTCGAGATGCTGTCGCTGTCGGCTTCTACAAAGACGGTTGCGCTGTTGAAGGTGCCGCCATTATGTGGACCGGTGTTGTTGAAGACAATCTCTGTCTTCTGCGCGTCGGAGTTTTCCCCATAAAGATGCACATGCGGCTTGCGAATGGTCACAACTTCGCGGTATACGCCAGGTTTCACCGCAATGTCACCACCTGTTTCAGGCAGTGCATCTACCGCATCCTGGACCGTGCGAAAGTCGCCGCTGCCGTCCTCCGCAACGACTAATTTCGATCGTGTTCCCGGATGATGGATTGCGCTGGTATTTACAACCCAGGAGATGGCCGTGGGCGTCTGGTCCGTCTCTGGACAAACTGCATTGAGGATTTCCTGAACTCCATGCGCGGTTAGAAGCCCACGTCCACGTACAACAACATTTGCAAACCGGATGCTTTGGTCCGTGGGCAAAACGCTGGCCGTCCCGCTCTGCGATTGCACGGTAAGAGGAGTGACACTTCCGGCAAGGCATACGTTGTCAAACTGCACATCGCGCAATATGCCGCCGCGCACTCCTCGCAGATCAAATTTCAGGCCGGCATTGCCCAGTGTGGAGTTTGAAATGTGAACAGCATGAACATCGCCGTATTGTGAATCTCCAAAAGCAATTCCCTCGCCGCCATTCACGTGCAGCCCGCTGATGTTAACGCGGGACGTTCCGCCCAGAATGCTGGCGCGAATATCTATGGCCGCGCCATCTACACGAATGTTCAGGTTTCTGAGCGAGGCATCCGGCGAATTGCTTAGCAGAATTCCATCTCCACCATGCGGTGCGTCCATTACCAAATCATCTGCCTTAAAGCCGATGGTCTTGTACGCGGCCACGCTGTCGCCCGCAGTGTTCTTCAGATGCAATCCGTAGACGCTGAAGTTCTGCGACTCATATGAAGCAATCAGATCAGGCACGACACCCTGTGGGTTGCCCTGGTGCTGAGCTGTTTTCGACTCTTCACGAATGCGCCACCATGCAGTCTTGTCCGCCTGACCATCAATCGTGCCTTCTCCGGCCACGCCGCTCCAGGCCGCCTGATACGCGTAAAGGAACGGTTTGCATCCAGCTTTGCCACAACTGCCAGGATGCAAATCATAGTCCCGTAGATTGCGCGAAGCGAACAGCGTCACACCGCGTGAGATAAACAGCGTGACACCGCGAGGCAGCAACAGCGGAGCAGAGATAAATGCGTCCTTGCTGCCGGATGCCTGCAACACGACCGCTTTGCCCGGAGAGCATTGGCTCAGCGCCGACTGGATCCGGGCCGTATCGGCCGCTTCTGCTTCGTCGCTGCTCGTGTGCGTGGCCTTCAGCACAGCACATGCCTTGACCGTAGTCTGCGCATAAGAAGCACCAGCGCAGACCACAAGCAGCAAAAAGTTTTTTGCGAACACGCGTCTTCTCATTGCAGCTTTGCGTTGTTGAGCAGAATGACAGGCTGGCCTTCGGCTGCCTGCACATGGAAATTGTGCGCGGTCACGGTAGCGTTGCTGATGGTCATGCCCTTCTGTGCGCTGAGCTGCACATTGTCCAGCGTGATTGTGGTAATCGGCATCTCCGGCAACCCAATAATCACGCCTGCTTCTTTCGCGCCTGTCGCCCTCACGTTTTCGATGTGAATGTCGTGAAAACGCGGAGTCAGATGCGTGACCGGCTGCGCAGTGTCGTTCTGCGGAATCTTCGGATAATACATCGAAATCAGAATCGCAGTGCCCACGTTTTCCATCGTCAGATCGCGAAACTCGAAATTGCCGATGTCTGCGCCACGGTCGCGGTTGGACTTGATGCGCACGCCATTGCCGGTACCGTCAAAATGCACCCTTGCGACGTGCACGTTCTGTACGCCGCCCGCAATCTCGCTGCCAATGGACATTCCATGTCCATGCAGAAAGTTACAGTCGGTGACCGTAATGTCCGTGCTGGGGTCGTCGGGCCCCGGTGAACCCGGTTGCCCGGACTTAATGGCGATATTGTCATCACCAACATCAATCGTCATGTGCGAAATCGTGACGTGATGCGATGAGAAGGGATCAATGCCGTCCGTGTTAGGTGAGTGCGCTGGAGCAAGTATCTTTCCATTACGGATGATCACGTCATCGCAGTAGTACGGGACCACCTGCCACGAAGCGGAGTTCTGGATGGTGACATTCTCAATCAGCACATGCTTGCAGTGGTCGAGCAAAATCAGCCGCGGACGTTTGGCTGCAACAAAATCCGGCACATGCCGGTGCGAATAAACATCGTCCCACCACGGCTTGCCGTTGCCATCAATCGTGCCTCCGCCGCGAATGGTAATGTCCTCCGCATTCTTTGCGCCGATGAGAGGCTCGACAGATGTTTCGCGCAGTTCTTCCGCTTCCTTGTAATCGTTGCGGTCCTGGCTGCCCAGCAACGTTGCGCCTGTCTGGACCTCCAGCGTGATGTGGCTCTTCAGTTGAATCGGCCCGGTGAGAAATGTCCCTTTTTGCAGGCGGACAATGCCTCCGCCTTTCTCTGCGCAAACATCTATCGCCTTCTGGATGGCTTGGGTATCTTTGGTGACCCCATCGGCTTTGGCGCCGTATGTCGCCGGATTGCATACTGTGGCCGCATTGAGCAGGGACACAGCTCCAAACATTGCGGCGCAGAAACACAGGGCCGTCCTTCTTCTGGTTTTCATCTGAATTTTCTCCACATCAGCAAGATTGTGAGAGGTCAGACCTTTGCAGTCTCTGGTTAGCGAGAATATCATAGGCACGTCATCCTCTTCTTCAGGAAAAGCCGTTGCGAAGCCACTTTTTTAAATGCAAATCAGTCATGGTGTCGGTTAGTTTGATCTTTCTTGTGGTCATACCTCTATCCGCGCAGGTTTCTTCCAGACAAATTGATACATGGCGTAAGGAAATTCGCCGTGCGTTGTTTGTTCCTGACCCGCTTCCTGCTCTTGAAGTAAAAACCTGGAGCAGCTTTTCTCCCGTTCCGGGCGTAGTTGCCGACCGCGTCACCTATGCAACGGAATACGGGATGCTTGTTCCTGCCATCGTCTACCACCCTGCAAAGTTTAACGGCAAGGCCCCCGGCATTGTTGTAGTCAATGGACACGGCGCGGACAAAACAAGCTGGTACTCCTGGTACACTGGCATCCTTTATGCAAAAGCCGGAGCAGTGGTCGTCACCTATGATCCGGTTGGTGAAGGCGAACGTAACGACGACCACAAAGATGGAACAGGCGAGCACGACACGGTCATCTCTGTCCCTGGCGTCGCGCAGCGCATGGGCGGACTGATGCAGACCGACGTAATGCAGGCTGTCTCTTACCTGCGCAGCCTGCCGGAAACTGACAAGCGCCGCATCGCTATTCTCGGCTTCTCCATGGGCTCGTTTGTGAGCGCGATAACCGGGGCCATTGACCCACGCATTCACGCCGTGCTGCTCACTGGTGGAGGCGACCTCGACGGTCCCGGCGGCTACTGGGATTCGAGCCACATGGTCATGTGCCAGTCTGGTCCGTGGCACGCGCTTGAGTTTCTCGGTGACCGGCCAGCCGTCATCTACACCCTGAATGCGCGCCGCGGCCCGACCTTCATCATGAATGGCACAAACGATACTGTAGTGGCCATCCCTCAGCACGGTCAGCAGTTCTTCGACGACCTGCGCAAACGTGTGATTGCGATGAACGGTTCGGAGAAAAATGTATTTCAGACATGGTTCGATCCAGGCGCCAGCCATCGTCCTGCATGGGTGCTGAAAACGGCTGCAGAATGGCTCAACAGCGTGCTCCATTTTCCCGGCTGGACACCTGAGCAAATAGCAAAACTTCCCATTGTGCGCATCGGAGACTGGGCCGCCGCGAACGGCGTGCATCTCAGCAAGAGCGACATGCGACAAGACCGTGCCGCCGGACTGGAAGCCATTGACGTTGGTGTGCCCAGACTGGTTCCGCAACTGCTCAGCGTTCTTCCGATGAATGAATGGCAAAAGGAAAAAGACCGCTTCGCATACTCGGCCTGGGTGCGCAAAGCGATCGCTGATGCGGAGGCAAAACACTAAGGTCATCACTTCGCTGGCCTCGCGTCTTCTTCCGTGCCGGCATACCGCATGATTTGTTTTGCTTCGGCTGGCCAGTTGCCGTTTTGAATCAGATGGTCATTCAGAATCAGATTGTTCTGGTAATTCGTCCACATTCCGCCTGTTTTGCTGCTGTCATGCCAGTTGTCCGTCGCGGTATTGTCGGTTGAAATCCGCAGAGGATACGCATGGCGCACCGTATTGATGTTGAGCCACTCTCCTTCCGGGTCCTGCACCACATTTCTGCGCACCGTGATATAGCGCGATCCCTCATCCAGATACAGAGCAATCCTGCCGTGATTGTCATAGATATAGTTCTCGGTTATCAGTGTTCCCGGACTCGCCGAAAGGTTATAAATTGCGCCGCCATCTTGAAACAGCTTCTTTGCGTCATGGATGCGATTGCCTGCCACGACGACGTCGTGATGCGTCGTGGGAGTGTCATACACTTTGTTCTGCGGAAAATCATAGCCGTGCATGTAAACGCGATAGTTCGGGTTTCCGCCCGGGTCCTGCATGCCCCAGCCATAACCGATATCAATCGCATCATAGGGAACGCCTGAAATCTCGTTGTGCAGAATGATTGCACCGGCAACATACGTGCTTAGGATGGCGCTGTTGTCCTGATAGTCTTCGCTGACGGAATGAATGAGGTTGTCGCGAATGATGATCTGCCGGTTGATCATGCGCGGGTCGCGCGGATGGTGCGCATCGCGCCGGACTCCTCCGGCCAGAATGGCCCCACCTGCATCGTCTGTAAATTCATTGGAAGCAATCGTGATGTCGCTTGTTCCCAGGCCCGTTCCGGAGAGCATCGCATCCGCATCATTGCCGATGCCCAGCGCATATTGTCCAAGATGCGCAAAGATGCAGTGGTCAAACACAATCCGCTGCGCTGCCGAGACCTGGATAGAGGCCGGCATCTGGCTCCATTCATTGCGCACACTCTCAAACGCGCGGCAGCCGCGCGCGCAGCTTGCAATCGGATCTGCGGGATAGAGAGCTGCGTGTCCTGCAAGATACGAACCGCTCTGCTGGCTTGCATAACCTTCCTCACTCGAAGGCCCCAGCCAGCTTGTGTGCGAGAAGCGGATACCGCGAAATGTAAGGTCCTCGACCGGAGCATCCAGACTGTCGCCAATCGAAATCAGCACGGGCAATCGCGGCAGTTCCACATCCATCTTCTGCACGTCTGCGTCATCCGGCGGACGCAGATATAACTTTCCTGCTGCGGCATCGAGATACCACTGCCCGGGTTTGCTTAGGAACGCCAGCGAATTTGCAAGATACAGGTGTGCCAGCTCCGGATGAAATGGCGCTTCAATCGTGTCATACCCCCACAAATTGTTGTCCCACGCAGGCTGCATCATCACCAGATTCAGGCCGCTGATCTTCTCAACACGAGAAATCCTCATGGTGAAAAATCCTGTCGCCCTCACCTCTATGCGGTCTTGTTCCGGCAGTTTGCTCTGGTATTCATATTTCGGGTCTTTTAGGACAATTCCATCTCGCGTAAACGCAACGTCCGCGCGCGGAATCTCTATCTCCGCCATCTGTGCCAGATGGTCATTGACCCATAACTGACGGCTGTCCAGTCCTGCAGGTGTGTTGGCTACATAAATCTGCCTTGCTTTATCAAAGAGCTTCCACCCAGTCACGCGAATGGCTCCGGAGATGACCGGGTGCGCTCCGGGCGCGGCCATCCACACAACATGATGTCCATTGCGACCGCCGTCTCTGGCGGAAAAACGTAGTGTGCCCGTCAGCCGGTACATTCCATCGCCCAATCGCACTTCAACATCATGCATTTCATTTGCAAGCCGCACGGCTTCCTGCGCGCGTTGCAACGTCCGGAACGGATGGTCTGATGTGCCATCAGCAGCATCGTTCCCGTCAGGCGAGACAACAATGATGACCGGGGACGTAAGATTCTCCTGGGCGGCACTTCCTTGCGCGAAGGCAAGCCCTAGGGCCAATAATGCGAACTGTACGCTGCTGCGTATCATTCTCTTGTCGTACTCAACAACGGGC
>DASRBV010000218.1:0-3756 GCA_035653455.1 Pseudacidobacterium sp. | reverse complement strand
CAACAAAGCCGATCTTCTGCCTGCCAAAGTCGAGAAAATCGTAATAATCTCCGCCGACCTCGCGCGCCTGAATGCAGATGCCGGCATAATCGAGGGTCGGACAGACCGGCTGACATTGCGGAAAGAGGCGTGACTGCACCTGTTTTGCAATTTCCAGCTCCTGAGCAGCGCGGCGTTCTGCCTCTTTCCGGGCTTCATAGGCACGCCGGGAGGCTTCCAGTTCCCGGTTCACTTCATCGCGAAACTCTTCTGTTGAAAGCTTCCAGGCAGTTTCCAGATTAAAATTGGCTGGACGCTGGCTGGGCTCGTCCAGCAGCTTCGCTTCTTCCATCCGCGATATGCGGTATGTGCGGTGCCCGCGCTCTGTTTTCGCAAACAGATACCATGTGCTGCCTTTTGCAATCAGCCCCAGCGGGTCCACCGTTCGTTCCACGCGCTCCCGCCCTGCACGCCAGTACCAGAAGTGCAGCTTACGGTCGCTTGCCACAGCCGTCTGCACAACGGAAAGCATCGAGAGATTTTCGCTCGTTCCCGTCCAGCCTGTGGTGTCAATATAGAGCCGGTCGCGAATAGAAGATGCCTGCTCTTGGAGAGGTTTCGGTAAGGCGGCCATAAGTTTTCCTATCGCTCGATCAGCCGCCGCGGCCAGATGCTTGTCTCCCAAAGAACGCGGCTGTGCCATCAGAAGCGCGCGCAGCTCGGCTTCATCCAGCCCTGGAACCTGCGTGCGCCAGTCTTCGTCAAGCCGCCATCCGCCCTGCTGGCCTCGCAGCGTATACACGGGAATGCCTGCTGCTCCCAGGGCCTCCATATCGCGATGTATCGTGCGTTCTGAAACTTCCAGCTTGTCCGCCAGCTCGCGCCCGGTCATCTGGCCTCGGGCCTGCAACAGCAACAGCGCGGACATAAGACGGTCAGCTCGCATAAAAAAATTTTCAGAATTCCCGCCAATTATGACACAAGATGTCATATTTGAGCGGTTAGTCTGGTTCGCGTAGTCAAGGAGGATGTTTTTATGAAGCTGGCGGAATTGTTTCTTGCGCAATTAGAGAATGAGGCGGCGTCAAGCAGGCGGGTGCTGGAGCGTGTGCCAGATGGACGCAATGACTGGAAGCCGCATCCGAAATCCATGCCGCTGGGCTATCTTGCTGCCCTGGTAGCGTCTATGCCTTCATGGATCGAAATGATGATTGCATCAGATGAGTTCGACATTACCGATGAGACATCAGAATACAAGAACAGAGAGGTGCAGAGCACACGCGAATTGGTGGCGCTGCTGGAACAATCCATCAACAAGGCACGCGTGGCTTTGCAAAATACCACAGACGAGCATCTGCTGAAGCCCTGGAAGTTGATAGCTCACGGCTTTCTGGCCAGTGAAAACCCTCGCTACGTGATGATTCGCGATGCTGTCTTCAGCCATCTGGCACACCATCGCGGCCAGCTTACAGTCTATCTTCGGTTGAATGAGGCCGCGGTCCCTGGCATTTACGGGCCTTCAGCAGATGAAGGATTTTGAGGCAATCAGACAGAAGAAAGGAACCACCCATTCCATGCGCCAATCCTGTGTATGGAATGGGTAATTCCAGACGGCTTTACTTCGCTGCCGGAGGCGTAAACAGTGACAACTTGCACTTCCATGTTACCGACTGCCCTGGCTTCAGCGTCACCATTCCCGTGTCCATGCCGTGCCACTCCTTGCCCCACGGGTCGCCAAAATTGAACTGCTCTTCAATCGCGGCAAATTGTTTGTCCGGCGGAGCATACACCTGCACAGTCTTGATCTCTGGTGACTCGCCGATGATGTGGATTCCGTATTGCGATGCCGGATCGGTAAAGTCCACAACCACGTTTCCGCCTGTCCGCTTCAGATGCGCAAAGTTATCATCGAGAAAGATGTCATCCAGCGGCTTGCCATCGGGAGCGGTGAAGTCATACTTCGTTCCCTTTACAGGAAGCAGCTTTCCCGTAGGAAAAACATCGTCATAGTTGTTGACCTGCGCGACCACTTCTCCCGGAACGTGCAGGCGGGCCTGTGTACGGTTCCCGCTGGGAACAGAGAAGTATGGGTGCCAACCGATAGAGATTGGCTCCGGCTCATTGCCAACATTCTTTGCCGTAATCGTCGCTTCAACCGCATCGCCGGCAAGCGAGATCGTAAAGTTCAGGTCGGTCTGCGAAGGCCAGTATCCGCCAAAATTGCCTGCGTGGATGACCCCGGTCACCGTCTGTCCGTCTGAAGTATTTTCCACGTGAACATCATCTGTCTTACTTGCAAGAATCAGCCCGTGCATGGCGTGCTTCTCCGCGCCCGGCTTCTTGCCTGCCCAGTTCGCCGGCAGAGTAATCTGTTTGCCGTTCCATTCCGTGGTGATCGTCTTGCCGTCTGCCGAGAGCTTGCCGCGAATGCGGTTCGGATATGGGACCAGAAATGCTCCGCCAAAAGAGAAGCTGGCGTTTCCGTTCAGGTCCGCTGGCCCGCCGTTCAGCTTCTGCGCCGCTTCATCCAGAGAAGGCGATGCAAGGACGTTGACTTCTCCCTTGCCGGGAATGTTGGCCGTAATCTGGAAGAGGTTCATGCCGCGCCCGGGCAGAATGGTCGCAGAGAGGAACTCCGGTTTCGCTCCATTGCTGGTGGCCGTGCGCTGCAACTTCACAACGTCCTCGCCGCCAATCTGCGCGACCGCAGGTTTGCCGGGAGTCTCATTCTGCGCGGGAGGAGCAGGCTTGTTGCATCCTGCAAATGGAAGCAGCAGCACCACCGCTGCCGCAAGCAAGTGTCGTTTCTCACAAACGGACATGGATCGAAACCTCATAGGTAGGGATAGGAAACGTTTGCCGAAGCGGTTCCCATTCTACGCGATGAAGAAGCTGTTCCGGAACGGGGCGGCGAGGAACGGGTTTGACTCCCGCTCTTCGCCAATGGTTGTAGAGGGGCCATGGCCCGGAATCACGCGTGTCTCATCGGGCAACGCGAGCAGCCGGTCATGAATGGAGTGGATGATCTTCCGGAAGTCACCTCCGGGAAGGTCGGTGCGGCCAATCGAGCCGGCAAACAGTGTGTCGCCCGCAATAAGCAGGTTTTCTGGGGCAAAATGCAGGCAGATGCTTCCCGGAGTGTGCCCCGGGGTATGCAAAACCTGCGCAGGATAGTTTTCGAGCCCAATCACAAGATGGTCGTCCGCGCTGGCATCGGGCGGGGCGACCGCGGGCGTAGAGACACCAAGCCATCCGGCCTGCATTTCCATCATGTCGAGCAAAGGAAGATCGTTCTGGTTAAGCAGAATGGGCGCTCCAGTCTGTTGTTTCAGTCTGAGCGCGCCGCCTACATGGTCAATATGCGCATGAGTGACGACGATCTGCTTCAGTTTCAGACCATGCTTGTTCAATCGGGCCAGAATCTCCGGAAGATTGTCGCCCGGATCCACCACCATGGCTTTGCCCGTGGTTTCATCGCCCAGAATGGTGCAGTTGCACTGGAGCAATCCGACAGGAAAAGTTTCCAGAACCATCAATTTTGATTGTCTGCGAAGCTACCCGGATTGCGCAAAATGCGTCACAATATTTCGCTATGGCAAATCGCAAGGAATGGACGGAATGGCACTTGACTCCGCGTGGCTGGGAACGTGGCGCAACACGGGTGCAGGGACAGGGCAATACCTGGGTTGAAGAACCAACCGACCGCGTATTGAGCTTTGTTTACCAGGAGTTGGAAACCGATAGCTCGCCGGAAGTAAAGAAGTGGGCCGAAGAAAC
>DASRBV010000217.1:0-9561 GCA_035653455.1 Pseudacidobacterium sp. | reverse complement strand
GTATGTGGTCGGCGAGTTCTGATACTTCTCATCAGCCTCGTCTTTGGTGATGCGAGGCCCGGTATATTCAACCACGCGCGCGCCTTTTTTGATTGGCGTGGTGGTGTAGCAACCTGCTGCATGGATGGCGGAAGAACGGATAATAAGGCCCATATTTGAGGGGAGTATAGCTGATTTCAGCATGACGCCGCAGGCCCAGGTTTCCGGAATGTTGCGCGCGCCAGATGGAAGCGCGGCGAATTTGTATCATCCTTTCGCGTGGCCGCCGCGTCTACTCTTAATAGAGTATGCGGCGTTTTCTTTTGAGTTCGTTATTGGCCATTGGACTGACCGGGAGCATGTTCGCACAGCAGCAAAGGCAGCCGTCTGATCCCTATGCGCCGCCTCCGCCAGCGCCCAAAGCGCCCACGGAACAAAACGACAAAGGATGCAGTGGGCAGGCCACGAAAGGCCCGGCCGGAGGATGGAAGACAAGCAGCACCTGCCCGCCTGCAACGCAGAATCCGGTCCTGAACACGCCAAACCAGGACACGCCAAAGCTGACGACCGGGCAGAGCTCTGATAAGCAGCCGAAGAAATCCACGGCGGAGGACAATCCATTTCCTGAGGATGTCTCGCAAAAGGCCGCGGAAAAAGCAAGAGAGGCACAGCAGGAGAAGCAGGCACCGCCTGCAGCTTCGGAGGAAAGCTCCAGTAGTGACAAGACAAATGGGCTTGATCTGGAAGGCGAGAAGGAAGGCCGGCTCTCAAATGGCGCCGGAGGAATTGTGCATAATCCGCAGCTTGCCGAGCACGATGTTCACATAGGCGAGTTCTACCTGAATCGCGAAGATTATCAGGGCGCCTACGACCGGCTGAAAGAAGCGACCCTGGCTGATCCCGCCAATTCAGATGCAGTGTTTTATCTCGCCGAGGCAGCGCGGCATTTAAACCATAAAGACGAAGCGGTGCAGAATTATCAGCTTTATCTGTCAGCGTTACCGGACGGGCCGAAAGCGAAGGCCGCGCGGAAGGCATTGCACGAGCTTTCTGCAAAGCGGTGAACTGTCAATTCCCATCTGTACGCATTCCTTCCGTTGAAAAGTAACCATCCAATGGAATTGCTGGCTGTTTGTTGCTGTCCGGCGAGGGAACTCGCTTTGTTTTGCTATAGACTGCACGAGGAAGCCTATGCACGAGAAGAACAATGGGCACAGCCTGACCACTTTGCTTGGTACTCCGGTAACGGATGTGCGCGGGCAGCTCCGTGGCCGGCTCAAGGACATTGCTGTAGGCACAGGCGCGGATGCGGGGCGTGTGGTTGGCCTGGTGCTTAAGACGCGCGATGGGGCAAAACTCGTTCCTGCGACCGAGGTGCGGGAGACGCCCAGCGGGGTCCTTGAGTTGCGAGAGACAGCAGAGCTGCGCGCTGTGCCGCAGGACGGGAGTTTTCTTCTGCTACGGCAGGACCTGCTCGACCGTCAGATTATTGACGTCCACGGACGTAAGGTTGTGCGCGTAAATGATGTGGACCTGCAATGGTTCTCGCATGAAGAAAAGCAGGACCTGCGGGTGCGCGAAGTAGAAGTTGGTTTACGCGGCGCGGTCCGCCGCCTTTTGCTGGGGGTCTTGCCAAAGCGTGCATTGGACGGGCTGGCGAAGAAGTTTCCGCCGCGAGTGATTCCCTGGGAGTTTGTGGATTTGATTGAGGTGGATCCGGCCCGCCGGGTCAAGCTGAAGATTGAGCACGAGCGTCTGGCGCAACTTCATCCATCCGACATTGCCGACATTCTGGAAGAGCTGGCCCCGGCAGAGCGCGAAGCCATCATTACGTCACTCGATGAAGAGGTTGCCGCAGATACGCTGGAAGAGGTTGATCCAAAGCTGCAAAAGGCGCTGGTTGAGTCATTGGATTCTGAGGTCGCCGCAGGCATTGTGGAAGAGATGGAACCGGAGGCCGCGGCTGACCTGCTGGCGGAGCTTCCGGAAGAGCGGTCAGAGGCCATTCTGGAAGAGATGGCCCCGGAAGAGCGGCAGGAAGTGGAAGAGCTGCTGGAATTCCGCGAAGACTCTGCTGCCGGCCGTATGACGACGGCGTTTGTGAAGGTGCCATTTGATGCGACAGTAGCAGACGGAGTGGAAGCCCTGCGTCGGTTTGAAGGTGATCCTGAGACGGTGACGGAGATTTATCTCACAGACGGGCAGGATGTCCTGAAAGGGGTCATTCCATTGGCAAGGATGGTGCTGGCCAGGCCTGAAACAAGGTTGAGCGTGTTGGCCGAGCCGCGGTTTGTCTCCTGTCAGGCGGACGCGCACCAGAAATATGTGGCCGAGCTATTCGATAAATACAATCTGCGTGCGCTTCCAGTGGTGGACGATGAGGGGCGGCTGGTCGGGGTGGTGGAAGCAGACCACGTGATTGCTTTCCTGCGGGAAAGCAGTTAATCCATTGCACAGAATTGCCGATACACTCCACAAGACAAATTCTTCACGGAGTAACTGCTGTGGGTGTATTGACGCAATGGAGCAACGGTATAGCCGTTCCGCCGCCGCACACAGAAAGCAAGGAAATTTACCGGTTGGGCGAAATGCTGGCGCGCAGTCTGCCCATGGGGCGCCTTTTTTTGCGCCTGCGGCAGACGGCCGCACACGTGCGCATTGTTACATTTGAAGGAGAAGCGGGAACAGGCAAGGCGATGGCTGCGCGGACGCTTCATTCGCTTGGGCCTGCATCTGGCATGGCCTTTGTTCCATGTACGGCTGCGCGCTTTGTGCTGGCCGATGTACAGCCTCTGTTAGAGGAGGCCAAAGGCGGCACGCTTTTCCTGACGCGAGTAGGCGACCTTGCGCCGGAGCAGCAGTCCCGTCTTTTTGATTTTCTGGAATGGTGGGAACACCGCAATGCGCGGGACGTCAGCGGGTTTTTGCCGCGGCAGATATTCTTTAGTTCGCGACAGCCTCTGCGTCAGCTCTCTGCCAATGGCAGGATGCGCTCTGATCTTTGTTACCGGCTGGCTGCGATACGCTTTGTTTTGCCTCCTTTGCGCGAGCGGCGTGAAGACATTGCTGTGCTGGCGGAGCACTTTGCCGTTACGCATGGTGCTGCGCGAAGCAAACCGGTGCGTGGACTTCATCCGGCTGCATTGCAGCGGCTGACAGCGCATGGCTGGCCGGGAAATGTTCGCGAACTTGAGACTGTCATTTCCAATGCGGTAATGGAGTGCGAAGGGCAGTGGATACGCCCCATAGATATTCCAGCGTTTGCGTCTGCAACCACGCAGCCAATGCTCCAGTCCGTGGCAAAGGCAGAAAATGCTGCTGAGGATGATCCAAACCTTGACCGGATGATTGTGCGGCATATCAGGACCGTTCTGGCAAAAACCGGGGGAAACAAGTTGCGCGCTGCTCAACTGTTGGGTATCAGCCGCTCTACCCTTTACAGGCTGTTGGAATCGGAAGCGTGAAGATAAAACTGAATTCCCGCCCGATGTGAGCACACTCCCGACACCGGAAATCTTCGGCTGGAAGGCTCCTCCTTGATACACTGCCTTCTAAGCCATGAAAAAGCTTCTTTATCTCATCCTGACCGGGGTTTTCCTAGCTCCAGCAAATCTCTGGCTGCATGCCCAGGGTATACAAAGCGTGGCGGAGCGCAGCAAAGCCCTGCAGGCCCTTTTTGCTGAAATCTGGCAAAACCGGCTACAGCGCAATCCGGAGTTTGCTTCCTCCATAGGCGACAAGCGCTGGAACGACCAGCTTACTGACTACTCCGTTGCCGCCTATAACCAGAACCTGGAGCGCGAGCGCGACTATCTGATCCGGCTGGCCGCGATTGACACCACCGGTCTGAGCGAGCAGGAAAAGCTGAGCAAAGACCTGATGGCCCGCGAACTGGCCCAGGACCAGGAGGCGGCCCTTTTCAAACCGTGGGAGATGCCTGTCAACCAGTTCAGCGGCCTGCATTCTGAACTGCCCCGGCTGGTTTCGCAACTGAGTTTTGAAACCGTCAAGGACTATGACGACTACATTGCTCGGTTGAACAAAGTCCCTACGGCATTTCAGCAGATTACGGACAACATGATGAGTGGCGTGGAAGACCATCGTGTTCCGCCAAAGTATCTGCTGGAAAAAGTACTGACGCAGGTGAACACCATTGCGCAGATGAAGCCGGAAGACACTCCGTTTGCGCGTCCATTACAGAAGATTCCGGCAGGCATATCCTTTGCCGACCAGCAGCGCATCAAGACTGAAATGCTGGATGCGATCCGGAAGCAGGTGCTGCCAGCCTACACGCGATTTGCAAAGTTTCTGCAAGGTGTCTACATTCCGGCAGGGCGGGCGGAGCCGGGCATCTGGTCGTTACCGGACGGCGACAAATACTATGCCTTTCTTGTGCGCCGCAGCACGACTACCGACCTGACTCCCGACCAGATTCACCAGATTGGTCTGGATGAAGTGAAGCGCGATGAGACCGAGATGCTGGCGATCGCGCAAAAGCTCGGCTTCAAAGACCTTGCTGCGCTGCGTGCTTCGATTGCGAGCAATCCCAAGCTGCATCCGCAGAGCAGGGAGCAACTGCTCGATTTATACAGGCACGATATTGACCAGATGAGGGCAAAACTGCCTGAACTCTTCGGACGTTTACCGAAGGCCCCGCTGGTGGTTGAGCCTGTGCCGGCCTTTATCGAAAAAGACCAGGCGCCTGCCTATTATGAGCACGGAACGCCCGATGGCAAGCGTCCGGGGACGGTGTATGTAAACACATATGATTACCAGCACCGTTCCCTGGCGAATGCGGAATCCATTGCGTACCACGAAGGACTTCCCGGGCACCACCTGCAAATCTCAATTGCGCAGGAACTGACTGGTATTCCTGAGTTCCGGAAATACGAATACTACACCGCCTATACAGAAGGCTGGGGACTGTATGCGGAACGGTTGGGCAAAGATGTAGGCTTTTATCAGGACCCCTATTCTGATTACGGACGGCTTGAGGCCGATATTTTCCGCGCCATTCGGTTGGTTGTGGATACGGGCGTCCACTCCAGACACTGGACCCGCGACCAGATGGTGCAGTATTTTCATGAGCATTCCGGACTGGATGACGCGACCGTCCAAGCTGAAGTAGACCGCTACATTGCATGGCCTGCACAGGCGCTTGGCTATAAGATGGGCCAGCTAAAGTTTCTGGAGCTGCGAGCAAAGGCCCAGAAGGAGCTGGGCAGCAAATTTGATCTTCGCGCCTTTCATGATGAAGTGCTCGATTCAGGCGCGCTGCCGCTCGATGTGCTGGACGAGCAGGTAACAGCATGGATTGAGCAGCAAAAAGGGAAATAAGAGCGAGAAGGAGGCTGAAGTTTTGAGGGCCTCCGATATAGTGCAACTCCCGTTTCTTTTGAGATGCGAGGCACCCATTCCAATGAGGGAAAGATGAACGAAGACCTTTCGCAGATCCGTGTTGCCGTCCTGGGAGCAGGAAAAATGGGCGGCATTCTGCTTCAGGCATTTCTGAAGCAGCAGCTCTTTACTTCGGAGCAGCTTACGGCCACCGTCGCGCATGAGGAGCGCGCGCAGGTACTTTCCGCGCAATGGGGTGTTGAAGTAACACTGGACAATGTTGCTGCGGCACGAAATGCTGATCTGATTTTGTTAGGCGTAAAGCCGTTTCAGGTGGGCGACTTGATCGCTCAGATCAAGCCTGCGCTTATAGCGGAGAAGATCCTTATCTCCTTTGCAACCGGGGTAAAGACGGGAACGATGGAAGAGGCTGCCGGAGTGGCGCTCCCTGTGATCCGCGCGATGCCGAATACGCCTTCCATGCTGGGCGTAGGCATGACGGCGCTCTGCCGCGGACGTTATGTAAACGACGAGCAGATGGCGCTCGCTTCGCGCATTTTTGAAACGATTGGCCGTACTGTTATCGTAGATGAAAAACACATGGATGCAGTCACTGCGCTCTCAGCAAGCGGCCCTGCCTATATTTACATCATTCTTGAATCGCTGGCGGAAGCAGGAGTAAAAGTAGGCCTGCCACGTGATACAGCCACGCTGCTGGCAGCGCAGATGACCTTTGGTGCGTCCAAAATGGTGCTCGATACCGGCTACCATCCGGCGCTGCTGAAAGATGCAGTAACCACGCCCGCTGGATGCACCATAGACGGCATCCTGGAACTGGAAGAAGGCGGCCTGCGAGTCACGCTGATAAAAGCCGTGATGCGGGCGGCCCAGCGGGCGAGGGAACTGGCTACAAGTTAATTCCGCTACGGAACAAAGTCCTCGGGTTTATCGTTGCGCCAGTCGGCAAATGCTTCTTCGATGGTGTATTGATAGCGATAGCCCATCTCCTGTAAGCGTCGCGCCTCAATATTGGTGGAGCGATACAGCTTACGGACGCGGGTCGGTGAGATGGGCTGCCTGATCCCAAAGATGCTCGCGACGCCTTCTATCGGATAAGAAATACCAAGCAACAACTTGCGCGGCACCGACAGCGGGCTGCGGCGGAATCCGGCAGCCTTGCAGATGGCGCTGACGTACTCATGAAGGGCAGGCGTAGGGTACATGGAGAAATTCAGCAACAGTACGCCGGTATCGCTGTTTTCAAGAGCATCCAGGCCAAAGAGGAAAACGTTCACGAGCTCCTTGACATACCCTCCGGCCTTTCTGGTCTCGCGGTTGCCCATGTAGACGAAATACCCCTTGACCAGGCTGCGCACCAGGCGCGTAACATTTCCGCCTTCTCCCGGGCCGAAGACTACGCCGGGGCGCACGATCAGTAGCTTTCTTCCCGGCGCAGCCACCTGCCATGCAATGTGCATTTTTTCGGCAACCAGTTTTGAACCGCCGTACGGGGTTTCCGGTACTGGCAACGAATCCTCGTGCCTGCTTTCTTCCGTAGGACCATAGGGAGAAATCGAGCTGGTGAAAACAATACGCTGGCAGCCTACAGCATCTGCATAGGCACATACATTGGCCGCGCCTTGGAGATTTGTTTCGTAGTATTCATGCGGCTGATGACCAGGCTCGCGGTGTACCGCTGCGAAGTTAAAGATGATATCGGGTGCGGCAAATTCGTCCGCAAAAAATGGATTGCGAATATCATGCTGAATAAAACGGACTTTTCCGGTGGACAATGCCTGCTGCAGGTCCTTCGTATAAGGGGCCACGCGCGGTGGACGGATGTCTACAAGCAGGATTTGTTCTACAGATGGCCTGCGCAGAAGACGCAGAGCTGTGTGCGTTCCAATAAAGCCTGTGCCGCCAAAAATAATCACTCGCTTCAAGATAGAAATTTCCTCTAATGGACACAGGAAGCCCTGATGGGTCCAGGGGCCTCCTGCGGGCCAGTATTTTACGCTGTATTAAGCCAGGACGGGATCTTCCAACGGAGCATCGCTGGGTTTCAGGTCCTTCATCACACCAAGGAACCGGTCAGCGATATGCTCGATATTGAAGTTCTGTTCGGCATAGAACCTGGCGTTCTCGCCGTAGGTCATCAACTGCTCAGAGTCGTTGAAAAGTTTCTTCGCTGCGTCCACAAACCCGTCGTGGGAATCCGGGCAGACAACAACACCTGCATTGGCGCGGAGGATGACTTTGGCAGCCATGTTCATTGCCGGTGCGGCCATAAGAATGGGACGGCCCGCGCACAAGTAGGACAAAGTCTTTGAGGGGACTGCAAATTGTCCTGCGTCAGAATCCAGCAAAGCGATCAGGACATCGGCTGAGCCCATGACTTCAGAAAGACGCTCGTAAGGCTGAAAGCCCTGGATGCAGAATGCTTCAGGGCTGAGGTCTTTTGCATTTTCCCGCAGCCAGTCGGCGCCTGCGCCTGCCGCGTTGACGATGAGTTTTGCCTCACCTGTGGAGTGAAGATATTGCGCAAGCTCCAGCAGCAGCTCGGGGCGGTGTTTCATGCCAAGCGTGCCCGAATACATGAAGCAGAATTTGTCGGAGACCCCATGTTCACGTGCCCAGAGATTGTCTTTTGGCGTGGGCATGACTTCATCCAGCGGAGACCAGTTTTCGATCATGTGGATATTTTTGCCGTCAATTCCCATGCCTTTGACAAAATCCACAAAACCGTCAGAGATGCAAACGATAGCGTCAGATTCACGAAGCAGCTTCTTTTCGAGCATCTCGTAATATGCTCCGCCAATACCGGCAAGCAGTTTGAGCTTACGCGCCAGCACAAAGCGCACAGCCATGCTGTAAACGTCCTGGAGCCAATAAATAAACTTTGCGTCGTGTCTTTTTGCTGCCCCCATCAAAACTTTCTGGCCATCCAGCGGCATGTTGGCTGAGATGACTACATCGGGCTTAAATTTATGTACAGCAAGGGCCACAACTTCGCCGTATTCGATATCCGCTGCCCGGCGGCTGCGAATGGAATGCTTTGTGAATTCGCGGGTAATATGCAGGCCGTGAACGTTCAGATTGTAAGAAGAATAGTCGTAATGGACCCCGCCTTTGGGCGTCGAGGTATTGCCTGCAAAATAGACATGCTCGACCTCATGGCCGCGCCGGGCAAGCTCGCGGCTTAACTGGATCTGAAAAGGATGCCCACAAAATTCGTTGACAAAAATACGCATCAAATATGACCCCTATCAGGCTTTCGCCAAAGTAAGAGTTGCGAATTCGGCACAGTGCGAAATGCAGCTGTTCCCAAGGGGAAAACCCCATGGGACCCGATTCACATCGTTTTCACAAATGCAGCAAACAGGTCTATTCGTTAAGCCCAATGCAGATTCTGGTAGAGGGACAAGCAGTCTTATGGGTTTTCTTTTTTTGCGTGAAACTCCCGCAAGTTAGAAGTAACTTTATACGAGTGGCTAAGAAGCACCAGGTTTGCAAGCATGAATGGAGCCATTGTATTTCTGCTTCTTCGCATAATTCCGGGCGAACTCTTGACTTGCTCTTTTACTTTATCACAAGAAATTTTGTATATCTCGTGAATTTTATGCGCCTACATTCCTTTATGCCACATATAAACGGCGTTTTCCCTGCTGCACGTAAAATAGAAAAAAGGTAAATTCTGTGATTGCCAAGGCTGGTTCGTTTCTATGTGCAGATAAGCTTCCACAGAGCCAAATAAGGCGCTTTGCATGGAGTGTGCTTGTCTACAATGTCGCTGTGATTCTATGGGGCGCAATTGTGCGCGCCACAGGTTCCGGTGCTGGATGCGGAGAGCATTGGCCGTTGTGCAACGGCACTGTGATTCAGCATTCACCGAAGATCGAGACGTTGATTGAGCTGGCACACCGTGTTACAAGCGGTATCGCGCTCGTGGCCATACTCGTTCTGCTGGCGTGGACATTTGCTATAACAGCCAAACGACACCTTGCGCGGACTGCTGTCGTTGCTGCAACGGTGCTTACCTTCAATGAAGCTCTGCTCGGTGCGCTGCTGGTGCTTCTGGGAAAAGTTGCGCATGACCAATCCGCATCGCGGGCCGTGTATCTTTCGCTGCACCTTGCGAATACGCTGTTGTTGTTGGCGGCGCTTGCATTGGCTGCGCATTTTTTGTCGCGGCGTTCTGGATTCATGCGTGGCAGTGTGGATTTCCGCTTTTTAAGAATTGCTTGC
>DASRBV010000216.1:0-2445 GCA_035653455.1 Pseudacidobacterium sp. | reverse complement strand
CATGGTGAAAGCCAGGCCTTTCACTGGCTTTGGTTTGGGATGCTGGCCTGCGGTATATCCTGCCTTTGCCACCTTCGATCCTGGCGCGTTTGTGAACCAGGCACATTCCGACTGGCTCCAGTGGATTGCAGAAGGCGGTATTCCAACGGGAATCGCAATGGTGGCTCTTTTTGTCTGGTTTATCAGGCCGGCATGGAAATCCATCTGGGCAATAGGAGGCATTGCGATTTTCGTCCATGCTGCCTTTGATTATCCATTTTCAAGGCCCGCCATAGGGGCCCTTCCATTTCTCGTTTTAGCAATGGCTGTGGCTTGGGTAGAGGAATGGGACGCAAAACAAAGAAGGAGCGCATGACTGCGCTCCTTTTCTGGAGAAATTCAGGACCAGATTTCAATTACGGTGTGCTTACGGGGTGTGACGGGCCATTACCCAGTTCGCCCGCAGCTGCCAGTCCCAGAACCGTTCCCCCAGCGGCCACCGCTGCCACAAAAATAACGCTTCCCGTAGTCCAGACGGTACCATAAGCTGCCGGAGCGGCTCCGCCTCCCGCCTGCCCTTTGCCGCCTGCGTAGGCATTCACGTTTGTTCCTTTGGCCACCTCACGGATGTTAAAGGTGAGAGGCTTGCCCGGTTCCAAGCGGGCGACCAGCTCGCCTGTAGGTGTGCGGACTTCCGCAGCACCGTCATTGGCCAGCATTTCTACATGCCGGTTGTCCTGGACGGCGACCGTCACTTTGCCATTCGGTTCAAGGGATGTGACTCGCAGTCCATCGGCCACCAATGCATGACCGTTCGCTCCACGTTGCATCGCTGTCCCTTGCTGCAACTCGGCATGGTCACGATAGACCTTTGCGGCCGCTCCAGGCTGAAGCACGAGATTTGCTCCATCTGCAAACCGAAGGTCTGACGTGATTTCATCGGCTTTCACTACGCTCCCCTGAAACAGGGTCGAGTTCCCATGCACGGTTGCGCCGTCTACCATTGCCTGACCATTCGTCACCAGTACTCCTACGCTTGCGGGCGACGCAGCCATGCACACCATGCAACTGCATGTGAACAGGGATACGATTGAATGGGCCTTCAGATTCATCCTTTACCTCCCTGAGATAAGGGGGATTCGGAACAACGACCAATCAGGAGGTGATTTTACCCCTGCTGCAAAATCCATTGCAACGCTAAAATCAACCTGACTTTACAGCTACTTCTGATGCCTGCAGAGTACGACCAGGATGTTAATCTCATCCCAAAAATGATGTCACGCTCATTATTCTGGGCTTATGCGCAATGTAAGTCAATTCAGCGAGTTATGTGAGTTTAAATTGGTTTTAATAATATGAAAGTTATTAGTGACACCGGTTTATCTGCACGCCAGTTAAGTCGAATTCAGTATTTGCCGGATCATGGGCATTGCCCGCCTGAAAGATGAGCTGCAGGTGTGTATGATTTTGAGTCTCGATTCTGATCGCAGGCGTGTATCTGTCATTTCCCGTGTATGCATACATGTAGTCCGCTCTCAGGTTTTTGTGAATGTCCGGATCGGAAACAACGATCCCCACTCCACCCTGATGGACAATTAACTCTGGGCGAATTACGTAACAACTGTTTGGAGAGACAGGAAAGACCGGTGAAACTATTTGATTGTCATACTTCACGCCGGAAGCAAAAACGTGAACACCATTTTGGCTATTTTGCAGTTGGGTCTTTTGGCCTTTGGTCCAGCTCTGCAGCGGCGCCAAAGCAACCGCCTGCGCTGCCGGAGCAGCGGCCATGGCCAGCATTCCTGAAGCTGTAGCAGCTGCTGAAACCGTTGGAACTCCAGTCCCGGTTATGTAGATAGGGCTGCTGTTGACCGTTGGGTTATCAGTGTAACTCATAGGATTACCGTACATGTCCTGCATCGTTGCATTTCGTAGCCCGCTCACATGGACCGTCGCGCCTGTCGAGCGTGTGGACCATAATGCAAGCACAGTACCCGACTTCGTTGATGCTGAAATGCCATAGAGTCCTTCCGGCAGTTGCAGTATCTTTGCATTCTGCGCATCAGAGAGAATCGAGGTCATCGCAGCGTAAGAGGACAAAGAATCCACCAGCACTTCTCTATGGAAGCCAGTGAAAAAAGGCGAATGCACAAAATATGGCACGTGTATTCCAAGCGAGAGTAAATTGACACGCACCACGTATTGAGATTGTTGATGTTCGTTAACGTCAGGCGCGGTCACGCCGGGGGTCCCGGCAGGACCAATCAGCCAGTTCGCTTCTGTGCTCCACACAGGTTTCTTTTCACCATAGGAAGAAGCCAGGTTCTCCAGACGCTGTGCCATCTCTATGTAGGTCATGCCATTGTCACTGTACTCCGGCGGCCCGGCCTGATAAGGATGCATGGAAACAATATCAATTAAATTGATTAAACCGGCGTCGAAAAGGCGCTTGCTATATTGAAGCCA
>DASRBV010000215.1:0-7535 GCA_035653455.1 Pseudacidobacterium sp. | reverse complement strand
GGTCCAAAGATCAGCAACGCAATGGCAAGAATCAGCAGCAGGTGCTCGGGTTTAAGCAGATTGTCCAGCATAATGGAATCCTATCCCACACGCGGGGCGCATGGGAACTTCCTCCGTTCTTTTTATTGTCGCACAGCACCGGGGTGCTGGGGAAAACCCCCTTTCAGGCTGGACAAGGGGGCCCCGTTTACAGTTACTTCTTCACAGGTTCGGCATCCTGTGTCCACTCCTCCATCGGCCCGAGATTGAGCTTCTCAATCTGGGGCTGGATTTTTGCCTTGTCTCCTACTGCGACAAAGACCATGTTTTCCGGATGGATATATTTGAGAGCGGCAGCTGTGGCCTGCTCTGAAGTGACTGCCTCGATCTTTGCCGGATAGGTCCGGTAGTAATCAAGCGGCAGGTCATAGGTGAAGATGTCCGCAATCTGCCCGCTGGTCTCTTCCACCGTCTCAAAATCACCCGGAAGCGAGCGGACCAGGTAGTCCCTGGACATTTTCAGCTCGTCTGCGGAGAGCGGGTTTGTCCGGATGCGCTCAAGCTCAAAAAGCAGCTCGTGCATGGCTGGTCCGGTCACGTCAGTACGCACGGAAGCCCCGGCAAAAAACGGTCCTGCGCCGCGCATGAACTGGAACGAGCTGAAGGCGCCGTAGGTATATCCGTGCTCTTCACGCAGGTTCATATTGATGCGGCTGGAGAAGAGTCCGCCAAGCATGGTGTTGACCACGTTCAGCGGCGCGTAGTCCGGAGTGGAGCGCGGCACACCGACGCCTGCAGCCCAGATGGCCGTTTGCGGCGCACCGGGCATGTCTACCAGCACCACATGGCGCTGCGGCGGAGCAGGTGCGGCGGGCGGCTGCGATGCTGTCCCTTTCGATGTCCAGGAACCAAAGTATTTTTCGGCCAGATCGCGCGCCCGCTTTTCCGTCAGATCACCGGCAAAGACCAGTGCCGAATCCGACGGCGCATAGTGCTGCTTCCAGTAATCCGCCAGATCATCGCGCGTGATGGTCTTTAATGCTGCTTCTGTTCCGATGCTGCGGTATCCATAGGGACTGTTGTCGCCGTAGATGGCCCGGTTGGCGACAGAAAATGCAATCTGCACCGGCTGGTCTTTCAACTGCAGGAGCGAGGTGAGGCGCTGCTTGCGGATGCGCTCAATCTCTTCGCTGCTGAAGGCCGGATGAAGAACGACGTCCGATAGCAGGTCAAGGGCAGGGTCTGCGACGTTGCTCAACGCGCTGATCTGCACGTAAGCAAGATCGTTGGTGGCGTTCTTGTTCAGCCTTGCGCCAATTTTATCCGCGTCGTCGGCGACCTGTGTGGCGCTGCGGTTCGTAGTGCCTTCCGTCAGCATAGCTGCGGTAAATCCAGCCACTCCGGGCTTTTTCGTAGAATCTCCTTCACTCCCCCCCAGCGTGACCAGTGACGCGCTGAAGACCGGAAGATTGTGCCATTCCACCAGATAAACCTTCAGGCCATTCGAGAGCGTAAAGACCTTCGGCTCGGGCAGGCTGAGCTTTGGCTGCGGCCCGGCAGAAGGCGGTGTTTTCCGCCATGACTGAGAAGCTTCAAATTCCGCAGAATATTCAGGCGTGATCTTTACGTTGGCATCGGTGTCTGCCGGACTGCGGGGAACATCATGGATGACCTTCTCTCCCGGGATGCCATAAACAGTCACGCGCTGGTCTTGCTTCAGATGCGCCTGCGCGAACTTCTGCACGCTCGCAGGAGTCAGCGCGTCATAGCGCGCAAGGTCCTTCGGCAGATAGCCGGGGTCGCCGGTGTACTGGTTATAGTAATTCAGCGTATCGGCAATACCGCCAAAACCTCCAACACGCTGAAGACCACGAATCCTGCCGGACTGGGTGACGATGCGGGCGCGGTCCAGTTCTTCCTGGGTAGGGCCATTCTGGAGGAAGTCGTTGATGACGTCGTTTGCCGCCTTTTCAAGCTGTTCGGCGCTGACGCCGGGACGCGCCACTAACTCGCAGGATGTCCAGGACTGGAGCGCCTGCGACTGGTTGTAGCACGCCACAGACTGCGCGATCTGCTGTTGATAGACGAGCTTCTGGTAGAGCCGGCTGGTCTTGCCACCCCCCAGGATATAAGAGGCCACGTCGCCATCCGCATCTCCGGGAGCAAAGGCAGGAGGCGTGAGCCATCCAAAGATCACCTTAGGGAGCTGGACCTTATCGGTAACGGTAAGGCGTTTTTCTGAGGTTATGGGTGGTGTGGCTACATTTACCTTCGGAACATCCGGGCCTTTGGGAATCGGATCGAAATATTTCTCAATGAGGGCTTTTGTCTTTGCCGGGTCAAAGTCTCCGGCAATCGCAAGCGTGGCGTTGTTTGGCGCGTAATACAGCTTGAAGAACTCGCGCACATCTTCGAGTCGCGCTGCTTCAATGTCTGCGTGCGAACCCATCACATCGGCATAGTAAGGATGGTCTTTGGGGAAGAGTTCGTGCATCAATGCCTCATCCACCAGACCATAGGGGCGGTTCTCAATGCTCTGACGGCGCTCATTCCTGACGACATCCCGCTGGTTGGTCAGCTTCTCGCGGTCGAGCGTATCGAGCAGAAATCCCATGCGGTCGCTTTCCAGCCAAAGGGCCAGTTCCAACTGGTTCGAAGGCAGCGTCTCAAAGTAGTTCGTACGGTCAAAGGAGGTGGTGCCGTTGATGTCCGAGGCGCCTGCGGCCTCCAGGTATTTAAAATGGGCCTTTTCGCCCACGTGCTTCGAGCCTTCAAACATCATGTGCTCAAACAGATGCGCAAAGCCGGTGCGTCCGGCCCGCTCGTTCATCGGGCCGACGTGGTACCAGATGTCCACTCCGACAATCGGCAGACGATGGTCTTCTGACAGAATGACCTGAAGCCCATTGGGCAAAGTGTAACTTTCATATTTGATCTCCGGCACCTTGAGCTTTGCGGTTTCTGCAATGCCGGTCATGGTGGAAGCAGCCATAGCGAGTACTCCTAAAACAGCAAAATGTCTCCGAGACATGATTAAAAACGCGCCTCCCCTCAAAGATGCGTTTGAAACAGCCCTGAAATTGGGATGATATCAGGCCAGGCCGCAGAGTGATGGTTCCGGCGGGACTACCGGGGCTGGAAAATGCAAAGCGAAGTGAATTTCGCAATTGCGTCGAAATCTCTGTGTCTATGCCACACAGGTACATGATTTTCGATTGCGATTGCCGCAATAAGGCAGTCCACCGAAGAGCGGATGGTATGCCCTTTGGCCCTGCCAGTGCGGTAGATTTCCGCAGCCTCGATAAATAATGAGCGAGGCAGGGGATTGCTTATAACGGGAAGCGCCAGCAATGCCAGGCGAAACGCATTGCTTGCGGGTGTCTGCCGTAGTCCCTGAAGGACTTCCTGCAAAACGGGCCCGCAGGTGACGAAATTGAACAGGTGTTCTTCCGTAATGTTGGTGCGCTGACCACTGCGCAACAGCTCGATCCAGACTGAGGTGTCTACCAGGATCATGGGCGTTTCCGCTGCCTGGGCCGCTTCCTTGCCTGGGGCGTGTCCCCGCGCATTTCCGAGAGGTCTCCTTCCCAGAGGCCCATTCCGAAAAACTGCGGAATGGCTTGTATGCGCTTAACGCGGAGGACTTCAGCCAAAGCGGTGTTCACAGCAGCCGAGTAGGTCTTTGCATGGAGCACCCTTGTGGCTTCTTCGAGCAGATGTGCATCTAACACAAGATTTGTGCGTTTCATGTGTAAATGATACATGAACTCAAAATGCCCGCGATGTTTCCCGGTCTGTGGTCTCCATCCATTAAGCTGATGAAGGACGGTTGTCCGGAAATCCCATGAAACGCCTCTGGCTGCTTCTCTTCTCACTGGTCCTGGCGGCATCTGCGGCTGCGCAGCAGATTGCCCCGGTCATTACTGTAGATAATGGCCCGAACGCCCTCGTCCAGGAGCAGAAGCACTACGTCGTCCTGGTTTCGCTCGACGGCTTTCGCTACGACTATGCGAAGAAATATGGCGCTACGCATTTGCTGGATCTGGCAAAACACGGCGCCAGCGCCCCGGATGGAATGCTCCCGTCCTACCCCTCGCTGACGTTTCCCAACCACTACACGCTGGTGACAGGACTCTATCCGGAGCACCACGGCATCGTTGCCATGAGCTTTTATGATCCACAGCGGCAGGAGCGTTACTCGTATAACGACCCGAAAAGCAGCACCGACGGCTCCTGGTATGGGGGCACTCCTTTATGGGTCCTGGCCGAACAGCAGGGAATGCGCTCGGCCTGCTTCTTCTGGCCGGGGTCAGAGGCGGCAATTCGCGGCGTGCGCCCCAGCTATTATCTGCACTTCGACGATAAGTTTCCCGACGGGAAGCGCATCGAACAGGTACTCGCGTGGCTTAGATTGCCCGAAGACCGCCGCCCCCATTTCATTACGCTATACTTCTCCAACGTTGACCACGCCGGACATGAGTTTGGGCCGGATTCGCCGCAGGTTGCCGCGGCAGTGCAGCATGTGGATGAGCTTATCGGCAAGCTTCACTCCGGCCTCGACGCTCTGCATATGCCCATTGACCTCATCGTCGTCAGCGACCACGGCATGGCAAAGCGTGAAGGCGGCTGGATCAATCTCGACCAGTATGCCGATCTTTCGCGTTTCACTACCATTGGCTCTATGCTTTACGCCAATGCAGATGCCGACGCCGAACGGGCCTATCAAAAATTGAAGGCCGCCGATGGAAAATTCGTGGTCTATCGCCGCGCACACATGCCGGCATATTTGCACTACGACAGCAACCCGCGCATAGGCGATCCGGTGATTGTGGCAAAAGGCCCGTATGCAATTCGCGCACATGGCCCTCCGCCCGGTGAGCAGGACCGTCCGCCGAACATGGGTGTGCATGGATATGATCCGCGCGAAATGCCGGAAATGAAGGCCATCTTCTATGCTGTAGGGCCGGACATCCGTCCCGGAGTGACGCTGAAGCCTTTTGAAAATGTGAATGTGTATCCCTTCATTGCAAAAATCCTGCAATTGCCCACCCCACCCACGGATGGCAGTCTGAATATTCTTTCCAACGCATTAACCGAAAAAGCTCTTCAATAACAAACGAGAAAAGTAGAACGATGGCATTTTATTTAGGATTCGACGCAGGCGGCACCAAGACCGACTGCGCGCTTGCCGACGAAACCCGCATTCTCGCCCGCGCGCAGAGCGGAAGCATCAAACCGCTGCGCGTCTCTGCTGAACAGGCAGAGGCAAACATGCGCGATCTGCTTGCCGGGATCTCGCGTCAGAGCGGAGTAGACCTCAAACAGGTCGCCGTCTCCTGCGTCGGCACGGCGGGCGTGCGTCTCCCGCAGACACGGCAGTGGATGGAGCAGATCATCTCAAAGTACGCAGGCGGTGAAATTCTCGTCTGCGGCGATGAAGCCACCGCGCTCGATGCGGCCTTTCCCGGCGAGGCAGGCGTGCTCGTCATCGGTGGGACTGGCTCCAATATTCTGGGCCGCACCAGCACAGGCGAAACCTTTAACATAGGTGGATGGGGCCCTGTGCTGGGCGATGAAGGCTCAGGCTACTGGATCGGCCTCGAAGCCCTGAAGGCTGCCTGCCGCGCCCATGATTTCCAGCGGCCCACCATGATTCTGGAGCGTGTGATGCGCTTCTGGTCCGCCCCTGCGATTGGCGATGTCGTCAACAAGGCCCATAGCACGCCCGCGCCTGATTTTTCGCAGCTTGCCCCGCTTGTCGTCGAATGCGCCGAGGCCGGCGATGTGGTCGCCCTTGAAGTGCTGGAGCTTGGCGGGCGCATCCTGGGCGAATGCGCAACACACGCCGTCCGCCGTCTGCGCGCCCTCGAACCAGATGCTCCGGTGCCCAGCGTGGCTTATGTGGGGGGGATCCTGAAAAGCGTGCATTTCGTGCGCGAAAGCATGATTGAGACCATCCATCAGAGTTTGCCGATGGTCAAAGTGCTCCCTGAAGCTGTAGACCCAGTCACCGGAGCGCTGTGGAGGGCGCGGAACCAGGTCAGGTAGCTGGTTTTCATTTGCACTACTTATCCGGCGCGTTGTGCTGCTGCCGTGGACCCGGCGAAGGCGCTGCGGGGCGAATAAGAAGCCGTTACAATCCAGAACACGGAGGAAGCTGATTCATGCAACGAAACATCTGCACGAATGTTCTGCTGCTGATCATAGCACTTGCCCTGGTCATCATCGCGGTCCGCACTTATACCGCTCCCCGGGCCGTCCAGGCACAATCCTTATCTACAGCGCCCTATCCCTATTTCTTTGAGCCGGGAACACAAATGCTGCGCGCGCCCGACGGCAGCAAGCAGCTTTATGGGCGAGTTGTGATTGATATGCGGACAGGTAAAGTCTGGGGCTTTCCCACCAATACGCCTGATACATATCCCACAAATCCGGTAGACAACAAACCGCAGGTTTCGCATCCTTTCTATCTGGGCAGGTTCGCCTTTGAAGACATCAACCAGTAAGACAATGAAACTGCTCTTGGCCTTCGTGCTGCTCCCGGTCGCTCTTTTTGCTCAGGCGCCGAAGTCTGGCCCATGGGAGATGCAGAACAGCGGCACCACGGCGGGTCTGCGCGGCATTCATGCCGTGGGCGGGGGAGTGGTCTGGGCCAGCGGGATGAATGGAACGGTCCTGCGCACGGAAGATGGCGGATATATGTGGCAGAGCTGCGCTGTACCTTCCGGAGCGGAAAACCTGGACTTTCGCGGCATCTGGGCATGGGACGCGAACACGGCCATTGTGATGTCCAGCGGCCCCGGCGGCCAGTCGCGGCTCTATGAAACCACCGACGGGTGCTCGCATTGGGCATCGCTTTATACCAACCCCGACAAAGATGGATTCTGGGACGCAATCGTCTTCCAGAACAAGCGCAGGGGCTTTCTTCTTGGCGATCCGGTGGATGGAAAATTTGTCTTCCTGACAACTGAAGACGGAGGGCAACATTGGGTCCGCTCAGAAGGAGCCGGTCTGGAAGCAGACAGCAAGGCAAAGGGCGCTTTCGCAGCGAGCAATTCTTCCCTGCTCGGCAGGCCCGAGGAGCCAGTCATGTTCGGCACAGGAGGGGCCTTCATCTATAGCCAGTCATTCACGGGCACTATAGATTTTTCTTCCAAACCGGGAACTCCGGCTAAAATGGCCGAACAGTGGAAGCGCACTCCCGTTCCACTCGCAAACGCTGGTGATGCGGCAGGTATTTTTTCTCTTGGATATCACTCTGGCAACGGCCCCATTCTCGTCGCCGTAGGCGGCGACTACACTAAACCCAACGAATCCGCCGGGACCGCGGCCTGGAGTAGTGACGGCGGCGCGCACTGGACGGCCGCCATCAAGCCGCCCCATGGCTATCGCTCGGCAGTGGCTTGGGATGCGGATGCCAAAGCCTGGATAGCGGTGGGGACCAACGGTTCGGACATCAGTTATGACGAGGGAAAGACATGGCAACCGCTGGATGACGGCAACTGGAATGCCCTCAGTCTGCCCTGGGTGGTTGGGCCAAAGGGCAGGATTGCCAA
>DASRBV010000214.1:0-4167 GCA_035653455.1 Pseudacidobacterium sp. | reverse complement strand
CCTCGATGACGATCTCTCCGCCTTTACTGCGTCCTGCAATACCGTGCTTGATGGCATTTTCCGCAAGTGTCTGCACCATCATGGGCGGTACCAGCGCATTCATGGTTTCCAGAGAAATCTGACGCCGGACGCGCAGGCGGTCCTCGAACCTTATGCCTTCAAGCGCCAGATAGCGGTCGAGCGCCGCCAGTTCCTCGCGCAGTGTCACGCGCGTTACCATGTCATGGTCGAGCGAATAGCGCAGCAGTCCCGCCAGGTCTGTCACCATCTCTCTTGCACGAGACGGGTCTTCCACAATAAGAGACCGCAATGAATTCAGGCAATTAAAAAGAAAGTGCGGCTGTAGCTGCGATGACAAGGCTCGGTGCTGCGCCTCCCGCGCCAGCAGTTGCAATTGCAGGCCCTGCATCTCTGCCATACGCCTGCGTTCGATCGTTTTGGCCAGAAAATAGAAGAACTCCCAAAACAGGACCATGACGCTGGCGTTTGGCATCATGTACAAGAGAACCATCCAGGCATCGCGGCCATGCGCAGAAAACAGTCTGAGAAGCATACTATTGATGACCACCAGGCAACCGGCCATCCACAGGCCGGACAGGGCCGCAGCCAAAAACGTCCGGGGCGCGAGCCGGATGAATGGCATGTCCGCCCAGCCACGCTGATGACAGACAGCCCGTAACACGTGGGTGGCGATAAATCCATAGAAGGAAAAGAGCACGACCGACAGGAGCGCATCGGATGCGTGCCTGTAATACCCTCCGAACTCGACCAGAGGGAAGCTGACGGCAGCATACAGTCCCCATCCCAGCATCTGCGCCGCAATATAAGCAGGCGGGAATGACGACAGCAGGACGCGCCAGCTTTGCGGTTTTGCCGGCGCGCCGGTATTGAATGCCTGGTCCACGGTTGCCATCATCATCGCACTTTATTTCAGAAACGCATCCATCTGGGTAAAGAACCACTGCGGATCGTCGTACATGATGAAGTGGCGCGCGTGGTCTGCAAGCACAATCTTTGCCTGCGGAGCATTTTTATACTGCTCCTCAAATTCCTTCAATACAGCGCTGCGGAATTCCGGACTCGCCTCCTGGTGCGCTACTTCGGTCAGGCCAATCCACGTGCCCATCACCAGAATGGGAGTGTGAATGCGGCCCAGTTCAGGACGCAGGTCCGCCACCATCATGTCATACATTGCATCGGCCACCGCCTGCTTGTCAGAAAGCAGGCCCCATTCCTTGACTCGCGCAAAACCAGCATCACCTGTGACCATGGAACGCGTAGAGGCCCCGCTCTTCACATACGCCGCATATTCCTCATCTGTTTCACCAGCGATGCGCGAGCGCATGCCCGCAGCCACACTCTTTGCCGCTTCGGCCGAGTCCACATTAAACCATGCGTGTGCTGAAAATGGCAGCGAATCCACAACGACCAGCGGCCCCACTTTGTCGGGATACTTCTCTGCCAATGCCAGCGCGAGAAATCCTCCCAGTGAATGGCCCACAACGACCGGATGATCAAGATGGTTCTGGTCTATATATGCCCCCAGTTGGTCGCGCACGGCATTCAGGAATTCATCGCCCGGCCCGATCCAGCGAGGCTGCCCTGCAAACCCGTCCAGCGTAAGCACATAACAACGGTACCGGTCCTGATACCGTGCCACCGTCGAATCCCATACTTCGCCCGACGATGAAAGCCCCGGAATCAGAATCATAGGTTTGCCTTTGCCCCTCACATCTACATGGAAAGCTGGCGCCGTCTGTGCCATCACAATGCCCGTGGCCAGAACAAGCGCACTCGCAGTCAGAATATTTGCAGCGAATTTCATAGAATGTTCCTCCGCAAACAAACACTACGTCGGAAGCGATCGCGGATGGTGCAAATTGAGACGAGCGGCACATCCTCGTGACAAGCGGTTGCTCACAGCGCCTGCCTTGGGGTAAACTAAAGATTCGGCACCAGCCCGGGCATTCCTCTGTCTGCTTGCCCGCCCTTCTCGCACATTGCGAAGAACGCAGTTTCCGGCGGGTACTGGTTTGCGCGAAAAGTTCAGGGATTCTGGAGTTTTATCATGGCTCAGGTTTGTGAAATCTGCGGCAAAGGCCCGCAATTTGGAAACAATATCTCGCACGCGCATAACGTCAGCAGGCGGCGCTGGAACGTCAATCTCCGCCCGGTAAAGGCGAAGGTGGGTGGCGGCTCAAAGAAGCTGCGTGTCTGCACCAGATGCATCAAGAGCGGCAAGGTAACCAAGGCGTAGTTTTTAACAAATTCTGGATAATAAAAAACCCCGGCTTGTTCCGGGGTTTTCTCTTTGCAGATGGCGCACATCAACAGCTTCGTCCGTATTCCGCTGCTTGCCATTCGTCAGCACGTTCGGCCATTACCCCGCATTGGAGTGCTCGACGAAGACCGCATCCGGATGCGTGTCTGGCCGAATGATATTGATTTCAATTTCCACCTGAACAACTCGCGCTATCTCACCTGCATGGACTACGGCCGTATCCACATGATGGCCGCCAATGGCATCCTCGACCACGCAATTCGCGGACGCTGGGTGCCGCTGGTCGGCTCGGTGGACATCACCTACCGCCGCTCGCTCGGCCTCTGGGCCAGATTTGAGCTGCGCACTCGCACTCTCGGATGGGACAAGAAATGGTTCTATATCGAGCAGAGCTTTCACTGTGAAGCCGGACTCTCCGCCATCGCCTGGGTCAAAGGTCTCTTCCGTAATCGCCAGGGAAACATCCCGCCGCAAACCGTCGTGGACCTCGTCGCGCCGGGAACGGCCTCGCCCTACTTGCCGGAAGAATTGCAGCAGTGGAATGAAACCATAAAGAAGAGACTGGCTACCGAATGACCTGCAGCGCCATTCGGAACAGATCATCGAAGCTCTCGCCCGCAGACTTGTTCTTCGCCACAGCCATTTCGATCGCCTTCTGCGCAGCGGGTCGCTGGTACCCCAGGTTCAGCAGCGCCGAAAGCACATCTTCCGCAGCCGGAGCAGCCGGAGCAACCACAGGGGCCACAGCCATGTCTTCCAGCTTGTCTTTCAATTCCACTACAAGCCGCTCAGCCAGCTTTTTTCCCACGCCCGGGATACGCGTCAGTGTAACGTGGTCCTGCCCCCGGATGGCCGCAACCGTGCGCTCTGGATTCAGACCGCTCAGAATGGTCACAGCCAGTTTTGGCCCTACGCCCGAAACGGTAATCAGCCGCTCAAACAAACGCTTTTCGTCAAGTTCCAGAAAGCCAAATAGCGCAAGGATGTCCTCGCGCACCTGCGTATGGATGTGCAGCGATACCTCCGCTCCTTCTGCCGGGAGCGCCGTAAACGTAGGAATGCTGATGGTGACCTCATAACCTACGCCACCGGCCTCAACAATCACCCGCCCCGGCGTCTTCAAAAAAAGACGTCCCCGCAAATGCGCAATCATGCCGCGATTGTAAAGCAAAAAAGCCGAGCGTTAGCTCCCCGGATCCTATATGCCTCTGCGGCTCTATACGTTTACTTTACGTTCCTCTGGCGGTCATGTTTTAGCAGGGCCGTTCAGGTAAAACACCGTGGCCTGCGCTTATCAATTTCTTCTGACGGTCTGGTAACTCTGATACACACTCTCAAATACCGAGTCCCACGAAGCGCCCAGCGCATCCGTGCGCGCGGCCCTGCGCATTTGTTCGTGTAGCTCTGAATTTTGCATCAGGCGAAAGATGGCGGTAGCAAAGTCTCCGTCATTGGCGACAAATCCGGTTACGCCTTCCTTCACGATGTAACGCGGTCCACCATTCGGGGTCACAATCGCAGGCACTCCGGAGGCAAGCGCCTCCAGCACCACGTTCCCGAAAGTGTCGGTATGCGAGGGGAAGACAAAAAGGTCCATATTGGCGTAAGCGCGCGCCAGCGCCTCGCCCTTTAAGACCCCGGTAAACTCAGCATTCGGCAATTGCTGGCGCAGCCAGGATTCTTCCGCCCCGTGGCCGACAATCAAAAAGCGGAATCCTTCCGCGCCTGCGGCCACAAGCTGCTCCCGAATCCGCGCCAATAGCGCTACGTTCTTTTCGACTGAGAGGCGCCCCACAAACCCAAGCACAAAATCTGTATCGTCAGGCGTGCGGTCGCGGCGCTCAGGTGAAAACAACTCCGTATCAATTCCGCGGGGCATCAGCTTA
>DASRBV010000213.1:0-15898 GCA_035653455.1 Pseudacidobacterium sp. | reverse complement strand
TTCTCGAACCGCTTGCCGAAGCGCTGCACGCGCAGTTGCAGCTTATCGAAGAAGAGATACACGACAGGGGTAGTGAAGAGCGTCATCATTTGTGAAACGATCAGGCCGCCGACAATCGTGATGCCCAGAGGCTGGCGAAGTTCCGATCCAGTCCCGCGCCCCAAGGCAAGGGGAAGACCGCCGAGCAGCGCGGCCATGGTGGTCATCATGATGGGACGAAAGCGCAGCAGGCAGGCTTCATAGATGGCTTCATCGCTCGACTTGCCTTCATTGCGCTCGGCGGCGAGGGCAAAATCAATCATCATAATGGCGTTTTTCTTCACGATGCCGATCAGCAGAATGATTCCGATAATGGCGATTACGCTGAGGTCGGTATGTGTAATGAGCAAGGCGAGGATGGCACCGACACCTGCTGACGGCAGGGTGGAAAGAATGGTGATGGGATGGACATAGCTTTCGTACAGGATGCCAAGCACGATATAGACCGTCGCCAGCGCCGTCAAAATCAGGAAGGGTTCGCTTGAAAGCGAGGACTGGAAGGCCTGCGCTGTTCCCTGAAAGCTGCCGTGGACGGTGGAAGGCATACCCATGTCTGCTTCTGCGTTCTGCAACGCTACGACCGCCTGTCCCAGAGAAACGCCGGGAGCAAGATTGAAGCTGAGTGTGACGGCCGGAAACTGTCCCTGGTGATTGACGGCCAGCGATGTGCGTCCCGGCTCGAATTTTGTGACCGCTGTAAGCGGCACGCTCGTACCATTGCTGGACTTAATGTAGATGTTGCTTAATGCCTGCGGATCACGCTGGTATGGCTGCGCCACTTCCATGACCACGTGATACTGGTTCAGTGACGTGTACATGGTTGAGACCTGCCGCTGACCAAAGGCATCATAGAGCACGTTGTCAATTGTGGAAGGTGAAATGCCGAGACGGGCAGCCGTGTCGCGGTCAATGACAAGGTTCGCGGCGAGGCCCTGGTCCTGCTGGTCAGTGGAAGCATCGCGCAACTCGGGCATGGTGCGCATTTTTTCAAGCAGCCTGGGCGCCCATTCGTTCAGCTCCTTGATGTCCTGGTCTTCCAGAGTGTACTGGTACTGCGCCGCGCTCATGCGCGCGCCAACGCTGAGGTCCTGCGCCGCCTGGAGGACGAGAGTAACTCCGGGAATGTGCGCAAGCTTCGGGCGCAGGCGGTTAATGATCTGGTCAGCACTAACACCATGCCGTTCGTCCAGCGGCTTGAGAGTAATGAACATGCGGCCCACGTTTGTGGTTGCGCCGCCGCCGCTGCCTCCGGCAAAGGCCATTACAGATTGAACACCGGGGTCCGCCTGCACGATAGCAGCAAGCTGCGCTTGTTTTTGCTGCATGGCCTCGAAGGAGATGTCCTGAGAAGCGTTGGTGATGCCCATCATGCGGCCCGTGTCCTGCTGCGGGAAGAAGCCTTTGGGAACAAGAATGAACAAATAAATGTTCAGAAAAAAGGTGGCGATGGTAATCAGCAATACCGGGACTTTATGCGCGATGACCCAGCGGAGACCGTGGTCATACATCTTCAGCATTCCGGTGAAGAAGCGCTCGCTGAGCATATAAATGCGGCCATGCTTTTGCTGGTTGTGCGGCTTGAGGAACTTTGCGCACATCATGGGTGTAGTGGTGAGCGAGACGACCAGAGACATGGCAATGGCGACGCTCAACGTAACGGCAAATTCGCGGAAGAGCCTGCCGACGACGCCTCCCATCAGCAGAATGGGAATGAAGACGGCAATGAGCGAAGTGCTCATGGAAAGCACCGTAAAACCGATTTCCTTTGAGCCCTTCACCGCAGCTTCATATGGAGAGAGGCCCATTTCCAGATAGCGCGTAATGTTCTCGATGACGACAATGGCGTCGTCCACCACAAACCCTGTAGAGATGGTGAGGGCCATCAGTGACAGGTTGTCGAGCGAGTACCCCAGCAGGTACATCACACCGAAGGTGCCGACCAGCGAGAGCGGCACGGCCACGCTGGGGATGATGGTGGCCCATACATTTCGCAGGAAAAGAAAGACGACGAGTACCACCAGGGTAACGCTGATCAGGAGCGATATTTCGACATCGAGCACCGAGGCGCGAATGGTGATGGTACGGTCGAGGACCACATGGAAGTCAATCAGCGGCGAGATGGACGCCTTCAGAGCCGGAATCGCAGCGTAAATGCGGTCCACGGTACTGATCACGTTCGCGCCGGGAACTTTGAAGACAATGACCAGCACGGCGCGCTTGCCGTTTGCGAGACCAGCAGTATGCACATCAGAGACGGAGTCCACTACCTGGGAGATGTCACTCAACCGCACCGCAGCACCCGTGGCGGGATTGTAGCCAATGACCAGCGGAGCGTACTGGCTGGCCTTCATCAACTGGTCATTGTCAGCGATGCTGGACATGCGCCCGCCAGCTTTGAGAAAGCCTTTGGCAAGGTTCATGTTTACCTGGCTGAGCGCCGTCCGCACCCCCTCCAGGCCAATGCCGTAGGAGCTTAACTGCATCGGGTTGACTTCTACGCGCACGGCTGGCTGCGCGCTGCCGCCAACGAAGACCTGCCCGACGCCCTGGATCTGCGAGATTTTCTGGGCGAGGATCGAGTCCGCTGCGTCGTACATCTGGCCCTGGGTCATCACGTCTGACGTGAGCGCGATGATCATGATTGGCGCGTCCGACGGATTGATTTTGCGGTAGGTCGGATTCTCCGGCATGTTCGCGGGCAGATTGCTGCGCGCTGCATTGATGGCGGCCTGCACGTCGCGCGCCGCGCCGTTGATGTCGCGGGAAAGGTCGAATTGAAGATTGACGTTACTTCCGCCCAGCGAACTGGAGGAAGTCATCTGAGTGACGCCCGCGATACGGCCAAATTGCCGTTCGAGCGGGGTGGCAATGGCGGCAGCCACGGTCTCCGGACTGGCGCCAGGGAGTCCTCCATAAACAGAGATGGTGGGAAATTCAATCTCCGGCAGAGAGGCGACAGGCAAAAGATTGTACGCCACCGCACCTGCAAGCAGCAGAGCAAGGCTCAGCAGCGTGGTTGCTACTGGCCGTCGAATGAATGGCGCGGACAAGTGCATGGCGATTCTTCTTAGTCGGCGTGGACGGCCTGTTCTTCAAGTGAGCGCCGTTCGCGCCGGCGCATGAACCACTGACCCAGCCGGTCGAAGTAGAGATAGACGACGGGCGTGGTGTAGAGCGTCAATACCTGCGAGAAGATCAATCCGCCGACAATGGTGATGCCCAGCGGCTGGCGCAGCTCCGCGCCCATGCCGCTGCCGAAGGCCAGGGGCAGTCCGCCGAGCAGCGCAGCCATCGTGGTCATCATGATGGGACGGAAGCGCAGCAGACATGCCTCGTAGATAGATTCTTCCGGCGACTTGCCTTCCTTGCGCTCGGCTTCGAGCGCGAAGTCAATCATCATGATGGCGTTCTTCTTCACGATGCCGATGAGCAGAATGATTCCGATGATGCCGATGACGTTGAGATCGAGCTTGAAGAGCAGCAATGCGAGAATCGCACCCACACCCGCTGATGGCAGCGTGGAAAGAATGGTGATGGGATGGATGTAACTCTCGTAGAGTACGCCGAGCACGATGTATACGGTTATGAGCGCAGCGAGAATCAGCAGAGGTTCATTTGAGAGCGACGCCTGGAAGGCCGCGGCGGTCCCCTGAAAAGCAGCGTTGATGCTGGCGGGCATGCCCATGCGCTGCTCGACATTATGGATGGCCTGGACCGCGTCGCCCAGCGATGCTCCGGGAGCAAGATTGAATGAAATGGTAGCGACGGGGAACTGGCCGAGGTGATTGATGGCCAGCGGCGTGTTGGTCTGCGAGATTTTTACGAAGGCGCTGAGCGGCACCTGTGTTCCGGTGGATGACGGAACGTAGATTTTGCTCAGGTCATCGGCGGTGCGCTGAAATTCGGGCTGCACCTCGAGCACCACGTGGTACTGGTTGAGCTGCGTGAACATGGTGGAGACCTGCCGCTGACCGAAAGCGTCATACAGCACGTTATCAATGTTCTGCATGGAAACGCCGAGGCGCGAGGCGGTGTCACGGTCAATGTCGAGCGTGGTCTGAAGACCATTGTCCTGCAGATCGCTGGCGACATCGCGCAGCTCAGGTTGCTTTTGCAGCTCGGCGACGATGCGCGGCACCCAGGTGCCCAGCTCGCGCGGGTCCACGTCTTCGAGCGTGTACTGGTACTGCGTGCGGCTCACGGTATCGGCCACGGTCAGGTCCTGCAGGGCCTGCAGATAAAGGGTGATGCCTTCCACCTGCGCCAGCTTGGGCTGCAGGCGGCGAATGATGTCCTGGGCGCGGCTTTTGCGCTGATCAAGCGGCTTCAGATTGATCTGGATGCGCCCGGTATTCATCGTCATGTTGGTGCCATCTACACCGATAAAGGACGAGAGGCTTTCTACATCCGGGTCCTGCAGAATGACGTGTGCCAGTGCTTCCTGGCGGCGGGCCATTTCCCGGAAGGAAACTGTCTGCGGCGCCTCTGAGATGCCCAGCAACACACCTGTGTCTTCTACGGGAAAGAAGCCTTTGGGCACATAGATGTACAACAACACGGTAAAGACGAGCGTGGCCACTGTGACCATCAGCGTGGTGAAGCGGAAGCGCAGAACGGTCTGGAGTGTGCGGCCATAAAAGCCAATGATGCGGTCGAAGAGGTCTTCCGTCCAGCGGTAAAAGCGGCCCTGCTTTTCCGGGGGCTTGTGGCGGAGTATCTTCGCGCACATCATCGGCGTGAGAGTGAGCGAAACCACTGCGGAAACCAGAATGGTGACGGCCAGGGTAATGGCGAATTCGCGGAAGAGGCGGCCCACCACGTCGCCCATAAAGAGCAGCGGAATGAGCACGGCAATGAGCGAGACGGTCAGCGAGACGATGGTAAAACCGATCTGCTCAGAGCCTTTGAGGGCGGCCTCGAGCGGCGAATCGCCTTCTTCCAGAAACCGGCTGATGTTTTCAATCATCACGATGGCGTCGTCTACCACGAATCCAGTCGAGATGGTCAGCGCCATCAGGGTAAGGTTGTTCAGGCTGTAGCCCAGCAGATACATCACGCCGAAGGTGCCAACAAGCGAAAGCGGCACGGCAACGCTGGGAATGATGGTCGCGGAGAGATTCCGTAAGAAGAGGAAGATGACCATCACGACGAGGGCAATGGTCAGCATCAGCTCAAACTGCACGTCTTTTACGGAGGCGCGGATGGTCACCGTGCGGTCGGTCAGCGTGACAACATCAATGGAAGCAGGCAGGCTTGCCTTGAGCTGAGGCAGAATCTTCTCGATGCGGTCTACGACCCCGATGATGTTGGCCCCCGGCTGCCTCTGGATATTTACGATCACAGCGGGGACTTCATTCATCCATGAAGCGCGCAGCGAGTTCTCTGCGCCATTGACTACTGAAGCGACGTCCTGCAAACGCACGGGCGCGCCATTGCGATAGGCAACAACGATGGGATTGTACGAAGTTGAGTTCAGGAGCTGGTCGTTTGCATCAATGGTAAAGCTCTGGCGTGTGCCGTTGAGGCTTCCTTTTGCCTGATTGATGTTGTTGGCAGCCACCTGAGTGCGGATATCTTCGAGGCTGAGACCATAGGCCGCAAGCTGGGATGGATTGGCCTGAATGCGAACAGCCGGTTTCTGTCCACCGGCAATGGAGACCAGGCCAACGCCGGAAACCTGCGATATTTTTTGCGCGAGGTTCGTGTCGGCCAGGTCTTCGACCTGCGGCAAAGGCATGGTCTTTGAAGTCAGGGCCAGTGTGAGAATGGGCTGGTCTGCCGGGTTCACCTTGCTGTAGACGGGAGGATTCGGCAGGTCGGCCGGCAAAAAGCTTTGCGCAGCATTGATTCCGGCCTGCACCTCCTGTTCGGCAACGTCAATATCTTCAGAAAGCGTAAATTGCAGTGTGATGACCGAGCCACCCTCAGAGCTGGTGGAAGTCATCTGGTTGAGGCCGGGCATCTGACCGAACTGCCGTTCCAACGGGGCCGTCACGGAGGAGGCCATGACGTCCGGGCTGGCTCCGGGATAAAACGTGACTACCTGAATGGTGGGGTAATCCACCTCCGGCAGAGCAGAGACAGGAAGCTGGCGGTACGCCACAAAGCCGGCAAGCAGAATCGCCGCCATAAGCAGCGATGTCGCTACTGGCCGGAGAATAAATGGCCGGGAAGGACTCATGACCGCCTATTGCCCCATCATTCCATTGCTGCCATTTCCGCTCTGCGTTGCCGGACGGTTGTGGGTCATGGGCCGCGCATCTACTTTTGTGCCTTCACGCAGCTTGTCTGCGCCGTCGGTCACTACCTGGTCGCCAGGTTTCAGGCCGTCCGAAAAGATGACCGTCGTGCCTTCGGTCACGTCTACTTTTACCGGCTGAACGGCAACGGTCTTGTCAGGCTTTACGATCCAGACGAAGTCGCCATCTGTGCCATGCTGCACGGCGGCAGTCGGAGCGGTAATGGCGTCAGGCCGTGTTTCGAGCACCAGATGGACATTCACAAACTGGTTGGGAAACAACTGCTCGTCTTTATTTGGGAAAACCGCCTTCAGCTTGCCCGTGCCGGTGGTGGTGTCAATCTGGTTGTCAGCGGTCAGTAATTGTCCGCTGGCGATATGGATGGTGTCAGAGCGGTCATACGCCTCGGCCTGGAGCGCCCTGGCTCCGCTCATTTTCGCAAACACGCGCGGCAACTGGTCTTCAGGAAGAGTAAAGAGAACGGCGATGGGCTGGAATTGGTTAATGACGATCAGGTTAGTCGTGTTTGCAGTAACCACGTTTCCAGGGTCTACAAGGCGCAGCCCGATTTTTCCGGTTATGGGCGACGTGATGTGACAGTACTGAACATTGAGCGCATCGGCGTCAATCGCCGCCTGGTCGGCCTTGATGGCGCCTTCGTAATTGCCGAAATTCGCTGCCTGCGCGTCCAGCGTTTCTTTGGAGACGACGCCCTGATCGAAGAGCGCTTTATAGCGGTCATATTCAGCCTGGGCATTTTGTAACTGTGCCTGGTCTTTGGCAAGCTGGCCTTTGGCCTGGTCGAGCGTGGCCTGGTAGGGACGAGGATCAATCGTCATCAGCTCTTCGCCCTGATGCACGTCCTGCCCTTCTTTGAAATTCACGCGTATCAATTCGCCTGTGACCCGCGGTTTGACTGTGACTGAATAATATGGACTGACTGTGCCCAGCGCGGTCACATAAATAGGCATCGCCTTTTCCTGCACGGTTGCTACCTGGACAGGAATGGCGCGGTTGGCCATGGCCGCCTGCTGCGCCGCAGCCTGCTTATTGGCCTTATCATTTGCGGTAACAATGCGCCAGATGATGAATCCAACCACGCCAACTACCAGCAGGAAAATGATGGTAGTGCGGATGCGATGGCGCTGCGGAGGAGGAACAACGGGCGCAGTCCCGGTGGCAGGCTGCGTGGTTTGAGTGGACGACATAAATTCTTCCGATGACTTCCCCGGTTTTGATTTAAATTGCCGGCCCCTAACATGGAGCGGAAGCAGTATTTATACCGACGAACCAGCGTCCGGAAATGTTTCCCGGAAATCCCTCGAAAATCTGCGAGATCGGAATGGGATCCGCCTCTCTTGCACCAATTTATACATTGTATGCAAAGCCCTGCATCAACGTCACGCCGGAAGAAGCAGGTCAGCCCAGCGCGCCACCTAGCTTTTCTCTGGCGAAGCCGGCCAAAGTAGACTGATAGGAGAGTCCAATACCGGAGAGATTTCCTGTCCACGCAGGCGCAATCCCAGGCCCTTCCAAATTCTCGCCCCTTGTGCGTAGATCTGGATGGCACATTTATCAAGAGCGACACACTGGCTGACTCGTTTTTTGTGCTTCTTCGGATGCGTCCTCTGACCGCGCTGAAGGCGCCTTTCTGGCTTCCTGGTGGAAAAGCGGCGCTGAAGGCAAAAATCAGCAGCATTGTTTCGCTGGATGCAGCGCACCTGCCTTACAACCGGCCTCTGTTGAATTTTCTTGCAGAAGAGCACAGCCGCGGCCGCAGGATATTTCTCACTACCGGGGCCGACGGCAAACTGGCCGAAGAGATCGCCGCACATGTGGGGGTCTTTGATGGCGTGATTGCCAGCGATGGCCGCACCAATCTCACCGGGAACAACAAACTTGCGTCCCTGCATGCTGAATTCGCAGAAAGCGGCTTTGATTACATTGGAAACGCGCTTCCCGACCTGCCCGTTTTGCAGCATGCAACCGAGGCCATGCTGGCCAACCCTCGCTCCTCGCTCCTGAGCAGAGTGCGCTCACGCGGCATTCCCATCGTCCGCACCTTCAATGACCAGACTGCCTGGACAAAAGCACTTCTGCGCGCCATACGGCCGCATCAATGGGCCAAGAATGTTCTGATTTTTGTGCCGCTGCTTCTGGCGCACACGCTGCGGCCACCCCTTGTACTGAATGTGCTGCTCGCTTTCATATGCTTCAGCCTTTGCGCTTCTGCCAGCTACATCATCAATGACATGCTGGACATGGAAGCTGACCGGCGGCACCCGGCAAAACGATACCGTCCATTTGCTGCCGGAGATTTACAGGCAACCACCGGAGCAGCGATCAGCCTGGTCTTTCTTGCGATGGCCTTTACCGGCGCGGCCCTGATGCTTCCGCCCCAATTCAGCGGATGGCTGGCGCTCTATCTGATAACAACCCTGGCCTATTCGCTGGTCCTGAAGAAAAAGGCACTGGTAGACGTTGTTCTCCTTTCGGGCCTCTACACGCTGCGGCTGCTTGCAGGCGGAGCGGCCGCGGAGACTTCAGTGTCCGCGTGGCTGGCCGCATTTTCTGCTTTCTTCTTTTTCTCCCTTGCCCTGGTGAAGCGATTCAGCGAACTGGAAAACCTGCGCGCGCAGGGGCGCCTTTTCGCCTCCGGGCGCGGGTATCGTGTTTCCGATGCGGCCCAATTGCGCAGCTTCGGTACTTCCAGCGCCTTTGCCGCAGTGGTTGTGTTTGCGCTCTATATCAACGGAGACAAGGCCACTGCGCTTTACCGCCATCCGGAGCGCATGTGGCTCATCGTTCCCCTGCTGTTGTACTGGATCAGCCGCATCTGGCTTCTGGCTTCGCGACAGGAACTGAACGAGGACCCTGTGATCTTTGCGGTCACTGACCGGCCGAGCCTGATTATCGGTTTTGCCGTGGTTGTAATCGCCATTTTTGCTGCTTTGTAACGCGCCCGGCATCAATTTCCGTTCCGGAACACCTCAGAACAGGTACCGAGAGGGCCGGGGCCTCTATCCACGTAATTTCTGAGATTGCTTGCTTGCATATGAGGTTGAGGGCTTCGGCCTTTTTGGCGTCATGACCGTCTACTTTAAAATAGAAGTTTGTTCGATTGTCTGGCCAAGATCAGGCCAACACAATGACATATTGTTCCGGCAGGTTTCACGAGGAAAACGGGGTTCTGTCTGCTTTCTTCTAACGTGTAATCAAAAGACCACCCTTTTCTGGTCGCGCATTCGCGCTGGCCGCAGGAGAGATTGACGAGCCATGTGGATTGTTCGCCTCGCGCTGCGACGGCCTTATACGTTTGCCGTTTTTGCCCTGCTCCTGATGATCCTTGGTCCGGTGGCCATTCTGCGCACGCCCACAGACATCTTTCCTAACATTGATATCCCTGTTGTGGCGATTGCGTGGAGCTATACGGGGCTGTCTCCGGAGCAAATGGCCCGGCGCATCGTGTACCAGAGTGAGCGCTCGCTTACAACGACCGTCAACGACATCGAGCACATTGAGTCGCAGTCGCTCAATGGCATGGGCATCATCAAGATTTTCTTTCAACCCAAAGTAAACATCGCCATGGCTGTGGCACAGGTCACGGCCATTGCACAGACGCAGTTGCGCCAGTTGCCGCAGGGGACCCAGCCGCCGCTTATTCTGCAATACAACGCATCCAGCGTTCCGATTCTGCAGCTTGGCTTGTCGGGCGAAGGACTTTCAGAACAACAGCTCAACGACTACGCACTGAACTTTATCCGCACCCAGCTTGTGACGGTAAATGGAGTTGGCATTCCCTATCCGTATGGAGGAAAGCAGCGGCAGATCCAGGTAGACCTGAATCTGCAGGCATTGCAGTCCAAAGGGCTTTCGCCGGCGGACGTGACCAGCACGATTGCCAACCAGAACCTGATTCTGCCTTCGGGCACGGCAAAAATCGCGCAGTTTGAGTATCAGATAGAGACGAACAGCGCTCCGGAAACCGTCCAGGAGCTGAATAACCTGCCGATTCGCGCCGTTAATGGCGCCATGGTGTATATCCGCGACGTGGCGCATGTGCGCGATGGCTTTCCTCCGCAGACCAACATTGTGCGCGTGGACGGGCAGCGCGCTTCGCTTCTAAGCATCATCAAAACGGGCGATGCGTCTACGCTGGACATCGTAAAAGGTGTCCGGGACAAGCTTCCGGCGATTAAAGCGCAGTTGCCGCCGCAGCTGCGAATCATTCCTTTGGCTGACCAGTCCATTTTTGTGCGGGCTGCGATCACGGGCGTGGTACGTGAGGCGATCATTGCGGCCTGTCTGACGGCAATCATGATTCTGGTGTTTCTGGGGAGCTGGCGCAGCACACTCATTATTGCCGTCTCGATCCCGCTCTCGATTCTTACTTCGATCATTGTTTTAAGCGCCCTCGGTGAAACGATTAACATCATGACCCTGGGTGGACTGGCGCTTGCGGTCGGCATTCTTGTGGACGATGCAACGGTGGAAATCGAGAACATCAACCGCAATCTAGAACAGGGCAAGGCCATTGAGCAGGCGATTCTGGATGGCGCGGCGCAGATTGCCGTTCCGGCGTTTGTTGCCACCATCTCTATCTGCATTGTCTTTGTGCCGATGTTCTTCCTTTCGGGTGTGGCGCGGTATCTGTTTGTGCCATTAGCAGAGGCAGTCGTGTTCGCGATGCTGGCTTCTTATCTGCTCTCGCGCACGGTTGTGCCAACGATGGCAAAGTATCTGCTGCGCGAGCACAGCGACGAGGAAGTGGAGCGGAGGCAGCAGAGCCGCAATCCGCTCATCCAGTTCCAGCTTGCCTTTGAGCACGGGTTTGAGAGAGTACGCCGCTTCTACTACGGAATTCTGCAGATGTGCATAGCGCATTCTGCGGTGTTCCTGGTGCTGTTCATCGTCTTTTGTCTGGGATCTGCTGCACTGCTTTTCCCGTTCGTGGGAGAAGACTTTTTCCCGTCTGTTGACGCGGGGCAATTCAAGATGCACCTGCGCGCCCACACAGGAACGCGCATCGAGGAGACGGCGCGGCTCTGCGATGAAGTGGACAGCACGATCCGCGAGGTGATTCCAAAGAACGAGCTTGTGACGATTATTGACAACATTGGACAGCCCTACAGCAGCATCAACATGACGTACAGCAATTCGGCGATCATTGGACCGGCGGACGCGGACATTCAGGTGTCCCTGACGGAGCACCACCACCCGACAGAGGCGTACGTGCAGAAGCTGCGTTCGGTGCTGGCGGCGCGTTTTCCCGGAGTGACGTTCTACGAGCTGCCCACCGACATGGTGACGCAGATCCTGAATTTTGGTCTGCCTGCGCCGATTGATATCCAGGTGACCGGTCCGGACCTGCAAGGCAATCGCGCCTTTGCCGAACAACTGCTGAACCGCGTGAAGTATGTTCCCGGAACGACAGACATGCGCATCCAGCAGCCCTTTGATAATCCCAATCTCTTTATTGATGTGGACCGCACCAAAGCCGGCCAGATGGGACTGACCCAGGGCAATGTGGCGCAAAGCCTGCTTGTTTCCACCAGCGGCAGCTTTCAGACATCGCCGAATTTCTGGCTGAACCCGAGGACGGGCGTCAGCTACAGCATCGCTGTGCAGTCGCCACAATATGACCTCGACACGCTGCAGGACATCGAGAACATTCCTGTGACGCCGAGCGGTTCCAACGCCACAAATGCAGCCACAGCGGCCAGTCATGGCGCGGGCGGGCCTGTGCTTCCTGCCAACACCCCCATGGGCGGTCAGCCGGTGCAGATTCTGGGCAATCTCGCTTCGATTGCGCCCGGCTCTGAGATGGGCACGGAATCCCACTACAACATTGCGCCCGTGATTGATATCTATGGGAACGTTGAGAACAGTGACCTGGCCAGCGTGAACAAGCAGATTGAGCAGATCATTGGGCAGATGAAGAGCAAACTGCCGCGTGGTTCGCAGATTGTCGTACGCGGTCAGGTGGAGACGATGCGCACGTCCTTCATTGGTCTGCTGGGCGGGCTGGTGTTTTCGGTTGTGCTGGTTTATCTGCTGATTGTGGTCAACTTTCAGTCCTGGATTGACCCGTTCATCGTCATCTCAGCACTGCCTGCGGCGTTGTGCGGCATTATCTGGTTCCTGTTTCTTACGCATACGCGAATCAGCGTGCCCGCGCTGACGGGGGCCATTATGTGCATGGGCGTGGCGACATCGAACTCAATCCTCGTCATCAGCTTCGCGCGCGAGCGTCTGGAGGAAAACGTCGGCGACGCGCTTGAAGCGGCCCTGTCTGCGGGATTTACGCGTTTTCGTCCGGTGTTGATGACGGCACTCGCCATGATTATCGGTATGGCGCCGATGGCGCTGGGACTGGGCGAAGGCGGCGAACAGAATGCTCCTTTAGGGCGGGCCGTAATTGGCGGCCTGTTGTTTGCTACCGTCTCCACTTTGTTTTTCGTGCCAACATTCTTCAGCGTGATCCACGGATGGCTGGGACGCAGGCGCAGGCACAAACGGCAGGACGCATTGGGAGAAACAGCGGAAGGAAAGGGCCATGAGTAATTCAACACAAGCGCAGCAGACACCACGACCGGTTTCGCGCGGGACGATGATCGTCCTTCTGATTGTGTTTCTGATTGCCGCGGTAGTTGCGGCCATTGCCGGCATTCTACCGCGTCTGCATGACCGCGCCAGATTGCAGGAGGAGACGAACCAGCTTGCTGCTCCTGACGTGCAGGTGGCCACTCCACAACAAGGCGCTCCAGCAGAAGAAGTCGTGCTGCCCGGGAACATTTTTGCCTATGTGGATTCGCCCATTTATGCGCGCACCAGCGGCTATCTTAAAAAGTGGTATTTCGACATCGGCGCGCATGTAAAAAAGGGCCAGTTACTGGCGGAGATTGAAAGCCCTGAAGTAGACCAGCAGTTGGCGCAGGCCAAAGCTGATCTGCTCACTGCGGAAGCCAATTCAAAATATGCGCAGGCCACGGCCTCACGATATCAGGACCTGGTCAAGAGCAATGCGGTCTCCCGCCAGGACACGGAAAACTTCACTACGCAGGCATCAGCTTCGAGCACACAGGTCAAATCAGCGCTGGCCAACGTGCAGCGTCTGGAGCAGCTGGTCTCGTTTGAAAAAGTGTATGCGCCCTTTGATGGCGTAGTCACCGCCCGCGGTATAGACATTGGTCAACTCATTGATGCAGGAGCCAACCGCGAGCTGTTTCATCTCTCTGACGAACATATTCTGCGCGTCTATGTGAATGTGCCGCAGGTCTACTCGCTTGCCTCCAGGCCGGGCCTTACGGCAAACCTTACTTTTGTGGAATATCCCGGGCGCACGTTCCAGGGAAAAATCGTCCGCACGGCGAAGGCCATTGATCCCACATCACGGACATTGCTGGTCGAAGTAGATGTAGACAATCGCAAGGGAGAACTTGTTCCTGGCGCCTATGCTCAGGTCCACTTCAAGCTGCAAAACCCGGTGCGGTCGCTGATTGTTCCTGTCCCTGCGCTGTTGTTCCGCTCCGAAGGGCTGCGTGTCGCCATTGTCGAAAACAATAAAATAAAGCTGGTGCCCATCACCATTGGCCGCGATGATGGACGCGTGGTGGAAGTAACTTCTGGTTTGCAGCCCACGGACCAGGTGGTGCAGAATCCGCCGGACTCCATCATTGATGGCGAAGTGGTGCATGTGGTACAGCCCGGTCAGCAGAATCCGCAGGCGCGGCAAAACGGAGGCGAGTAAGAATGCGTCTGCGCCCGCCTGTTCGCATATCTTCAGGTGCCCTGCACACCATGCTCGCCACGGCATTTCTCTGTCTTTCCGGATGTACCGTCGGCCCCAGTTACAAGCGCCCTTCCACACTCACACCGCCCCCTCCGGCATTTAAGGAGGCCGTTCCTCCTCCGGGCATCCCCAACGGAGGATGGAAGCAGGCGCAGCCGAATGACCAGTCCGTGCGCGGCAAGTGGTGGGAGATCTACAACGACCCGCAACTGAATACGCTTGAAGAAAAAGTCTCTGTCTCAAACCAGACGCTGCGGGCAGCAATGGAGCAATACTTCGCAGCACGGTCTGCGGTGCAGACATATCGCGCAAATTACTTCCCTGTGCTCAGCGCAGGACCCTCCATTTCGCGCCAGCATCTTTCCCAGAACCGCCCGACTGCTGTTCCCGGCTCGCGATATCAATACAACGACTTCGCCCTGACCGGGCAGGCCAGTTGGGAGCCTGATCTGTGGGGACAGGTGCGGCGCAGCGTGGAAGCTGCTCGCGCCACTGCACAGGCGAGCGCAGCCGATCTGGCCAATGTGGAATTAAGCATCCGCTCTGAACTGGCACTAGACTACTTTGAACTGCGCGGACTCGACCTGCAGAAACAGTTGCTCGACAACACTGTGGCCTCCTATGAGGACTACCTGAAACTCACGCAGGTGCGCTTCAAAGGCGGTCTCGCTACCGACTCCGACGTTGCTCTGGCAGAGACACAACTTGAAAGCACGCGCTCACAGGACATTGACGTGGGCGTGGCCCGCGCACAATATGAACACGCCATTGCCACGCTGACCGGCCAGACGGCGTCAGCTTTCAGCCTGCCGCCAGCGCCGCTGAATCTGCCTCTGCCGCAGGTGCCTCTCATTGTCCCCTCAGAGCTGCTGGAGCGCCGTCCTGATATTGCCGGGGCAGAACGCCGCGCCGATGCCGCCAACGCGCAGATCGGCATCGCCATTTCGGCGTATTACCCCACCATTACGCTTTCCGGTGCGGGAGGATTTGAAAGCCGCAGCCCCGGCACATGGATCCAGGGGCCCAGCGCGCTGTGGTCTCTGGGCGCTTCTGCTTCCGAGCTTCTTTTTGATGCAGGACGCCGCCACGCTCTCACAGAAGAGGCACGCGACAATTATGAAGTCACCGTCGCCAACTATCGCCAAAGTGTTTTGAATGCATTTCAGGAAGTGGAGGACAACCTCGCCGCATTGCGCATTCTTCAACAGGAAGCCGTTACCCAGGCCGCAGCCGTGGCCGCGGCGCAGCGCTCGCTGGACATCAGTACCCGGCGGTACAGGCAGGGCCTGGTGGATTACCTCGAAGTCCTTACTGCGCAAAGCGCGCTGCTGACGAACCAGCGCACGCAGGCAGACATCACCACGCGGCAATTCGCCGCCAGCGCGCAGTTGATCAAGGCGCTGGGTGGAGGATGGGACACCTCGCAGTTACCGAATCCATAGCGTCAGGCCGCGGCGAGTGTAGTTTCGCGGCATGGTGCAAACTATCTATGAAAATGCCGGAGTGGGGCTTGTCCCTGATTCTCTCATGCTGATTCAACGGCCACAGTCCGGTGCTTACCGTTAGCGTGGGTCGGCAGTTTTTGTACCGTATTGTTTCTGGGCGATAGCCATCTCGGCGCGGGCGCGATCATTCATGCCGGCCTTGCGAAGCGCCAATCCCAGCTCATAGTGCAGATGGGCGTCCTTTGGATCAAGGGAGACGGCCTTTTCCAGATGCTCCACGCCTTCCTGCAATTTTCCTGTTGCGCTGAGCGCGCGGCCCAGCTTTTCGAAACACGCAGCGCACTTTGGATTGATACTCGTTGCACGTTCCAGCAGTGGAATGG